>JAEZHF010000039.1 GCA_023416745.1 Bacillota bacterium
GCCAAGAGCTTCTTCCTTTGTTCCCTACGTTCCGGTGTAATCTTTCGTGCCATGAAAAAACCTCCGTTTAGGTGCTTCCTTCTTACACCTTATCGGAGGTTTACACAAAATTCAGGACAGTCTCTAAAAAACGTTTTGCTGCTCTATGAATAGCCTGACTGCATGGCGGAGTTCTCTAAATAAGGCGTATAAAAACAAAACCCGCGCTGAGACTTCTCCTTATGCGCGGAACTGAACCGTCTGGTTTTCCATACTGTCGATAATGACGAGGCTCTGGACGTTATATCCGGCCTCGCGAAGCTTGTCCCCGCCGCCCTGAAAGCCTTTTTCAATCACGACACCGATGCCCGCAACGGCAGCGCCCGCCTGCTGGCTGATATCGAGCAGACCTCTTTGAGCTTTTCCGGTGGCGAGAATGTCATCAATGATCAGAATGCGGTCCTCAGCGGTTAAGAACCGCTTTTCAAGTATAACCGTATAGTCTTTTCCGCGGGTATAGCTGGTGACAGTTGTTCTGTATACATCACCGTCTATGTTCTTGCTTTCCGATTTTTTCGCAAATACGATGGGTACATTGAAATACATAGCGGTAAGGCAGGCGACCGCGATGCCGCTGGCTTCAATAGTGATCACTTTCGTAATTTTCTCACCATCGAACAAACGCTTAAATTCTTTCCCAATCTCGTTCATCAGGCTGATATCGATCTGATGATTCAGAAAGCCATCCACCTTGATGATATGGTTGTCCTTGACTTTACCGTCCCTGCGAATCCTGTCTTTCAAAAGTTCCATTCTGTGTTCCCCATAAACTTTATATTTGTACCATTATAACCGCAGTATCGTATCATTGGAATAGCAGCGATTAAATTTTATCTGCCTCGTACTTATATTGATATGTTTGTTCATATCCGTAACAACTTGAAAAATTCGTTCGTTGACCTTACAATATGGCTAATCCGAAAATTCTTTTTCATTAAGACCCGGGTTAAAATTCCGCGTTCAGAAGTATAACTATATTATACGCAAAAAGCAGGTGAAGCCTTGTATAAGCGAATCGTGACATTGCTGCTGGTTGCGCTGCTGGCCATACTCGTTATCATATACGTATTTGTTTTCAGAAATGACCAGCCGCCGGCCCCCCAGAACGAAAGCGTGATCCTTGAAGGGACAAGCTTTGAAAAACTTGACCTGCCCAAGGGTTATGATATCCGGCAGTTTGAGGGCCTGACCCTGCGTTTTATTGTGGAGAACAACCGTCACGCCACCATTCTGCTCAACAGGAGTCAGGAATTTTCCGAGCTGACAGGCATCAATATTAAGATCATTGCGGTGGATTTTGACACGCTAGTCCAGAAGATCAACCTTGATTTTATCTCCAAGGCGGGACAATACCAGATCGTCTATGTGGACCCTTACCAGACGCTGAACCGTTTTTATGACTGCTTCGAGGTGCTCAACGGCTATAACCAAAGCGCCGACATGCCGCACATCAAAGGGTTCATGGACGATTTTTCAGAGCTGCAGACCAAAACGATATCATATTTTGAAAACGACAATAATGTCTACACCATACCCTTTGACAGCACTACGATGATCATGTTCTATCGCAAGGACATCTTCGATAAATATGCAGTTCAGTTTAAAAAGGAAAAGGGGTACGACTGGACGCCGGGTACCCGGTATTTCACTTGGGAACGGTATATTGAGATCGCCAGATGGATCGACGAGAATGTGCCGGATAACGAGGTGAAATATGGCTGCAGCGCGATGGCCCAGCAGCACAACTCCATATTCTGCGAGTTTTCCAACGTGCTGGCGGCGTATGGCGGGGATTATTTTGCCGACGAGAATATCGGTACGCTGGGGACAAAGTCATTTAGCGGTATCAGGGTGCAGGACGACACCTTTGTAAAGGCACTGGATATGTATAAAGGCGTTGTTCAGGTGGCAGCGCCCGAAAGCGTCAACTGGAACTGGACGGACGCTGCGGATGCATTCCGCAACGGCGAAATCGCGATGATGCTGAACTGGGACGAGAACTACCCGTTCCTAGACGATCCCGAATACTCCAAGGTGTCGGGCAAGGTGGGATGCGCGATATTGCCGTACGGCAGTGCGCGAAGCGCCAACATATTCGGCGGCTCCGGCATCGGCATCAACAGGTTTGCTTCCGAGGAGGAGAAAAAGGCGGCGTGGCTGTTCATCGTATGGGCCACATCACAGGAGATGCAGCGCGACATACTGATCAATCCTGAAGGAGGCAACCTGCCTTCAAGGCTGTCTGTTTATGGGGAGACGGATATCAGCGCGGAGTTGGAGAAGACAACAGATGACGGTGCGCTGCTCAACAACGAGCTGGTAAAAACGGTGCTGGCCGCATGGGAGCCACAGAACCTGTATTTGCGGCCCAAGGTGTCAAACTTCTATTATATCGAGCAGGTTTTGAACAAGCACCTGCACGATTTTGTGACGGAAGACCTGGACAGCCGCGAAGTCAGCCAGCGGATTTATCAGGAGTTCATCAAAATTAAACAAAAGGACGGGGGGACGTCATGAAGAAGGTCAGGATATACCCCTCGCTGCGGTTAAAGCTGGGCATCATCGCGGTGATACTGATCGCGATACCGATGCTGGCCATTTCTTTTACATACACCAGAACCGTCAAGGATATCGTATCCAAGAAGTATACCGAGACGGCGATACAATCCGTGTACGAAGCGGGCGAGCAGATTGATTTCATACTGCGCGATGTGGAGGACTTTTCCACCGTCATCATATCCAACGCGGAGCTGCTGCTGATGGCGGAAAAAACGGGCAATTACAGCAAGGATGAATTCAACACATTGCTGAGAAGCTTCATATTGTCTCGCGACGACATTGAAGTGATCAATCTGGTGCTGGATAACGGCGAATACGCCATCGGTGCCAACATGATCGATTCCAAGTCTTCTATTGACTCGGAACTGGAGGAATCCTCAGGGCAGCCGGTGTGGCTGGACACGGAGAGCCACGTGATCGAGATACTGTCGGGAAAGTTCCATAAAAACTATTTTGCGCTGGGACGCAAGATCATCAACTATAACACGCTGGACGACCTTGGCTATCTGGTGATCAACATGGAAGAGGTGATGCTCGAACAGGCTTACAAGAGTCTTCTGGATAACGATTTTGAGGACATCTATATCTGTGACGACACGGGGACGATCATCAGCCACACCGACAAGAAAAAGATTGGCAGCACCATCAAGTTCAAGCCGTACGCGCAGAGCATACTCCACACCGATACACCCAAAGGATATTTTGAGTTTTTCGAGGATGTGGACAAGGTCGCCATCTATTCGACGATATCCAGCAACGGGTGGAAGATCATCAAGACGGTGCCCACCAGCTATCTGTATAAGGAAGTCAACGCCATGCAGCGGGATTTTCTCATTTTCAGCGTGGTGTACGGTGTGGCGATTATCTTGTTTATGATATTCTTTTCCGTGCGTTATACCGACCCCATGATGAAGATGATGAGCGTGATCAAAAAGGTGGAGCAGGGTGATCTTTCGGCGCGGACGGAGATTTCCACCAACGACGAGGTGGGGCAGTTGGGCCGCAGCCTCAACAAAATGATTGCGGAGATGCAGAACCTGATCGACCGGCTCATCAAGGAGGAGCAAGAGAAAAAAGAGGTGGAGCTGGAGGCATTGCATGCCCAGATCAACCCGCACTTCCTGTATAACACGCTGAACACCATCAAATGGATGGCTAAAATACAGGGGGACAACAGCGTCAGCCGGGCCATCGTTGCGCTGATCAAGCTGCTGCGCGTGAGCACCAACCTGGGAACGGATACCATCACACTGCGCGAGGAGATCGACTATGTCGACAACTATGTGGTGATTCAAAAGCTGAAGTATAACGAAGCCATCAATATGAAATATGATATCGAGGAGTCCTGCATGGGCGTATTGATGCCCAAGCTGATACTGCAGCCCATCGTGGAGAACGCAATCATTTACGGCATCGCCGAAGACCACAAGGATATCAACATCCAAATACGCGCCTATATCAAGGAAGGCGAGCTGTATATCGAGATCGCGGATGACGGGCCGGGTATCCAGACGGATATCGTGGAGGAGATATTGCGCATCCAGTCAGACAAGAACCGGTTCAGCAAGGTGGGACTGAATAATATCAATCAACGTATCAAACTCTATTATGGCGGTGCATTTGGCCTGACAATAGAGACGGAAGTGGGCGTGGGCACAAAGATCATTGTGAAGATACCGGCGAGCCAGAGGAGGCAGGATGTATAAGGTATTGATCGTGGACGACGAGGTTCTTTTGAGGGTGGGGCTGAAAACGACGATAAACTGGGAACAGGCTGGTTTTACTGTGGTGGCGGAGGCCACAAACGGCGAGCAGGGCTATGAGCAGTATAAGAAGCACGAGCCGGATGTGGTGATCACGGATATCAGAATGCCCAAGAAGGACGGCTTATGGCTGGTCGAGATGATCCGCAGGGAAAACCCGCATATACCCATACTGGTGCTGACGTGCCATGATGAGTTTTCGTATGCACGGAATGCGCTCAAGGTGGGCGCTGACGATTATATACTCAAGTCTGAGGTGGAGGACGAAGAGCTGCTGAGCCTGATGAACGGCGTCAAAAAGAAGCTGGACCAGCAGAACAGGGACAAGGAGATCAGCCGGTCGGTCAGCACCAGCAAAAATGATATTCGGCGTATGCTGATGGGCGACCTTGTCAAGGCGGAGTTTATTCTGGATGACAGCATCAAAAGCCGTCTGGAGTTCATCAGTGTGCGTTTTGAGAATACGCGCTTTATGTTTGTGAGCGTTTCGGTTCCGGGTGACACCGGTAAAGAGCCAGAGAGCGTGAAGCAGATCAACAAGGCGGTCATCAACCTGTTCTTCAACCTGTTGGACGAAAGAGAGGTCGCATATCTGTATCAGATTGTCCGCGACCAGTATCATTTTCTGCTGGCTGCACCCCAACTGAGTGTTATAGATATGAAGCGGATTTTTATGACAGCCAATCAAGGCGCTCAACAGTATTTCGACAAGCCGCTGCGTATCGTATATACCGGTATAACGCATTCGGCCACCGGACTGGACGATTGTTACAAGGACTTTGTCAAGAAAGCCGAAGTGCTGTTCTATATAGAAGAGCCGTCTTTCTATATGGAAAACGTGGACGACATACGTTTCGATGAGCTGAACGCTTTTGAGCTGAAGAAGAAATACAGCCAGATGCTGATGATCGATTCGATCATGCAGGAGAACACAGTGGGTGCCAAGGAGTTTGTGGGTGAGCTCGATAAGTACTTCAAGGGGAAGTTTGCGCCTCCCAACAGCGTCAGGCTATTTATGACGGAGCTGATCAACAACTTGTTCCATCAATATGACCAGCTGATCGATGAAACACAGAAGATGAACCATGAACAGTACCATTTTATGATTATGAATGCGGTGACGCTGTCCGAAGCGTGCAGCGTCATGGAATGCCTGCTGCTGGAGTTTATTGAAAAGATGGAGCAGTATGTGCACAACAACGCCAAACTGCTCGCCAATCAGGCCGTCAGCTATATTCAGCAGAACTTCGATAAAAAGATATCCCTCAAGGATGTTGCGGAGAACCTGAATCTGTCCAAGTATTATCTTTGCAGCATATTTAAAAAGGAGACGGGAGACAACGTTTCCTATTATATCAACAAACTGCGGATCGAGAAGGCAAAGATGCTGCTGCACAAGCCGGACAGAAAGAGCAAGGAGATATTTGAAGAGGTCGGTTATTCCAACCAGCAGTATTTCAGCAAGGTGTTCAAAAAGCTGACCGGCATGACCGTTCTGGAATACAAGGACAAGATCAATCCTTAGCTGGCAGTGGCTACTTATTATCGATAAAAAGCAACGTCAGGAGCCTCGAAAACGGAGGCTTTTTCAATTGTACAGTAAAAAAGTATAAATTCACCGCAACATAATATAAAAAAAATCCGTTAGCATGCCAAATTATTTATCACAGCAAAATAGTATAAAAACCACATAATCTGAACCATTATGTTTATTCACTTGCTATTATACAATTCAGCTTACAGACGGCGCATCAGAGCCGGTGGGGGAAATACAACAGTCAGTCAGATATGGCGCGCTTAGAGATTAAGGAGAGAAAATGGGTTACACAGCTTCGGATGTAAAACTCAGAGTCATCGATATAGAAAAGTCGTTCCCGGGCGTTAAAGCGCTGGATAAAGTCAACTTTACAGTCAAAAAGGGAACGGTTCATGTGCTGTGCGGTGAAAACGGAGCGGGCAAATCGACGCTGATGAAGATTATCAACGGCATCTACAAACCGGACGCCGGCAAGATACTGATCGACGATAAGGAAGTCGAGATCAAAAACCCGATTCAGGCACGTCAGCTGGGTATCTCGATGATTTTTCAGGAGCTCAACTACATCCCCGAACAGACGATTGCTGAGAGCCTGTGCATTGGAAGCTGGCCGACCGGCAAACTGGGCAACGTGAACTGGCGCGAGATTAAAAGGCGGACGCTGGAGCTGCTCAAAGCGGAGGGGCTGTCCTACGACCCCGACACCAAGCTCAAGGATCTCACGGTTTCGGATGTGCAGATACTCGAGATCATGAAAGCAGTTTCCTACAGCTCGGATATCATCATCATGGACGAACCCACCTCGGCGATCACGCTGAAGGAAGTGGACGCGCTGTTCAAAAAGATTAACGAACTCAAAGAGCGCGGCGTGGCGATCATCTACATCTCGCACAAGATGGAGGAGATATTCCGCATCGCCGATGAGATCACGGTGTTCCGTGACGGCGCCGTTGTGGACTCTCGTCCGATCAAGGATTACGACATGAAGACCATCATATCGCAGATGGTGGGCCGCAAGCTGGACGACAACTTCCCGAAGGAGAAGGTGCAGGTCGGCAAAAAGGTGCTGGACGTGAAGGGGTTGACCGGGGAAACGTTCCGCGACGTCAGCTTCCATGTGAGCGAAGGCGAGATCGTGGGCTTTGCTGGGCTGATGGGCGCAGGCCGTACGGAAGTGATGCGCAGCCTGTTCGGGCTGGACACGTACCGGTCCGGCGAAATCGTTATCAAGGATAAACCGGTCAATATCAGAAAAGTGAAGCACAGCATCGAGCAGAATATGGTGATGCTGTCGGAAGACAGACGGCGCTACGGCATCGTGCCCATACGCAGTGTGCGCGAAAACGTGTCGCTGGCGAATCTCAAGCGTTTTATAAACGGCGGACGTCTGCATGCAAAGAAGGAGAACAGCACGATACAGGACTACTGCGCCCGCATGAATGTGAAAACGCCCACGCTGGACACCACGGTGGATGCTCTCAGCGGCGGAAACCAGCAAAAGGTGGTGCTGGCCAAATGGATGCTGACCGACCCTGACATATTGATCATGGACGAGGCGACCCGCGGCATCGATGTGGGCGCCAAGTACGAGATATACAAGCTGATGACAGATCTGGTGAAACAGAAGAAGGCGCTCGTTATGGTATCCTCCGAGCTTCCCGAACTCATCGGTATGTGCGACCGCATTTACGTGATGTCCCGCGGCCGCATTACGGGTGAGCTGGCATCCCGTGACGAGTTTACGCAGGAGCATATCATGACGCTGGCAACAGCTCAAAAATAACAAATGGAGTTGGGATAATGAAGACAAAAGCCATGTGGGGCACAATAAAATCAAAATACAGCATCTATATCGTGCTGGTCGTCATGTTCTTCATCTGCTGGCTGGCGAACAAGAATTTCGTCTCGATCGAGAACCTGTCCAACATATCCAGACAGATCTCGGTGGGCACTATTCTGGCCTTTGGTGAAACAATACTGATCATTTCCGGTATGCTTGATCTGTCGTCCGCGTCTGTACTGGCGTTCTCCGGCGTGCTGTCGGTGTCCGTTTACCTGATGACGGGTTCGCTGCTGCTGGCCTTCCTGGTGGGCGTGGCGGCGTCGGTGGTATGCAATGTTGTCACGGCCATCATCGTGACACGGTACAACGTGCCCACGTTCATCGCAACGCTGTCCATGATGGCGGTGGCGAGAGGCGCGGCGCTGCTCTACACCAACGGCCAGAACATTTACCAGATCGGCGATTACACCGTGTTCGGACAGGGCCATATCATCGGCATTCCGACTCCGGTCATCTTCCTGGTGGCCACGCTGATCGTGACATGGTATCTTCTGCGGCATACACGGTTTGGCCGCTCCATCTATGCGATAGGCGGCAACGAGGAAGCGGCAATCGCTTCCGGTATCAACGTGAAGGCCAACAAGTTGCTGGCATACATCATAAATGGTGTGTACGTGGGCGTGGCGGGCGTGCTGTTCATGTCCAGAAACAACGTGGGTCTGCCGAACGGAGCCGTGGGTTACGAGTTTACGGCTCTGACAGCCGCGGTCATCGGCGGCACAAGTATGTCGGGCGGTATCGGCTCGGCGGCGGGCACGGTGGCCGGTGCGTTCATCGTGGGCTTCCTCGACAACATCATGGTATTGTCCGGCGTCAACTCATATCTGCAGGAGATCGTCCGTGGTGCCATCATCACGCTGGCAGTGGCATACGATATCTACGCAAAGTCCAGAAAAACCAAGCAAAAATTGGGCACTATAAAAGCCTGACATAGATTTGAGCGGTTCTAATCCGCTTAAAAAAACAAGGAGGAGAAGTAATGAAGAAGATCTTATCACTGACTTTGGCGCTTGCGCTGCTGGTGGCTGCGTTTGCTGGATGCGCTGCTCCCCAAAAGGAAGAGCCCGCGAAGGAAGAACCCGCTGCACAGACCAGCGCTCCCGCGGAAGAAGAAAGCGCAGCCCCTGCCGAAGAAGGCAAAGTTTTCCGTGTCGCTTACATCGCCCGTGCTCAGGCGGACTCGTTCGCTGCATGGCTGGCCAACTCCGTTGTGGAAGAAGCTGCGAAGTATGACAACATGACTGTTGACGTGTTTGACGGACAGGCTTCCGACGATAAGGAAAACTCTCTGATCGAAAACGCCATCACCAACAAGTATGACGCGATCGTGATTCAGCCGAACAACGGCGAAGCTCAGAGACCATATGCCGAAAAGGCCGTAGCAGCGGGCATCGTGACCATCACGACCAACGCGAGAATCTCCGGCATCGAAGGCGCGTCCTCAGTTGACGCTGATCCGTACGCTCAGGCTGCGGTGAACGCTCAGCTGGCGGTGGAACAGGTTCCCCAGAATGCTAACGTTGTGGTGCTGCTTGGACCTCCCGGAAACTTCCACGCTGATGAGCGCCGCAAGAGCTGGCAGGCTGAGTTCTTCGAAAAGCGCCCCGATGTCAAAATTGTTGGCGAAGAAATTGCAAACTGGAATAAAGACGAAGCCATGAACGCGATGGAAACATGGGTTCAGGCGAACGACAAGATCGATGCCATCATCTCGATGAACGACAACATGGCTGCCGGTGCGCTGGAAGCCGTGAAGGACAAGGAAGCCTTTGCGAGCATTCTGTCCTACGGTGTTGATGGTACGGCGGAAGCCTGCCTGCTGATCAAAGAGGGCAAAATGACCTCCACCAGCTTGCAGAGCGCGTACGACCTGGCTTCTACGATACTCTCCACGCTTGAAAAGCTGCTGACAGGTGAAGAGACGCAGATCGATACGGACATCGACTGCCCGCTGATCACGATGGACAACGTTGACCAGTACATCGAAATGCACAAGAAGGCCGGCGCTATCAAGTAAGACAACAATATAGCAATGAACGATGAATGTACGCCGCGGTTTGCGGCGTACATTCACATTAACAGCTTTTTTTAGGCTATGCGTTCCCTGCAAGAGGGGATATTATTCGGAGGAAACAATATGACAAACAAAGCCGTATTTATGAGCGGAACGAACAACATGATTACCAAAGAAGTGCCAGTGCCCACGCCGGGCCCCAAGGATACGCTGATTAAGGTGGATGTCGTGGGTATCTGCGGCTCCGATGTGCACTATTACCAGCACGGGCGCATCGGGGATTTCGTGGTGGAAGGCGACTTTATACTGGGGCACGAATGCGCGGGCGAGGTGGTCGCTGTGGGCAGCGAGGTCAAAAAGCTGGCTGTGGGCGACCGCGTGGCGCTGGAGCCGGGTAAGACCTGCGGCAAGTGCAAATACTGCAAGACGGGATGCTACAACCTGTGCCCCGACGTGGAGTTTTTTGCGACGCCGCCATACCACGGCGTGTTCACAAACTATGTGACGCATCCGGAGGACATGTGCTTTAAGCTGCCGGACAACGTGTCCAACATGGAGGGCGCACTGGTCGAGCCGCTGGCGGTGGGACTGCACGCATCCGGCATGGGCGAGGTGAAGCTGGGCGACACCGTGGTGATATTCGGCGCGGGCTGCATTGGCCTGGTGACGCTGCTGTCCTGCAAGGCGCGGGGCGCATCCAAGGTCTATGTTGTGGATATATTGGAGAACCGTCTGCAAACGGCGCGTAAGCTGGGCGCCACCGAAGCGATCAACGCGAAGGAATGTGACGCGCTGGCAAGGATCGCTGAGCTGACCGGCGGACAGGGCGCGGACGTCGTCATCGAGACGGCGGGTTCTGAGATCACTGTTAAGCAGACGGCAGATGTGGTATCCCGCGGCGGCACGATCGTGCTGGTGGGCATGACACCCAAGGATGAAACCTGCTTCAACTTCATGAAGCTGATGGGCAAGGAAGGCCAGCTCAAGACGATCTTCCGTTACCGCAACCTTTATCCGGTGGCGATCAACGCCATCGCGAGCGGTGCGATCGACGTCAAAGGCATCGTGAGCCACGAGTTTGATTTTGACCATGTCAAGGAAGCATTCGATTTTGTATCCGCCAATGCCAAGGATGTGGTGAAAGCGGTCATTAAAATTGGCTGAAGAGGATACCGCATTTTGTCTATACACCAGCGAAAACAGCGGGTTTAGCCGCTGTGAAACATAAATAGAAAAAAATGTAATGAAAATGCAAGTGTTAAGTATAATATTTGCATTTTTCTCTTGAATAATGAAGCCGAAGCTGTTACACTTTATACTGACAAAAGGGGTTGCGGACAAAGCGGTTCCTTTCGTGTATGGCTGCCGGGATACAGCAAACCGTGTGACTGCGGTATTGGCTTCAGCGCAGAAACCATTGCCGTTGGGTTTAGCTTTGCGGTCAATAGCGAAATAAGTGTTTACATCGATCAATACGTCGATATGCCGGACTAAGAGGTCTTCAAAAGAAGGCCTTTTTTATTTACCGGAATGCGCAACCGTGTAATAACTCCTGTTACAACCGATGGGTGCGCACAACTGATTGAGCGAACATCTATAGACGCGGCCATGCGCCGCGCATGAATAAGGAGGAATACGAGCTGTGAAAAGACTGGAGATCATTATTAAACCGGATAAGCTTGAAACCATGAAGGAGCTGCTGGAGAGTTACAAATGCGGTGGTATGACGCTGACGAGCGTGATGGGTTACGGCAATCAAAAAGGTCATGTCAGCGAGTACAAGGGGCTCAAGGTCAACATCAACCTGCTGCCCAAGATCATGGTGATCGTGGTGGTGCAGGATGAGATTGTAGAAGAGCTGCTGGCTCAGATTCATGAGCAGATCAGCACCAATTCAGTGGGCGACGGCAAGGTTTTTGTTACCGAGGTTATCGACGCGATGCGGATTAGAACCGGCGAACGCAAGGACAAGGTGATATAGCCGGGCGGAAAGCAGGGGTATATGACGGAAAAAAAGATTGTTGAAATCAGAAACGTCGATAAATTTTACGGCGAGAACCATGTTGTAAAAAGCCTTGAACTCAGCGTTTATGAGGGCGAATTCCTGACGCTGCTTGGGCCGTCCGGCTGCGGAAAGTCCACCACGCTGCGCATGATTGCCGGCTTTGAGGAGCCCACCGGCGGCGAGATACTCGTTGAAGGGGAGTCCGTGCAAAATCGTGAGCCATATGAGCGCAACGTGAACACCGTGTTCCAGTCGTACGCTCTTTTCCCGCACATGACAGTGGCCGCCAACGTGGGCTTCGGGCTTAAGATGAAAGGCGTGCACAAATCCCAGATCAAAAAGCGCGTGGATGAGATGCTCTCATTGGTGCAGCTGGAGGGGTTTGACAAGCGCATGCCGGCGCAGCTCTCAGGCGGGCAGCGGCAGCGTGTGGCCATTGCGCGTGCGCTCATCAACAATCCGCGCGTGCTGCTGCTGGATGAACCGCTGGGTGCGCTGGATATGAAGCTGCGCAAGCAAATGCAGGTGGAACTCAAGCGCCTTCAGAAGAAGCTGGGTATCACGTTCATATACGTCACACACGATCAGGAAGAGGCAATGACGATGAGCGACCGTATCGCGGTGATGAACGTGGGCGTGATGGAGCAGATCGGGCGGCCGGATGAGATATACGAGCATCCCTGCTGCCGGTTCGTGGCCGACTTCATCGGCGAATCCAATATATTTGAGGCGTATATCACGGGCATACAGAACGAAAAGCTTCAGATCACGATGGAGAGCGGTCAAAGTGTCGGCGGAGGCAGCGGATTTTATGACGGCGAGCTGGTGTACGTGTCCGTCCGGCCCGAAAAGGTGCAGCTGTCGGAAGTGCCGGTGGAAGGATTTTCGATCTGCGGCGCCGTCAAGGAATACACGTATACCGGCCAGATATTGAAGGCCGTGGTGGAGCTGCAGAACGGTCAGGAGTTCAGTGTGAACCGTTTGGCAGGGCAGCTCCTGCCATCCGTAGGCACCACCGTGTTTGTGCACTGGAATCCGGACGATGCTGTGGTGATGCACGCAAAGGAAACGGAGATCATCAAAGACATAGAGAATGTGAATCTGGGTGAATCGGCATGAAAGCGAAGAAGCTGACGAGGCACAGGCTGAAAAGCCATACCATTCCCATGCTGTCCATGGTATCGCCGGTCACATTGTGGATGCTGTTTCTGGTGGCGCTGCCGCTGGCGTATGTGCTGCTTATCAGCTTCTGCAGCACCAATGAACAGCACCAGATCGTATTCAAGCTGACGCTGGAGAATTATGGCCGATTGTTCGACCCGCTTTACCTCGGTATTTACGGGAATTCACTGCTGATCGCGGCGGGCACGACGATCATCTGTATACTGCTGGGCTATCCGTTCGCCTACATCATGGCCAACTCGAGCCGCACCAAGAAGACGATCATGATGATGCTGCTGATGCTGCCATTCTGGACTAACTCACTGATCCGCATATACGGCTGGCGTACCATCCTTGGCACCAGCGGGGTGCTGAACAGCATACTGATGGGCACGGGTATCATCTCCGAACCGCTGGAGATACTGTTCACGCCGTTCGCAGTACTGCTCGGTATGGTGTATACGCTGTTCCCATTCATGGTGCTGCCCATCCACACCTCGGTGGATAAGCTGGATCGCACGTTGCTGGAAGCCGCGGGCGACCTCGGAGCGAAGCGCTCGAAGACTTTCTTGCATGTGACGTTGCCGCTGACGTCTCCCGGTATATTTGCAGGCTCCATCATGGTGTTCATACCGACACTCGGATTCTTCTTCGTGGCGGATTTAATGGGCGGCGGCAAGCAGCAGCTGATCGGCAATCTGATTGAGCGCCAGACTGGCCGCTGGGTGCCGCGCTGTCCATCATACTGATCGTGTTGACCATCGTGATGGTGCGCATATACACGCGCACCAGCGGCGGCGACATGGATAATCTTGTGCAGTGAGGAGGAGGACAGATGCGCAAACAAAGAAGAAAGCTAGCGATCAAAACATCTTCGCTGGTGTATACCTGCCTGATCTATCTGTTTTTGTACCTGCCGATTATCGTGATCGTGGTGTTCTCCTTCAATACGTCCAAGCGCAACATCGTGTTTGAAGGCTTCACGCTGGACTGGTATGCCGAGCTCTTCTAGAACTCGGCGCTGCTGTCCGCATTCGGCAACACGATGATTGTGGCGGCAGCCAGCACGGCGCTCTCATGTATCATCGGTACGTTCGCGGCCATCGGTATGCACCGGTACCGCTTTAAGGGGCGGCGAATGGTGGATACGCTGCTGTATGTACCGGTGGTTATTCCGGAGATCGTGCTGGGTATCGCGCTGCTGAGCATGTTTTCGTTGGCGCAGGTGCCGCTGGGGCTGTTCAGCCTCATCATTGCTCATACCACCTTTTGCATACCGTTTGTGGTGTTCACGCTGCGCGCAAGGCTGGCGGGTTACGACCAGTCGGTGGAGGAAGCGGCGATGGATTTGGGCGCTACAAGGTGGCGTGTGTTCCGCTATATCACGCTGCCCATACTGCTGCCCGGGGTCGTGAGCGGGGGCATGCTGGCCTTCACGCTGTCCATCGACGATGTGATCATCAGCTATTTCACCAACGGACCGGGAAGCACCACGTATCCGTTAAAGGTGTGGGAGATGGTGAAGTCGGGCGTATCGCCGGACGTCAACGCGCTGTCCACGCTGATACTGCTGGGCACACTGGTGGTGGTGGTGGTGGTCACACAAAGCCGCAGGCTTAAGGCCGACCGCAAAAAACGAATTTAGTTTATAAATATAAAAAGGAAAAATAAGGAGGCACTATCATGAAAAAACGGTTAATCATCGTTCTGGCAGCCTGCCTGGCTGCGGCTTTATTAATGGGCTGCGGCGCGCCCGCCACCAGCGGAGGCGCGCAGCCAACACGGAGGCAGTCAAGCTGCTGGGCGACGACTATATCAACAACCCGGCGTCCAACGTGCCCGGCGAGGTGTTCGCAAACGGAGAACATATCATGGATGTCGGTTCAGCGATAGACATCTATAATACGATTTGGACGGAATTTACTCAGTGATATAACGATGCCGGGCTGCAGGATAAAAGGCGGCGGCGGTCCGCACTGCATGAGCTTTCCGCTGCTGCGTGAGGGCTGAAATCGCTGAACCATAAAGACCGCTGGAGCGAAGAAAACCTTTGGCGATTTTTGATTCAGCGGTTTCAACACGGCGCTGCGGTGGTATAGATAGGCAGTGAATAATATACTGGATGGGCGTTTCAAAAGGCCAGACGAGGATTCTAAAAAAGCGGAAACTCAGGGGCATATAGCCGTTCAGACAAGTTGGTCGGATGCTCATCGAAGCAGGATTATTCACATTTAACCGCGCCTGACCCTGATTCGCAGGGTTAAATATTTCGGGGAGGAATTTATACCACCATTCGAACTATTATTCGTACTCATAAGGCCGTCTATTGGCGGCTGTTCGCACCAAAATTGACACCAGGGTTTGCACCGCCATCCGCATAATGCTCAAATTGGCTAACGCATACACCATCCCTGCAAAATGTTTATGTCCGAAAAGGCGAAGGAAAACCACGGCAAACGCTGTGGTTTTTCTTTGCCTAAAATGTGTGCGTGATGCCTTTGTCTTACGGCCTATTTTGGCCGATAGGTGATGCAGTTGCAGATCACCGAATCGTGCGGGTTGTCGATGTTGATGCGGCCCGCCTTGCAGTGAAAGGCCTTGTTGTACGTGCATTCGGATACGATGCAAACAATTTTGGGTGCGCCTATATCCGCTCCGAACTCGGTGCTCATTTCTGCGAGCAGGCTGTCCTTTTGTGCAGACACCATCGGGGTGTCCTTGGTGTAGGTATCGCAGTATGTTTCATGGTGTGCACGGCTCACACGTATCGTATGCGCACTGCAGTATTGCTCCATATTGTATACGCAGTCCCTTGCCTGGCATTTTAAGTCGGCCATTAAATATCATCCTTTCTTTTGAAGCTGGCGCAAAAGCTCTGTTGCGGAGTACCCATCTGGCCGGCCACCTGTATGCTTTGCAGCCGGCATATTTGGCCCCGTTCGTTGTATATGCATGCTGTCACCGAACAGCGGATGGTTTGCGATGACGGATTGATTAAAAACATGTGACTCCTTTGCGACTTGTTTTTGAAAATATTATGCCTCCGGTCAAAAATATTATGCTGCGTGGTAGCCGCACTGATTAATTTGAAAAAAACTGGGTAATATTTATGTAAAGGGTTTGAAGTATATTGACAATCAGCCAAAATGAATAATATAATAAGCATGGTCTTTTAGGGCTGGAACTTCTTTTTAGTACGTTTATTCCCTAAATTTGCTAACAAATAAATCCCGGATGGGCGTTTTACTATGTTTGTTTTTTATTTTTATATAATCAAAGGAGATTACTCTTGGATATCAGTTTATTGAAAGAAAAGAGCCTGATGGACTTGAGGGAGATCGCCAAAATGGCGGGGATCAAGTCCGTTACCAAGTTCCGCAAGAGCGAGTTGCTCGATATGCTTTATGAGCTGGACAGACAAGCACGCAGCGCCGGAACAGCTCAGCCGCAGGCAGCGCCGGAATTGCCGGATGCACCGGATGCGCTTGAGGACGAGGAGCAGGAGGAAGAGGGCAATATACCTGCTTACCAGCAGGATGTGATCGAGCGCCGGCAGCGTGAGGATCGAAGCCGTGAATTCGATGCCCAGCACGAACAAAGGAACGGCGGCGACGAAAAGAAGATCATCGAGTATGTGATGGGCAACGACGCGGTGAACGAGCTCTTAAATAAGGGCGACTGCGGCGATGCGATGGGCATCCTCGAGGTGCTGCCCGAAGGCTACGGCTTTTTGCGGAGCGAGAATTATTTACCGGGAAATAAAGACGTCTACGTCTCAATGGCGCAGATACGCAAGTTCAATTTGAAGACAGGCGACAAGGTGACGGGCAAAACCCGCCCCGCCAAGGATGCTGAAAAGCTGAACGCGCTGCTCTACATCGAGCAGGTGAACGACGACGTGGTGGAAAAGTGCCTGACGCGCCGTCCGTTCGAAGAACTGACACCCATTCATCCCGAGGAGCGTTTCACACTGGAGCGGCCCTCCGCCTCGCGTGATCTCGCCATCCGGTTGATCGACATGATCGCGCCCATCGGCAAAGGCCAGAGAGGACTGGTTGTGTCGCCGCCCAAAGCGGGCAAAACCATTATGCTCAAGAAGATTGCCAACAGCATCACAGCCAACTACCCGAACGTGAACCTCATCGTACTGCTGATCGACGAACGCCCCGAGGAAGTGACGGACATGCAGCGCTCTATTGACGGCGAGGTCGTTTATTCTACGTTCGACGAGAAGCCCGAAAACCATACCCGTGTGTCTGAAATGGTGATTGAGCGCGCCAAGCGTCTGGTGGAGCAGGGTAAGGATGTGGTGATATTACTGGACAGCATCACGCGCCTTGCGCGCGCTTACAACCTGATCATCCCGCCGACTGGGCGCACGCTTTCGGGCGGCCTTGATCCGGGTTCGTTGTATAAGCCCAAGCGGTTCTTCGGCGCAGCGAGAAATATCGAGTTCGGCGGCAGCCTCACCATTATCGCGACGGCGCTGGTCGACACCGGATCGCGTATGGACGAGATCATTTACGAGGAGTTCAAAGGAACTGGCAACATGGAGATACATCTGGACCGCAAGCTGTCCGAAAAGCGCATATTCCCTGCGATCGACCTGCACAAATCGTCCACAAGGCGTGAAGAGCTGCTGCTGCCCAAGAAGGAGCTCGAGGGCATTTGGGCGATCCGCAAGGTGATGGCCAACGGAAACACTGCCGAGGTAACGGAGCAGCTCATTGGCATGCTTGCCAAGACGCAGACCAACGACATGTTCCTTGACAAGCTGCGAGGCTGGCTCTCCGTATGGGATAAGGAAGGCTATAACTTTACGTCCAAAAGATACTAGGTAAAGGTGACCCTCCAGGTTTCCGCTGCCGAAAAGGGTCGGCTTTTCGGCAGGATTATCTATATCTACCAGTGTTTTTACGCAATGGCGGCGGCGGAGAAGCTGTCCATCAGCCTCGTGTATGGAGCGGCACTGTACATATCGTTATCCGCTTTGCTGCGGATATCCGGCTTTATAATGAAAACATCATACGACCCGCGCTGGCAAAAGGTTTTCAAGCTGGCTGGCGCTGGTCGTATTCTTTTCGTTGTCCGCTCTCTGTGTAGCCATATTGACGCCGCTGCTGTATGGGCACCACAACACGGCGGCCGTGGTTGGTTTTGTTGGGCTGCCGCTGGCCGAGCGTTTGTCGGAGAACCTGTGGCTGCGGCATAAGCCGCCTGAAAACCGGCGGGAGCTGACAAAGACGCTCCTGTTCGTTCGGCTGTGCGTGTTCACGGCGGCGCTGGCGCTGGTGCTCGTAACGGACGAAACGGTACTGCTGCCCGCCGTGGTGCTGGGTATGATTCTAAGCTTCTTCATGCAATACGTGTTCGCCGATTATGCCACAGATTACCAAAAGCCAGGCTCGGCCTCCGCCGACGCCCGGCGTGTGCGCAGCGTGCGCCTTTACGATGGCATGGTAATCACGTCGGGTGCAGCGCTGAACATATTCGCTTTTACGTATGTGCTGTACGTGCTGCTCCGGCGGCAGAGCACGTTCTATCTGGATTTCTTTGTTGTATTCGCCATATTGGCCTTCGTTTTTACAGCGGTGTTTGTCGGCACACACCGATTTTACCGCGTGTCGCTGGGGCAGAGGATTGGGCAGAACGCGGTGTTTGTGCTGGGCACGCTCATCGCGCTTTTTGCTGTGATTATTTTTCAGGACAGCTGGATCAAGGGCGGCCTCTTGATGTCGGTACAATCGGTGATGCTGCTCGTCGGGCTGGTAATGCAGATGTCCGGCGCACTGGGCCTCAGCGAGGACATGCGGCTTGTCATCCGATTGTATAACCCGGACATCAGGAAAGAGGAGCTTGCCCACAGAGCGGAGTGGCTGGAGCTGTGGACGCTGGTCGTCTCTGACGTGGTGTTTGTTACGGTGCTGCTGGCGCTGCTGGCGGACCCGGTGATATACAATCTGGATATGGATGGGTATATTGCGCTGGCACCGCAGGTGGGTGCGGGCGTGGCGGCGATACCCGCAGCGCTGCTGCTGATGTCGTTGTTTATGTCCGTCCGGCAGCCTCTGACCAAAAAATACGGACAGCGGCTGCAAACATATTTGAAGATGAGGCGCGAGGGAAGTAAAAACACTCAGATGGAAAATCGGCTGGTCAGCGTGCTGGTCAAAAAATATAAGAAACGGATCGGGGTGCACATCATCCGCGCGTTTTTGAGACCGGTGATGTATCACAGCGTGACTGGAAAAGAAAACGTGACGGCACTGCCCGGTGTGTTCGTGTTCAACCACGGCGAGGTTTATGGGCCGGTGGCGGCGGTGGTGTTTCTGCCATATGACATGCGCCCATGGATACTGCACAACATGGTGGAGAAGGAGGCGGTGACGCGTCACATGTACGACGGCACGTTCAGCCGCATCAAATGGCTGCCGGTGTTTGTGAGGAAGCTGCTTGCATGGGCGTTGAGCCGTCCCGTGGTGTGGGCGCTGTTGTCGTTTGATCCTATCCCTGTGTATCGTGGTACAGCACGGGAGGTGATGAAAACGTTTGCGATGTCGGTGGAGTGCCTGAGTGCGGGCGACAGCATACTGCTGTTTCCCGAGAATCCCAAAGAACGGTACAGCGAAGCGCCCGTCAGTGATTTTTACCGCGGGTTTGCGCACATCGGACGCCTGTATTACAGGCAAACGAAAGAGGATGTAATGTTTTATCCGGTGTTTGCGAGCTGGAAGGGGCGGGTTCTGCGCATCGGGCAAGGCGTGCGTTACGACCCGCGCAACGGGCGGCGCGAGGAGGAGCGTATCGTGGAAGCGCTGCAGCAGCGCATGCGCGAACTGCAACAGATGGACGACGAACATCTTTAAGCGTCTGTCTCCATCAGCTGCGTGCTGTTATATTCCGGTACGGTCTGTCCAAGCGTGAGGTTGCGGATCTGTTCTAAGAAGCGGTTTTCGCCGCCTTCGCGGATGAGAAAACGGACATGCACCGCGTTCGTGTAGGATATGTCGTCGATGATGAAACCGGCCTTGCTAAGCGGCGACTGAACGCGCGACCATGTAGCGAAATCAAATATGCTGTCGTAAAGACTGCAAGGCGTCAGTGTGACTTTGGGCGCGGCGCCCAGGGTGTCGGCCGCGCTCTGCGAATACGCCCGTACCAGTCCGGGCGCGCCCAGCAGTGTGCCGCCAAAATAGCGCGTGCATACCACGAGCACATCGGTGAGCCCTGTGCGCTTCAAAACCTCCAGCATCGGCAGGCCAGCGGTGCCCTGCGGCTCGCCGTCGTCGGAGCAGCGCATCGCGCCGTTTTCCAGCAGGTATGAAAAGCAGTGGTGTCGGGCGTCACGGTGCAGTATCTTGCGGTCATTGAGCGCCTGCTGAACGTCCGCTTCGTTTGATACGCGGCACACGAGGCCGATAAAACGGGACTTCTTGATGACGAGCGTGGTCTCGGTTAAGCCCCGCACGGTGATCATTTTTCCAGCACCACGCGATGATATATCTTCTTGCCTTTCTTAATGAGCAGCGTTCCGTCCTTGAACAGCTCCTTCGTGACGGGCATAAACTCTTCTGTTATCTTATCGCCGTTCAGCGCAATGCCGCCCTGCGCAATGAGCCGTCGGCCTTCGCCGCGCGATGCGGTGAGCCCGCAGGTCTGCAGCAGGTCCACCAGCAGCAGGTCTTCCAGACTGGCAATGGCTGTCTCGGGAACGGAGCCGCCCTCCGCGCCGCCTTCAAACAGCGCTTCGGCAGCGGCTTTGGCTTTGTCGGCCTCTTCCTGACCGTGTACTTGACACGTGACCTCCCAAGCCAGCGCAATCTTGGCGTCATTGATGCGCTCGTCCTTGAAGCTGCAAAGGCGGCGCACCTCGTGCATTGGCAGGAAGGTGAGTAGCGACAGGCATTTTTCCACATCGCTGTCCGCCACGTTGCGCCAGTACTGATAGAATTCGTAAGGCGACGTTTTCTCGGGGTTCAGCCACACCGCGCCCTTTTCTGTTTTGCCCATCTTGCGGCCGTCGCTGGTCAGCAGCAGCGAAAACGTCATGCCGTAAGCTTCCTTACGCTCCTTGCGCCTAATCAGGTCCGCACCGGAGAGTATGTTGGACCACTGATCGTCGCCGCCCAGCTGCAGCTTGCAGCCAAATTGGCGGTTTAAGTGCAGGAAGTCGTAAGACTGCATCAGCATGTAATTGAATTCGAGGAACGTGAGTCCTTTTTCCAGACGGCTTTTGTAACACTCTGCCGTCAGCATACGGTTGACGGAGAAGTACACGCCGATGTCGCGCAGGAACTCAATGTAGTTGAGCGGCAGCAGCCAGTCGGCGTTGTTGATCATCGTCGCCTTGCCTTCGCTGAAGTCCAGAAAACGGCTGATCTGCGTTTTAAACGCGTTGGCGTTGTTCTCGATATCCTCCTTGGACAGCATTTTTCGAAGGTCCGCCTTGCCGGAAGGGTCACCCACCATTGTGGTACCGCCGCCGATCAGCGCGATGGGTTTATGACCTGCCTGCTGCATGTGCGCCATCGCCATCAGCTGCACATAATGCCCCACATGCAGGCTGTCCGCCGTCGGGTCGAAGCCGATATAGAACGTGACGCTTTCGCTGCCCAGCAGCTCCTTTAAGCCTTCGTGCGTCACCTGACGCAGGAATCCTCTTTCCACCAGCACATCATATACGTTTGCCATTTGCTGTCTCCTTGGTTTATGAGCCCCGCCGGTGTTTACGCCGATGAGGTGATTATCAGGGTTCTCCGCCGACTTGCGGCAAAGGAGGGGTTTTTCTTCCCTGACATTATAACGGCTTTGGCTGTGCGTGGCAATAGCCGCTGGATTTCAAGCTGTATAGCACCGCCATGTATGCCCAAAGACGAACTTTTTTATAAATAAATATAAATAATAAGCCATATATTGCCTTGATATTTAAAATGAAGCATTTAAAAGCAGGAAAAATGCACGTCAGTATCGAATTTTACTGAAATGCATTTATGCCTTGCAGAGGAGGTTTCGTATGGATATCACGGACATTCGTATTCGTAGAATTGAAACCATGGGCAAGCTAAAAGCGGTGGTGTCGGTGACGTTTGATGACATGTTCGCTGTTCACGACATGAAGATCATTGAAGGTCAGAATGGGTACTTTATTGCGATGCCGTCGCGGAGAACACCAAACGGAGAGTATAAGGACATTGCTCATCCGATCAACGCAGAAGCCAGATCTATGATACAGAATGCCATACTGGAGAAATTCGAAAGTTTGCCGGACGACGAAGGATACGCTTCTTTTCAGATGTAGCCGAAGACTCTGCTTTTCTTTCAACGACGAAAAGTCTGCTCTGTATCGGCCTGTACCCTGCTCTATCTGAGTTTTGCGAATATCATTCTGCCTGCAGCTGTTTGAATCACGCTTGTCACAACAACCGGAACCGGCTTGTTGTATTCGTTTTGTCCGCCTTCTACCACGATCATCGTGCCGTCGTCCAGATAGGCGATACCCTGTCCGGGTTCTTTACCGTCCTTGACGATGGTAACCAGCATGTCTTCGCCGGGCAGCACCACGGGCTTCACAGCGTTACTCAGCTCGTTGATGTTAAGTACACGCACGCCCTTCACAGCCGCCACTTTGTTTAAATTGAAGTCGTTGGTGACCACAATACCGTCCATCTTTTTGGCGAGGAATAAGAGCTTGGAATCTACATCAGACGCCTCTTCCACCTCAGCATGCACAATTTTTACGGGCATATCCAACTCGCTCTGTATACGCTTTAATACATCCAATCCGCGGCGGCCGCGGTTGCGTTTCAGATCGTCCGCCGAGTCTGCGATGTGACGCAATTCATCCAGCACGAATTCGGGTATAATCAGCGCGCCTTCCAGAATGCCGGTGTTACAGATATCAAATATTCGACCGTCGATGATGACGCTGGTGTCTAAGAGCTTAGGGCGTGCAAGGCCCAGCTCCTTGCCTTTCTCTTCGCGGGAACGTCTGAAAAAGCCGGAATCAAACGCTTCGGGGCGATGGCGGATCAAAATTGAGATGCCAAGATATGAACAGATGATGTAGATGATGACGTTGATGATGCCGGCCAGCCATGTGATGGACAGTATGCTGTCTACCAACTGAGAGAGCAGGTAGGCCACAACAAGCCCCAGTATCAGGCCGAAAACGGCGGATAGCACGACACCGGCAGGCAACCGAGACAGTTTTTTTTCCGCTTCGCCCGCTGATTTAAACGCCAACTCCACGATCGGCTTTGATAATATAAGAAATATGATTCCGGACAGGACGCCAGAGCCGATGAAAATGAGCAGTGTAGTTAGATAGGGCAGCAGCGTGTAAGGGTTGGATACGTCATAGATTCGACCCAGAAGGTCAAAAATCAGAACGGCGATACCGGGGCCTACAAAGATCCCCACCAGCACGATAAAAAAACGTGCGATTCTTCTTCCCATGCAAGCACCTCAAATTTATGTCATCGCGTTATTATATCATATGAATATGTCCCATATATAGCTAGGGTCAAAAAAACAGAAAAATTTACAGCTTGTACAAATTTACATTTTAAAAAGCGAAATTTTTCTGATTTAACGACCGAAAAGCGAAAGTTTTGCGGAAATGCACAACTTAAAGCATGGCTGTGATGCTTTTGATGACGTCCTCCCCGGTCAGGCCTTTGACCAGCGCCAGTTCGGATGCAAGGATCTGCATGGATGTGCCAAGCATTTTTTTCTCACTGGAGGACAAGTTTTTGAGAGTTTCACGCTTGAGGAGGCTTTTAATAACGGCGGCGATTTCAAATACATCGCCGGATTTCATCTTCTCTAGATTTTCTCGGTTGCGGCGGTTCCAGTTGTCAGACTCCTCGACGTCATCCAGCGACATAAATGAATCCATCACCTGACGGCATTCATCAGGGGAGATCACACATCGCAGGCCCGCTTTTTCGGCGTTTTCCACCGGCACATGCACCTTGATGTCGTCGTCTGAGAATTTGAGCACGTAATAACGCCTTTTCTGTTCAAGAAAAATGCGTTCCTCAACAGCTTCAATGACGCCGGCACCATGCATCGGATATGAAATTTTATCGCCCTTCTTGAACATTTCAGCCTCCCACTATCTATATGATACTGCTGTCGGATGCCTTTGTCAAACGCACAGTCTGCACATTGATGGAATGCTGGCTATATGAGTGTGTTAGAGTTCAAACGAAAGTGATTTATACTCTGCAGCGAGAGACAGCAGTAGTTATACCTTGCCCTAATACGCCTGTTATCTTCATATTCTAAACGGGAATGTAACGTAATAGCCATGTTATTTTATACACCGTTTACAAACTTGTAGGATTAACTCCTTAAAAATATGATACAATTGTTAAAGACGAGGTGAATAACTTATGGACGGAGTTTATGAAGCGGCAGCGCTTACCCTGCGCTTTTGGTTTTTAATCGCGGCTGGCATCGTGCTGCTCGGCGTGACCAGCATATCCATCAAGGAGTATCGGGACAAGCGGTATGTGCTGGGAGTGGCGCACAGCAGCATCGGTTATATGACAATTATTTCGGGGCCGGACGATATCATGGGCCAGAATATACAGCTGATGAACCAGAATACGATCGGCCGTTCCCGACGTGTGGACATCATACTGAGTGACAGAAGTGTGGACAAGGCGCATTCGCAGGTGTATTTGGCGGAGGACGGCACCGTGTACGTGAACTGCCTGGGGCGGGGCGACGTGACGGTGAACGGGCATTTTGTCAGCGATGCGAGCCCCATATACGAGGGAGACGTCGTCTGCTTTGGCAACGTGGTGGCACGCATCCATCTGAAAGAAATCGACATGGATTTGGAAGAGGACGAATAGATGGTACTGGAGAGACGGGGCGCCGGTGCGATGCTGGTGCTGACGATACTGTTTATACTGTCGGCATGCGGACTGCTTGCCTTTAAGGGCGGCGCGTTCGATGTGGGCACCGCAGCGTTTGGCATCGGTGCCGCTCTGCTGATGCTGCTGGGCTACAATCTGGCGGCGATCATATTTCGGCACATCGACCGCATCACGCTGGTCATCTGCTTTTTTCTGGCAAGCGTGGGGCTGGTGATGCTGGCCCGGCTGAACATGGACACAGCTGTTAAGCAGCTGATCTGGCTGGCGGTATCGCTGCTGCTGATGTTCATCGTGGTGGTGGTGATCAAGCGCGCGCGGGATTTCGGACGGCTCAACTACCTGATGATGGCGGCCGCGATGGGTTTGTTGGCGTTCGCGTTCCTGTTTGCCGAGACCAAGGGCGGCGCGCGCAACTGGGGGAGCCTGGGACCGGTTTCGTTCCAGCCCAGCGAGTTTGCCAAGGTGCTGTTCATTATCGTATCCGCATACTTTTTCGCGGCGAAGCGCGGCAGATGGGTGACCTTGGGCTATATCGGGTTTGCCGGGTTGTGTGTGATCATGCTGGTGCTGCCCAACGATCTGGGCGCGGCGCTGCTGTTCGCGGGCACGTTCCTTATCATGTTTTTTGCGGGCACCGGGCGCACACTGCTGACGCTGGCGGGCCTCGGCGTGGGCGCGGCAGGCGCGGTGGCCAGCTACTATGTGCTGCCGCATGTGCGTACGCGCGTGGAGATATGGGAAAACCCGTGGATGTATCACCGCACGCAAGGTTATCAGATCGTTCAGGGGTTGATGGCCATCGCGGCGGGCGGTGCGTTCGGCGCGGGGTTGGGTTTGGGCTATCCCGAATCGGTGCCGGTGAACACCAGCGACTTCATATTTGCGGTGATCTGCGAGGAGTTTGGCATCATATTTGGCATCATCACGATACTGATGTATCTCGTGTTCATCATACGCGGAATGATCATTGCGATGAACGCAGGGAACCGGTTCGATGCATTGTTGGTGTTCGGCGCGACGTGCATGCTGTCACTCCAGTCGTTTATCATCATCGGCGGCGTGATCAAGCTGATACCGCTGACGGGCATCACACTGCCCTTCATCAGCGCGGGCGGAAGCTCGATGGTGGCGTGCATGGCGCTGGTGGGAATCATTGAGGGGGTGGCCGTGAAAAACGGCGAGCGAGACGAACGCGACATCCGCAAGGCGGGAGGCGAAGTGGTATGATGAAGAAAAACGTGCTCCGGCGCAACATACGGGCATTGCTCGTCGTCTTCACCATTATGTTCGCCGGGCTGGTGGTTTACCTTGGATACGCGGTGTTCATGTACGGCGAACGCTGGTTCGTGACACCGTATAACCCGCGCATACAGAACATGGAGACGACTGTGAAAGCGGGCGATCTTAAAGACCGTACCGGCCGCGCGCTGCTGACAATCGACAGCGAGGGCAACCGCAAATATCTGGAAGATAGCGACATGCGCGAGTCTGTCGCGCACATCGTAGGCGACAGTTACGGTATGACATACGGCGCGCAGACGATGTTCGCCAAATACCTGTTCGGTTTCGACAAGGACACCATCACGCGCATTGTGGATCTGGTATCCGGCGAGGAACGGCGGGGCAGCGATGTGACACTGACAATAGACGCCAAGCTCTCCGAGCGCGCACTCGACGTGATGGACGGCAATCGCGGCGCGATCGTGGTGATGAACTACAAGACGGGCGAGATATTGGCTTCAGTGTCGTCACCCGCGTTCGACCCGACGGACATGAAAGAATTTCTGGAGGGCGGCGGCGAGAGCGAGCTGGTGAACCGCGCGTTTTCCGGCCTGTATCCGCCCGGCAGCACGTTCAAGCTGGTGACGGCGGCGGCGCTGATTGATAACGATTTGGATGATTTTACAGCCACATGCGAAGGCAGCACCGAGATCGGCGGAAAGACGATCAAGTGTACCGGGGAGCACGGCGAAGAGGATCTGGAGGACGCGATCCGGCATTCGTGCAACGTGTATTTTGCTCAAGGTTCGCAGCAGCTGGGCGCGCAGAAGCTGGCTGCGGAGGCGAACAAGTTTCTGTTTAACAACGACATGCTGTTCGACGATGTGGTGATGAATGAGAGCGTGTTTGAGTCCACTGACGACAAGACAAACCTGGCCTGGTCTTCCATTGGCCAATATCACGATTTGATTACGCCGCTGCATGCCTGCATGATCGCTGGGGCGATCGCCAACGACGGCGTGATGATGCAGCCCAAGCTGCTTTATTCTGTCAACAACAGCTTAAAAACGACTTACAGCCTGATGCCCAGAGCCGCGGCCACACCCATCGGGGCGGACACTGCGCAGCAACTTCAGGAGATGATGATCGCGGCGGTGAAGGATGGTACGGGCAGAAAGGCGGCGCTGAAGAGTTATTCGGTGGGCGGAAAAACGGGTACCGCTGAGATCGCGGCGGGAGACGGCAACGCGGAGCACGCGTGGTTTGTGGGCTTCGTGGACGACGATGAGCATCCGCTTGCTATCGCGGTGATACTGGAGAAGGCCGGTTCGGGTGGCGGCAACGCAGCGCCCGTTGCGGCCAAGGTGCTGGCAAAAGCGATCGACATCGGGTACTAATATGGACGCGATACGCGAGAAGCTGAAAACCTTGCCTAAGACGCCGGGCGTTTATCTGATGAAGAACGCGGACGGAAAGGTAATATACGTCGGTAAAGCGGTGGCGCTGAAGAACCGCGTGAGCAGCTATTTTCAGAATACGCGCAAGGATGCCAAGACGCAGGCGCTGGTGCGGGAGATCGCCGATTTCGACTACATATTGGTGGGTACTGAGATCGAGGCGCTGATGCTCGAGTGCAACATGATCAAGCGCTACAGCCCGTACTACAACATACTGCTGCGCGACGACAAACACTACCCGTATATCCGTATCGACTTCAACGAGGCGTTTCCGCGTATTTGCGTGACGCGCAAGGTGGAGAACGACGGGGCGAAGTATTACGGGCCGTATATTGCGGCGCACGTGCTGCACGACGTGATGGACACGGTGAGCAAGATGTTCCCGGTACGCACCTGCCGCATGGACCTGCCGGACGGCAAAAAGCACCGTCCGTGCATCAACTATGAAATGGGGCGCTGCCTTGCTCCGTGTGTGGGCAAGGTGAGTGAGTACGAATACAAGCGCATGCTGGACGAGGTGGCTGACTTTTTGTCCGGACGATACAAGGGGCTGCGCCGCCAGTTCGAGGAGGATATGAAAGCCGCCTCGGAGAATATGGAATATGAGAAGGCCGCAATGATACGCGACCGCATCCGTGCGCTGGAGAGGCTGTTCGAGAAGCAAAAAGCCGCATTCCCCGACCTCAACGACAAGGATGTGTTCGCCGTGTGGATGCAGGACGGCGAGGCGGTGGTGCAGGGCATGTTCGTGCGCCGCGGCGAGCTGAACCACACCGAACGCTTTTTTATCAAGTGCGAGGACGAAATGGCGGAAACAGTGCTGTCACAGGCATTGAAGCAATATTACTCCAGCGTGACCGGTGTCGCCAAGCAGATATACGTTTCCGTGGAGCCGGAGGAGAAGGAACTGATCGAGCTGTGGCTATCGCAGCTGCGCGGCTCCAAGGTGGTCGTCCATCTGCCGGAGAAGGGCGACAACAGGCGGCTGGTGGATATGGCCATAAACAACGCGAAGGAGGCGCTCACGCGGCGGCTCGCGCGCATTCAGCATGAATATAACCAAACGACTGGCGCGCTCGCTGCGCTGAAGGCGGCGCTGGGGCTGGATACGGATGTCGACCGCATGGAATGCTACGATATATCCAACACGCAGGGGACCGACTCGGTAGCGTCCATGGTGGTGTTTCGCGGCGGCAGGCCGGAGAAGAAATCATACCGGCGGTTTAAGATAAAGACGGTGGAGGGCTCGGACGACTTTGCATCGATGAACGAGGTGCTGACGCGGCGCTTGAAACGTGCTCTGCAGGGCACAGAAGGCTTTGACGAGTTCCCCACGCTGATCGTGGTGGACGGCGGCAAGGGGCAGCTGCATTCGGCGTACGACGCGCTGGCGTCGTTGGGGCTGGAAGACCTGCCGCTGATCAGCCTCGCCAAACGCGAGGAAGAGGTTATCGTGGTGGGGCAGAGTGATCCCATCGTACTGGATAAAAACAGCCCGGCGCTGAAGCTGCTCACACGCATCCGCGATGAGGCGCACCGGTTTGCGATTACGTATCACCGAAGCCTGCGCCTTAACAAGGTGGAGGACTCGGTGCTGTTAAAGATTCCGCATGTGGGGCAAAGCCGCGCAAAGGCGCTGCTTAAAGCTTTCGATACCGTTGGGGATATCCGCGAAGCTGCAGTGGAGGAAATAGCCTCCGTGCCCGGCATGGACATACGGTCAGCACAGGCGGTGGTGGACTATTTTGAATCGGAAGCGGGAGGCGTAGACGCATAAAAGTTGTGCTTTTATGTACTGTAGTGTACACTTCAATCGGGGAGAGATTTTATGAGAGAAGCTTTTGATATTTTATCGGATTCGATTGAGGACGTCCGTCGAGATGAACCGATGACGGCGCACACGTCGTTTAAGGTAGGCGGCCCGGCGGATGTGATGGCGTTGCCCAAAACAGTGGAAGAGGTGCGGCTGGTGCTGAAAACCGCTAAGTACCTTGGAAGCCCGCTGCTGGTGATGGGTCGGGGCACCAATCTGCTGGTGACCAGCAAGGGGCTGCGCGGTATCGTGATGAAGCTGGCGGACAATTTCTCCGGGTTGACGATTGATGGCAGCTGCGTGATGGCCAAGAGCGGCACCCAGCTCTCCGTGCTGGTGCGGCAAGCCGCGGCGCACTGCTTGGGCGGAGCCGAATTTTTAGGCGGCATCCCCGGCACGATCGGCGGCGCAGTGTTCATGAACGCAGGCGCTTACGGCGGCGAAATCGGTGACTTTGTGGAAGAGGTATTCTTAACATCGGCGGCGGGAGACCTGGTGCTGCGCCAGAACGAAATGGACTTTGGATACCGCCACAGCGTACTGGCGGCGGTTCCGTTGGTGGTGACGGGCGTACGGCTAAAGCTGTTTTCCTGTGACGAGCAGGAGAGCTTGGCAAAGCTGGAGGAGCTCAATGCGCGGCGGCGCGACAAGCAGCCGCTGGAATACCCCAGCGCGGGCAGCACGTTCCGACGGCCCGAAGGGTACTATGCGGGCACACTGATCGAGCAGACAGGGCTCAAGGGCTTGCGTATCGGCGGTGCGGAGGTGTCCGAAAAGCACGCCGGTTTCGTGATTAACCGCGGCGGCGCCAGCCCTGAGGAGCTGATCTCTTTGATTGAAGAGGTGCAGGCGCGTGTGTTTCAGGCGAGCGGCGTCTGGCTGGAACCGGAAGTGAAGATAGCGGGGGAAAAATGAGGCTGACGGCGGATTACCACACGCACACGGTGCACAGCCACGGCACGGGCAGCGTGGGCGACAACGTCGAAGCGGCGATAAGCCGGGGGCTGGAGACCATCGGTATATCTGACCACTCGGTCGCACACCCGCTGTATGGAATCAGACGGCGCCGGGTTGGGCATTATCTGTCATGTATCGATAAAGCCAAAGAGAAATTCGCCGGCCTTATCGAGGTGCGTGCGGGCATTGAACTGAATCTGATTGGCCTGGACGGCAGCGTGGATTTGCCGGAAGGGGTCTTTGATACAGTGATCATGGGTTTTCATAAGACTGCGATCTGCCGGGATCTGAAAACCATATGGACATTTTCGACGCCAGGCTTTGCCGGGCGGTCGGACACGGTCACCAGAGCGTATATCGAGGCGATGCGGCGGCATCATATCGATATCATATCGCACCCGGGCTATGGCGTGCCGGTAAATGTGAAAACGCTGGCAAGGGCCTGTGCGGATTACGGGGTGCTGTTCGAGATCAACAACAAGCATGGTGACTTAAGAGCGGCGGATATCGCCGAAGCGGCAGCGGCGGGCGCGAAATTCGTGATATCCAGCGACGCACACCGCCCGGAGCATGTGGGGCGGGCGCCAAACGCTTTGGAACTGGCAAAAGCAGCGGGGTTGGGCCTGCAAAGCATCGTTAACGTAACGGAGGGCTGACATGAAATTTGTGATCATTACCGGATTGTCCGGCGCGGGCCGGTCTCAGGCGCTGAGGCGCTTTGAAGACTTGGGATATTTCTGCGTGGACAATCTGCCGCCCAAGCTGATACCCGAGTTTGCCAGGATATGTTTGGAAAATGAAGCCATCAGCAAGGCTGCGACTGTGGTGGATATGCGGATGGGTGACATGTTTGAGGATATCTTCGCCACCATCATGTGTTTGAAGGAGATGGAGGATATCGAGCTCTCGATACTTTATCTGGATGCGGACGACGAAGCGTTGGTGCGCCGGTTCAAGGAAACGCGGCGTCGGCATCCGCTGTCTCCCGACGGCAACATAATTGCCGGCATATCGCGTGAGCGTGAGAAGCTCAAGCGCATCAAGGACCTGGCGAACAATGTAATGGATACGTCCACCTACAGCCTAAAGAAGTTAGGCGAGACGATGGACAGGCTGTTCAATGAGGAGAGCGACAAGGGTATACTAATCGCCGTCACCACTTTCGGTTATAAGCGCGGCATTCCCATCGATGCGGACATGGTGTTCGACATGCGCTTTCTGCCCAACCCGTTTTATGAGGAAACTTTGCGCGAACGGACGGGCCGCGAGCAAAGCGTCAAGGATTACGTGCTGTCCTTCCCGCGGGCTCATATATTCCTGGACAAGATCAATGAGCTGGTCAACTACGTTGCGCCGTATTATCTGGAGCAGGATAAAAAAACGCTGGTGATTGCGATCGGCTGTACAGGAGGCATACACCGCAGCGTCGTGATCGCCGAGGAGCTGTACAGGATATTTCAGGCGCAGGGGCACCGCGTGACTATTGAGCACCGGGACCTCATGTACAGGCATTAGGGGAGCCGGGAGATGTCGTTTTCTTCGGTCGCGAAAGCTGAGGTGTGCCGCCAGATGCCGGACAGCGAATGCTGCGAGATGGCCGAACTGGCTGCAATGCTTCATACTGCGGGAACTATCGGCATTTCAGGAGGTGCTTTTACGCTGCGGCTGGACACCGAGAATGCCGCAGTGGCGCGCCGGGCGTTTGCGCTGATCAAGCGGCTGTACGGCGTGACTGCAACGACACAGATGCACTCCAACCAGCTCAAGCATAACCACATCTATTCGCTGACGATTGATGCATCTGTAGCGCGGATGGTGGCGGTGGACACACGGCTGATGGGCGAGGAGGGGCTGGGGCTGGGCGCAGATATGTCGTTCCTGAGCAGCCGGTGCTGCAAGGTGGCGTTTGTGCGCGGCGCGTTTTTGGGCGGCGGCTCCGTCACCAACCCCGAAAAACGCTATCATATGGAATTTGTATGCGGTCAAAAGGAATTTGCCGAAGGGTTGTTGAATATAATAGATGAACTGGGGATTGCGGCGAGAATGATACCGCGCGGCAAGCACTTTGTGGTTTATCTGAAGGAAGGCGACGCGATCGTGACGCTGCTGACGATGATTGGCGCGCATGCATCGATACTTAATATCGAAAACATCCGGGTGATGAAAAGCGTCCGCAACAGTGTCAACAGGAAAGTCAACTGCGAGACCGGCAACCTTTCAAAGACAGTCAACGCGTCAGTCAGACAGCAGGAGAGCATTGAATACATCCGGTCCCGTATGGGGCTGGATAAACTGTCGCCGGGACTCCGTGAGGTGGCCCAGGCGCGGCTTGACAACCCCGACGCAACGCTTGAAGAACTGGCAGAGATGCTTGGCGCCGGTTCCAAATCGGGTATCAACCATAAGCTGAGAAAGCTGAACAGCATTGCCGAGCAGCTCAAATCGACAAGGGGGTAGAAACATGCAGGCGAAAGAACTGACCATCACGAATGCTGACGGCCTTCGGGCTTCCAAGGCGGCGATGTTCGTTCAGGTTGCCGGCGGCTTTACGTCGCAGGTGTTCGTGGAGAAGGGCAACAAGAAGATCAATGCCAAGTCAATCATGGGCGTGCTGTCCCTCGGCGTGAAGCAGGGGGAGAAGATTTACGTGTTCGCCAACGGCAAGGACGAAAAAGAAGCGATCGAAGCGATGGAGAAGCTTGTGACCACCGCGTTTTAATATCTTGAGATTCATGCAGGGCGCCTTTGGGCAACCCTTTTTCAACTGCGGGCCTGGACTTATTGATTCATGGCTGTAGCTTGTTAGTGGAGATTCACAAAAATGGACAAAAAGCTGTACTTCAGCCGCGTCGCGTTTGCGGGCGGGTTGGCGAACCTGCTGTTGGCACTCTGGCAGGGTTATCTTATTGTTCATGTACCTGTATCGTCAAGGAACTGCATACCAATTTTTGAGCGACAACCAGTACATTCCTGAAGCACTCTATATTTTTACAGTGGCTTATTTGGCCGTGAATGCCACAGTAGGCGGCATGGCAATATATTATGCCAGTGAGTATGGCAGTGGAACCGCACTGTTCGTATTGGCGGCTGTGAGTTTCGCGCTCAAAGCGAACGCCTGCATATTTGCCGATCTCATTGCGATAGATTTTATCCGGTGGACCGGCGATTATGATTTGTCGTATATGCTGACCGCCGTGCTTAATGCAATACCGATCCTCATTATCACCTGCGGGGCCTTCCAAAAGAAGAAGCTGTTCAAGCGCTATCTGCTGACCGATGTCTGACATAAACAGCAGCTATGCCCGTGTCAGCACATGTCCTGCGCCTTTCAGTACCGCGGCATCCGCCGCGCCCGATTTCACAACCTGCACCCCGTTCACAAACACCGCTTCAATGCCCATAGGACGTGCGCAGTCGTCTTTTTGTGCTGCGACAGCCGCCGGGTCGAAAACGGTGATATCCGCCGCGAAGCCGGGTTTCAGATAACCTCGGTTCGGGAGGCCGAGGCGGTCGGCCGCCGCACCCGTCATCTTGCGCAACGCCGCCTCCAGCGAAAGCGTCTGTGTGTCGCGCGCGATCTGCAGGAATTTGGGGAAGCAGCCGTAAGCCGCGGCGTTCTGGATGCCGCAAGCCTCCATCCACGCATCCGTCATGAACAATGACGGCTCATGGCGCATCAGCTTTTGGATGATGTCGTCGTTGTAATAGCGGTACATGTTGACGCGCCCCTTGCCGTCGCTTAACTCCACGACACGCAGATAGGCGCTTAAAGGGCTGGTTTTCCATTCTGCCGCGAGCTCGGTAATGCGCTTGCCGCAGAATGCCTCGTTGCCCTCGCCCGCCCATGCGATCTGTATGTCGCCGAAGTCGAAGCCCAGCACGCGCTTGGTGACGCCGATCTCCAGTGCAAGCCGTGCGCGCACCGCATGGCTTTTTTGTTTTTCGGGAGGCAGTGAGAGATACCAGCTGGGCAGTATCACCGTGATCACGGAGACGCCGAACGTCATCGCGTACATGTCGTAGCTAAAGTCCAGCCCCTCCGCACGCGCCTTGTCGATCAGATCAAGGCTTTCGTCCACCGTACGCCAAGTGGCTTTGCCGACGAATATGAGGTGGGAATAGTGCATGCGCACGCCGGTGCGGCGCGTCAGCTCGATCATCTCTTTGAGCGCCCGCACGTTATGCGCCTCGCCGCCGATGGGCGGCTGATACGACGTGGAGGCGGCGGACTGCGCGCGCGAATGCACCGTGACGATACCGCCGCGTCGCGCGGTGATGCGGGCGGCTTCATCCAGTTCGTCCCATGTCGCGTAGCGATCCGGCTCGTACATCAGGCCAAAAGACAGCCCGAATACGCCCTGATCGAAGCTTTCCTCCAGTTTGGCGTTATGCCGCAGCATCTCTTCGGATGTGAGAGGACGGGTTTCGTAGCCCGCGAGGCCGATGCGCACTGAGCCGTGGCCCTGCAGCGGCACGAGGTTGAGCGGCGTCATTCGCTCCGCGGCTGTGCGCCAGCCTTCAAATGTAGAATAGTCGCCGAAGGTTTGACCCATTTCAAACAGGCCGCTGCCCAGCAGATGGTAATATGATGTACCCGCCTCAAACCCAAAAGGTGAGAAGCCGCAGTTGCCTGATACCTGCGTGGTGATGCCCTGCTCCGCGAACGGCAGGAAATAGGGCACAGGCTCCCGCTTTGCGGCAAACCAGTCGTTGTGCGAATGCGCGTCGATGAAGCCGGGCGCAATGGCCTTATCCTTGCAGTCAACGATATCACCATCGAACGAATCTGATACCTCTCCGGTCAGCACGTCCATTATCGTCTCATTTTCTATGACCACTGACCCCGGTCGGGCGGCGGTGCCGGTACCGTCATAGAGCATTCCGTTTTTCAGCAAGGTTTTCATCGCATTCTCCTTCGGTGTATCAAAATAGCGCCATGCATGGCGCATCGCAGAGGTTGACTATATCTTAGTTTTTGATATGCAGGCGATTGCCCACTGAAAAGATTGTATCATGCGGTGGAAACGATGAAAAGTGGCGGACATAAAAAAAGGAACGGTTTTTCCGCCGTTCCTTTTTATATGTAAGTGTTTTAAATCTGTTACGACAGAGCCTGCTCCACCGCCACGGCCACCGCCACGGAAGCGCCCACCATCGGGTTGTTGCCCATGCCGATGAGGCCCATCATTTCCACGTGCGCCGGCACGGAGGAAGAACCCGCGAACTGCGCATCGCCGTGCATGCGGCCCATCGTGTCCGTCATGCCGTAGGAAGCAGGGCCCGCTCCCATGTTGTCGGGATGCAGCGTACGGCCGGTGCCGCCGCCCGAAGCCACAGAGAAATATTTCTTGCCGTTCTCGATGGCCCACTTTTTGTAGGTGCCCGCCACGGGGTGCTGGAAACGGGTGGGGTTAGTGGAGTTGCCGGTGATGGACACGTCCACGCCCTCGTGCCGCATGATGGCCACGCCTTCGGATACGTCGTCCGCGCCGTAGCACTTGACCGCCGCACGCGCGCCGTCGGAGAACGGCTTCTCCCAGACGATTTTGAGCTCGCCGGAAGCATAATCATATTCCGTCTCCACATTGGTGAAGCCGTTGATGCGAGAGATGATGTAGGCCGCGTCCTTACCAAGGCCGTTCAGTATGACGCGCAGCGGCGTCTTGCGGACCTTGTTGGCCGTCTTCGCGATACCGATAGCGCCTTCCGCCGCTGCGAAAGACTCGTGTCCGGCGAGGAAGCAGAAGCACTGCGTCTCTTCGCGCAGCAGCATAGCCGCCAGGTTGCCGTGGCCGATGCCCACTTCGCGCTGCGCCGCAACGCTGCCCGGGATGCAGAATGCCTGCAGGCCGATGCCGATGGCTTCCGCCGCATCCGCCGCAACCTTGCAGCCTTTTTTAAGCGCGATGGCCGCGCCCAGCGTATAAGCCCACACCGCGTTGTCAAAAGCGATGGGCTGTACGCCCTTCACGATGGCCGCCACGTCGATGCCCTTCTCTTTGCAGTACTCTTCCACCTGCTCCAGGCTTTCAAAGCCATATTGCTTCATGCAGGCTTCGATGCCAGCAATGCGTCTGTTATAACCTTCGAATGTCACCATTGATTTGACCTCCTATTTCGCGCGCGGGTCGATGTATTTCGCCGCGCCTTCGAACTGTCCGTAAGTGTTGGTGTTTTTGGCAAGCGCTGCCGCCGGGTCGGTGCCCTTGCGGATGGCTTCCATCATCTTGCCGAGATTGACGAACTTGTAGCCGGTAACCTCGTCGGTGTCACTCAGCGCCAGCTCCAGAACATAGCCTTCGGCCATCTCGAGATAACGAACACCCTTGGCCTGTGTGCCGTACATCGTGCCCACCTGCGATCGGAGGCCTTTGCCGAGGTCTTCAAGGCCGGCGCCGATGGGCAGCCCGCATTCGGAAAACGCGGTCTGCGTGCGGCCGTAAACGATCTGCAGGAACAGCTCGCGCATCGCTGTGTTGATCGCATCGCACACGAGGTCGGTGTTGAGCGCTTCGAGTATCGTTTTGCCGGACAATATCTCCGCGGCCATCGCGGCGCTGTGCGTCATGCCGCTGCAGCCAAGCGTCTCGATCAGAGCTTCTTCAATAATGCCTTCCTTAACGTTGAGCGTCAGCTTGCATGCGCCCTGCTGCGGCGCGCACCAGCCCACGCCGTGCGTCAGACCGGAAATGTCTGTAATCTGCTTGGCCTTCACCCAGAGGCCTTCTTCGGGAATGGGCGCCGGGCCGTGCTTAGGACCTTTGGCTACGTAGATCATTTCGTCCACTTCTCTGGAACACTGCATGTAGAATAATCCTCCTGTTTAGAAATCAAAACTTGTCTCAATCATATTTGATAATTATTTAACATTATACCAGCAAAACATGAAGAAGCAAACACTTTATAAAGGCTTTGGTGAGGTTCACTCGTTATGGTGTGCTGAAACGGCAGTTTTGGATTTTGTGAGAACAACATATCAGTATACGCAAAAACGTCAAAAAATATACATACAAAACAAAAATAATTGCGCGGTATCGGCAAATTATCCATGAGGCTATGGCGCGGACCGACAATGTTTACAAGCTGTGCCCTCCATAATAGGGGTTACCATACGTAAAGCGACGGGAGTGATCATACCGATGCCATCCGCAGTGATTCAGGCGCCCAGCCGGGACGCAAAATCCGCACCTTCCTATAACACCGAAATGCTCAAACGTATCGCATTTCTGCTCATCTATGTGGCCGTGGCCTTTCTGCTGGCACGCGTCCGCCTGCTGGCAGCCGTGTCGCCGTTCGGCCCTGCGTTTATTGCGGCTTGCTATGTGCGAAGCCGCTACGAAGTGCTGGCTGCCACGGCGGGCGTGGCAGTGGGCGCGCTGCTGGTGGCGGACGACACGCTGTACATACTGACTGTGGCACTGCTGACGTGCGGTGCGATGTTAGCCGTGGGCAGGAGCATTCGGTGGGTAGCGGTGATGGCGACCGCCTGTGCCTATGCTGTGGGAGCAATGGTGTTTAAGACAGAGAATCTGCAGATGCTGATGACGGCAGTGCTGGAATGCCTGATGGCGCTGCTGATGATATATGTTATCGGGACGCTGCTGCAGATATTTCAGGGTGGGCGCAAGCGTACGATGTTCTCCACAGAGGAGACAGTCTGCTTGGCACTGAGCGCGCTGGCGCTGATATGCCTGTTCGGCCCGCTGGGTGTGAGCGGTGTTTACGTGGCCGATGTAATTGCAATGCTGCTGGTACTGTTCGTATCCTATGCGGGCGGACCGGCATTGGGCGCGGGCGTGGGGCTGACAGCGGGCGTGGCACTGTGTTTGGGCGTACTTGCGGATCCCTCGATGGTTGCGATGCTGGGTCTGGCGGGGCTGGTTTCAGGCACGCTGCGGCGGCTCAGAAAGCCGGGTACGGCGATGGGTTTTGTGCTGACGGTGATGATGATGGCCATTGCGCTGGCCGACCTGCCGGTGTGGCATCTGCTGCTGATCGAAGCGGCGGCGGCAGCATTGGTGTTCTGCGTGCTGCCCAACAAGGCATATGAAGCTGTTGGACGCTTCATCGATATTAAAACGCGGCGCGAGTTTGAAAATAACATGCATGCCCGCCGTTTCAAGGAACTGACGGTGGGACGGCTGAAGGAAGTGTCGCAGGTGTTTTTACAGACGGGCGAGATGTTCGCGCGCGACGCGGAAGAAAAACTGGCGGGTGGCGATATTTCCAGCGTGCTGTCGCTGGTGGCCGAAAGCACCTGCAAGGACTGTGTGTTTAAGAAGAGCTGTTGGGACAAGGATTTCCTCAGCACATATGGCGTGCTCAACCGCCTGCTGGCGGCTTATGAGAAAAACGGCTGTATCGACGAGAGCTGCTTGGACACGGCGTTCGTCAAGAAGTGCTATAACGTGAAGGGCATACTCGCGGCGGCGGAGAGCGTATTCAGCGCATATTTGTTAAGCCTGAAATGGCGCAGGAAGATAGAGGAATCGCGCGTGGTCACCGGACGGCAGCTCAAGGGCGTGGCCAAGGTGGTGGCGGACATCGGTAAGGAGATGGATACCGGCTTTAAATTCCTCGAGCAGATGGAAGAGCGCATCGCGTCGGCACTGGACGCTGAGAATATAAGGGCGCGCGAGGTGTGCGCGGAGAACGTCGGCGGGCAGGTGGCTGTGGGGCTGAAGGTGAAGAATTGCGGCGGGGGATCCAACTGCAGCCGCGGCATTGAGCATACACTGTCCGGCGTGTTTGGCGTTAAGATGCAGCGGACTGCGGAATCTGCCTGCGACAGCAGCGCTTACTGTACACTGCGCTTTGAGCAGGCGCGCAGGTTCGGCGTAGAGACGGGTGCGGTGGCCCAGGCCAAGGAAAAGGTATCGGGCGACAGCCATGTGTTTGCGGCGCTCAAGGACGGACGGTATCTGCTGATGATATGCGACGGGATGGGCAGCGGGGAAAACGCGCGGCGCGAGAGCATGGCGGCGGTATCGCTGATCGAGAACTTCTATCAGGCGGGGTTTGACGATGCGATCATATTTGATACCATTAACCGGCTGCTGATACTGAAAAGCGACGAGGACATGTTCACAACGGTGGACCTTTGTCTGCTGAATCTGAAGACGGGAGAGGCAACGTTCACCAAGATCGGTGCGGAACCCTCGTATATACTGAGTCGGGACGGCGTGTCGGCGGTCAGACCGGGATCGCTGCCCATCGGCATTGTGGACGAGGTGCGGCCTGTCAGCATACGCCGCACGCTGGAGGCGGGCGACCTGATCGTGATGATGAGCGACGGTGTGTCCGAGGCAGTGGGGGACAGTGCGGCGCAGTGGTTCGCTGGCATCCCGCAGAACGACCCGCAGGAAGCGGCGGACGCAATTTTGCAGAAAGCCTTCGTCGGAAGTGTGCCAAGGGATGATATGACGGTGATCGTGGGGCGCATCACGGAGGGATAGCATATGGTCATATAAGCTCTGGCTTTTGCCGGAGCTTGCTTTTTGTTCTTCTCACTTGGATTATAACACAATCGACCAAAGAATATTAGACTGTTCATTTTTATAAGCAAGGCTACAATGTTATTAACGACAAATCAATTCTGGAGGGATAAATGGGACCACGAGAATGCTATAATTGTCTGCTGTCTGAAAAGGTTATTGGAGAGCTGGCTAAACGCAATATCAGCGGCTTCTATTGCGAAACCAAGTCAGATGCTTTATCAAAAGCCCTTGAACTGATACCGTTGGGATGTACAGTCTCGTGCGGCGGTTCTGCAACGCTGCACGAGATTGGCCTGCACGAGGCACTGAATGCCGGTGCATATCACTATCTCGACCCGCTGGCAGCAAAAGGCGGACTGGAAAAAGAAAGAATCGCCCGTGAAGCGCTCTTTGCCGACTGTTATCTGATGAGCGCCAACGCAATATCCGCAACAGGCGAATTGGTGAATATAGACGGTATCGGAAACAGGGTGGCAGCGCTATGCTTCGGGCCGAAAAAAGTGATCGTGATTGCAGGGATGAATAAGGTGGAGCCAAATCTTGATGCGGCAGTCTGCCGGGCAAAGAATACGGCCGCGCCTTTGACAATGCTGCTTTGGAAACAGGATTATGGTTCGTTTGATGAACTGACCGAAAAGGCCGAAGCGGCGTTCAGTCAGATTGTGGTAACTGGCATGTCGATGAAGGCGGATCGCATTCTGGTTATACTGGTGGGGGAAAGCCTGGGGCATTAAACTAAAATCAATCTTACAACAAAGCAAGAGGGACTAAAATATCCCTCTTGCTTCGTTATATTGAGTTATGCACAGTAAAAGCTGTGGTTACCGATGCGGGCATAGTAATCGAAATTGCGCCATTTCTTACTCTTGGACACCCGGAAATAGTACATGTCTTCCGGATAGGAGTCGTTTTGCTCAATAGCGGCCTCCACGGCTGCTATGCATTCAGCGGTATACTTTTTGGATACGGCAAACTGGTTGCGGGCGAACACCACTCTTTTGACCGTCTTGCCGAACCGGCCGCTCTCAAAGCGGTTGAGCACCACAGCGGCCACAGCCACCTTGCCTTCAAATGTTTCCCCGCGGGCTTCGGCGTACACCACACGTGCGATGTATGCCTTCTCTTCGTCGCTGTAAGCATAGGCGGGGTCATACAGTTCGGTCAGCATCTTGCTGAAGCTTTCCGCATTGCGCGCAGCTTCCGTGGCTTCTTGTGCCTGAGCAAAAGCCGGTAGTGCTGCTTCTTTACTGGCGGAAAAAGCGCCGGGCAGCCAATCGGGGCGGGTTGCTCCATTAGGGTGAGCCATGAGCTGTGATTGAACCCGGCCCCGGCCTGCCTGTTTTAAAGAAGTTCCTGAAGTCGGGTTGCCGCTCTGCACGGCAGTTTTGAGTACCTTTGTGTTGTCGGAACCGGCTGCCGTACAGAAGACGATCAGGAGTATCCCGATGACAGCCATTAATTTCATTATCCTTTTTTTCAAACGTTGTCCTTTCTGCTGAGGAAAATTTATTGCAAGCGCCTGCGGGCAGGCACAGTGCTGACGACAGATGAGAACCGCAGTCACAAGCTGGGGCTACACAAAATCGTAACATCTCGTAATAATTCTGCCACATAGTATTCGAATATATAACAGACTTTATCAATTGTCAAATCAAACACTCAGATTTTAACTTTTTCACAAGATAGAAAAAGAGACAATAAAGGATAATCTATAAGAACCCCCACAGTTCAATTTATTGCGCAAAAAAATCCCCCTGCTCAGTAGCGGGGGACTAAGAAGTTTTGATTATAGGAGGCTTTTTGGTTGCTGCTGTGATCTCATAATATATATAATCAGAGTCATATGCATTCAAACAAAAAATTTCAAAATATTCGGAACATTCCCAACTGTTTTAGCCCCGTTTAGGGTAATTTCACAATCCCGCCAAATTAACTGTTAAAAACATGCGCCTCAATACCGATATAACCATAGAGGTGACTTAGGCTTGAATACATATATAACAAGGATGCTGCGCCGTATGCTGGTGGTGTTTTCCGTTGCTGCGGTGCTTGTCGGCGTATTGGGTATGTACCTGAACGACAGTTTGGCATCCGACAAATCAATCGTACGCGTAAAGCTTTCGGTCGGTTCAGTGTCGTCGTTGAGTTTTTCTCTCAGCGGAAACTACGGCATTGAGGCGGACAGTTCCAAGAGTCTGTCTTCCGGAGATTATACCGCCAAGATCGAGAACGGAGTTGTGAAGCTGTATAAGAGCGGCAGTTTGGTGTGCTCCGGCAACAGCGTAAAGGTGGTGGAGCGGACGCCCTCATCCGACTATAATTATGCCACCATCAAAACGACAACTTACGGAACAAACAAATACCGCGGCAATATAGAATTTCGCATCAGCGGCAGCTCGCTGTTGGTGATCAACCATATATATCTGGAGTATTATTTGTACGGCGTGGTACCGCATGAGATGAGCAACTCATGGCCACTTGAGGCGCTCAAAGCGCAGGCGGTGGCCGCACGCACTTATGCGGTGCGTTATATGGGCAGCGGTACTTATGACCTGCTCGATACCTCAGCCAGTCAGGTTTACCGCGGCTATAACTCGTCGTACACCAACGCAATCAGGGCTGTGGACGAGACCGCCAGAAAGGTGCTGGTGTCAAACGGCAACCTCGTACAGACGTATTACTCGGCATCCAACGGCGGCTATACCGATATCCCGCAGCATATCTGGTCTTCCAGCGCTACGCTGATGCCGTATCATGTGATTGTGCCGGACCCTTACGACACCCAGAATACATGGAGCAGCCAAGAGGTGCTGATATTCCCCAAAACGATGTCGAAAGAGAGTGATATCGCTTACAAGGTGATGAAGGACGGGTCGATGGTGGCAGGGAGTTCGAGTCTCGGTGCCAACGCAACGCGCTATCTGAAGACGACAGCGCTGCCCGCTGTTAAAGCGAAAGGGTATATTGCCGATGTAACCTCGGATATACAGATCGTGGGCTTCGACAGGATATTGGCACACACTTACGAAGGCAACCACGGGCTAAAGGATTATACAGGTAAAACCAACTGCGTCTGCTTCTACAAGGCTGACGTGACGATCCGTGTAAAAGCCAGCAGGAAAACGACGGCAACGGAAAAGGATCTGACGGGTCTGTCCTACATTGAAGAAACGGCGACGGTGACGGTGACAATTGATATGCACAAGCTGGATGAGTCCGGCGGGTTATATCAGGCGTTTACGAACACCAGCCTAAGGCTGTTTGTGGTGGAAGAAACGTCGTCGGGCTGGAATCTGTATCACCGCCGCTACGGCCATGGGATTGGCCTGTCTCAGCGAGGTGCGCAACAGAGGGCGAAAGCCGGGCAGACATATGCGCAGATATTGCAGTTCTACTATCCGAACACCACATTTGAGACCCTGAACATTTCGCCGCCAGGCCTGCAGACCCCGGCGGCTCAGGGCGATACAAACGCCACTATTGTCAATTGTGCCAACTACGTGAATGTTCGCAGTACGCCGGATACCAAGTATGCAGCCATTGGCAAGGCTTTTGCCGGATCGCGGATATTGGTGACGCAGGCGGATGTGGCGGTTGGCTGGCATAAAATTGATTTCGGGGGTGTAACCGCATATATCAGCGCGGATTTCGTCAAGATTGATGAGCTGCAGCCCAACGCAACGATTATCAACTGCGTGAATTCCGTCAACGTGCGCAGTACGCCCAGTACGCAGTATGCTGCTGTCGGCAGCGTGGCAGCCGGAGCGCGTATCACGGTCACGCAGGCGAACGCGGCCGAAGGCTGGCACAAGATCAGCTATGGCGGCGGAACGGCATATATCTACACCTATTATGTGCAGCTGGATGAGCAGTCAGCAACGCCGACACCCACTCCGACGCCGACTGCGACGGTGACCCCAACACCGACTGCGACGGTGACGCCGACACCAACTGTAACAGCGACACCCACGCCGACTGCGACGGTGACGCCGACGCCCACGCCGACCGTGACGGTGACGCCGACGCCCACGCCGACCGCGACGGCCACACCGACGCCCACGCCAACCACGACAATCACGCAAACGCCCACGGTATGCCCGCCGCCCACGCCGACGGACGGCACGTTGATGATCAAGCAGACCGGCAGAGTGTCAGTGAACGAGCTCAACATTCGCAGCGGGCCGGGCACAAGCCACAACGTTTTGGGCGGCTTCGGCAAAAACGATATCGTCTTGATCGTACAGGCAGGCAGCAAGGGCGGATGGCATCAGATACTGTACAGCGGCAAGTCGGCCTGCGTATATGCAGATTATGTTGACCTGAGTAATCCCACGACGGGCACCATCACTGCTTCTGTGCTCAATGTGCGAATAGGGCCGGGCACCACGCATGATATATTGGGTTCGTTGAGCAAAGGCGACAAGGTCGAGATCATCCAGCTGAATGCCGCTCAGGATTGGCACAAGATATTATATAATGGTGTTGAAGGTTATGTGCACGCCAGCTATCTGACAATTAGCGGGGCCCAGACACCCACGACTGATCCGGTGGCGAATGCCCAGTACGCAACCGTAAACGCGTCCAAGCTTAACTTCAGGAAGGGCGCGGATTTAAACAGCGCCGTCATCAAGACGCTGTCTCGCGGGGACATGGTGCAGGTGCTGGAGCAGGGAAGGGAATGGCACAAGGTCAAATATGGCGGCGTGACCGGCTATATGTATACGCAGTATCTGAAGATGATGTCGGGTACCTACGGGCAGGTGAACGCCAGTACGCTCAACGTGCGCAGCGGCTCTTCCACCTCCACGTCAGTGCTGGGCAAGCTCTCCAGGGGAGATGTCGTGGAGATACTGTCCAAGGGGACGGAATGGCACAAGATACGTTACAAGTCTTCCACCGCGTATGTTTATGCGACTTATATTAAGATCACGTAAAGTCAGGGAGAAAAAAGGAGCGCAAGTATGTGCTCCTTTTTTTTACAAAATGATATGTCAAGAGGTGTTATCCACAAACTTATAAATTTCCAGAAACATTCCAAAAGGCAGATGAGAAAGGCATTTTACGGAGTTATCCACTGTTTTTATATAGTTATCCACCGGAAATGGTGGATAACTCAGGATATGGAGTCGATGAATGTGGACTGTATAAAAATACATTTTCGAGTTGTCTACAGCAAATAAACTCCCGGAAACTGCGGCTTTTTCGTTGATACAGGAGAGCAGTTCTGAGCTAAAAATAACACTGGATGTTTTACTGCCATATCTATTTCTTTAAGCAGGACCCCTGCGATTTTCTTCCTCCGTGGCCTCAGCCTGTTTCTAGGGCTGAACGGGCGGCGGAGGGAGCGCACTGCTGAGAACAGGAGGGGGGGCGTGAGAAGCACCGGTGTACGGCACGAAGGATTCTTCGCTGCGCTCCGAATGACAGAAGGAAGTGGCATCGGCCTGTCTCTTGGCCTTAAACGGGCGGCGTACGCAGCATAAGGCTGAATGCAGGGATAGAGCGGGAGGGGGTGGAATTCCTCCCAACAAAATATCGTGGGAAGTAAAAGGCCGATGCGTTTCTGCACCAGCCTTGCCCCTGTTTGTCTACAGCTTCTCCACGCTCATCACGGCCTTTTCGCCGTTGATATCCCATTCCTTCTCATAACCGGAGAGGGTGTCGGCGATCTCGTCGGCCAGCACCTCGGAACCGATCTCATCAGCGTTGCGGGACACCACGCCCGCGAGTTTGTCGTTGCCTGTCAGCGCGAAGCGGATGTGGTCCATCACCTCAAAGCCGGCTTCCTTGCGCATTGTCTGTATCTTGGAGATCAGCTCACGCACAAAACCTTCCTCGATCAGTGCGTTGGTTAGCGTGGTTTCGAGTATCGCGCTCACGCCGCCGTCGCTTTCCACCACATAGCCTTCTTTCTGCTTGGGCTCGATCAGCAGGTCTTCTTCGGTCAGCACGACTTCGGTGCCGCCGGCGTCGAAGCTGTACGTGCCGCCGCCGCGCACCGCGTTCACGATGGCGATGCCGTCGCCCTCGGAGAGGTGCTCACGGATGACGTTTAAGAGCTTGCCGTATTTGGGCCCCAGCGTCCTCATCTGCGGCTTGATGCTGTATGCGATGTACTGAGTCACGTCCGCGCCGAAGGATACCTTCTTGATGTTCAGCTCGCCCGCAATCAGCTTGGTGAACATGTCGCCCGGATCGTCCACACCGCCTACGTACAAGTTGGCGATGGGCTGACGGTTCTTGATGACGGCGGTGTTGCGCGCGCTGCGCCCCAGCACCACCACCTTGAGCACTGTGTCCATGCCCGCTTCCAGCGCCTTGTCGATCAGTGACTCGTCGGCCGAGGGGAAATCGGTGAGGTGAACGCTGAGTGGCGAGTTTCTGTCCACGCTGCGTACGAGGTTTTGGTACATCGTCTCCGTCATGAACGGGATGAAAGGCGCGGCCACGCGGCACAGCGTCTCCAGCACAGAGTACAGCGTCAGGAACGCGTCCACCTTGTCTTCCTCCATGCCGGAGGCCCAGAAGCGGTTGCGGCAGCGGCGCACGTACCAGTTGGACAGCTCGTCGACGAATTTGTCCAGCTCGCGCGCGGGCTCGGTGATGCGGTAGTTGTCGAGATAACGGCCCACCGTTTGCACCAGCGTGTGCAGGCGCGAGAGTATCCATTTGTCCATCACGTTATTGAGCGTCAGCGTGTGCTTCGTGGGGTCAAAGTCGTCGATGTCCGCGTACAGTATGTAGAACGCGTACGTGTTCCACAGCGTGCCCATGAACTTGCGCTGCGCTTCGGACACTGCGTCGTCGTAGAAGCGGCTCGGCAGCCACGGCGCGCTGCCCACGTAGAAATACCAGCGCACCGCGTCGGCGCCCTGCTTATCCAGCACGGCCCACGGATCCACCACGTTGCCCTTGTGCTTGCTCATCTTCTGGCCGTCCTTGTCCTGCACGTGACCCAGCACGATGCAGTTCTCGAACGGGTTGCGCTCAAACACCGCCGTGCCGATGGCGAGCAGCGTATAGAACCAGCCGCGCGTCTGATCCACCGCTTCGCTGATAAAGTCGGCAGGGAAACGGCGCTCAAACTCTTCCTTGTTTTCAAAGGGGTAGTGCCACTGTGCGAACGGCATGGCGCCCGAGTCGTACCAGCAGTCGATGACTTCACTGACGCGTTTCATCTGTCCGCCGCATTTGGGGCAGTCCAATGTGACCACGTCGATGAACGGCTTGTGCAGCTCGATGTCCGCGGGGACGTTATGGCCCAGCTCCTGCAGCTCGGCGATGGAGCCGATGACGTGCACGTGGCCGCAGCCGCAAGTCCACACGGGCAGCGGTGTGCCCCAGTAGCGCTCACGCGAGAGACCCCAGTCGATCACGTTCTCAAGGAAGTTGCCCATGCGGCCTTCCTTGATGTTGTCCGGCAGCCAGCCCACCGCGCGGTTGTTCTGCATCAGCAGGTCGCGGACGGCTGTCATCTTGATGAACCATGTGCTGCGGGCATAGTACAGCAGCGGTGTGTCGCAGCGCCAGCAGAACGGGTAGCTGTGCGCGTATTTCTGCGTGTTCAGCAGCAGGCCGCGCTCCTTGAGGTTCGCAACGATCTTCGGGTCCGCGTCCTTGACGAATACGCCGTCCCACGGCGTGCCGCCCTTGAACCGGCCCTGTTCGTTGACCATCTGCACAAAGGGCAGGTCGTAGTTGCGGCCCACGCGCGCATCGTCTTCACCGAACGCGGGCGCGTTGTGCACGATACCTGTGCCGTCCGTCAGTGTGACGTAGTCGTCCACCGTCACGTAATAGGCTTTTTTATCCGCTGCGCCGAAATCGTACAGCGGCTCGTATTCCTTGTATTCCAGCTCCTTGCCAGTGTAGGTCTCCACGATCTTGACTTCAGCGCCCAGCACCGCTTCCACCAGCGCGCCCGCCATAATGAAGTATTCACCGCCCGCTTCCGCTTTCACGTACTGCTGGCGCGGGTGTACGCACAGCGCGACGTTGGACGGCAGCGTCCAGGGCGTGGTCGTCCAGGCGAGGATGTAGGTGTTGTCTTCACCTTTCGCCTTGAACTTGACGAACACCGATTCTTCCTCGACATCCTTGTATCCTTGAGCCACCTCGTGAGAGGAAAGCGCGGTTCCGCAGCGCGGGCAGTAGGGCACCACCTTGTGGCCTTTATAGAGCAACCCTTTCTCGTGGATCTGCTTGAGTGACCACCAGACGGACTCGATGTAGTTGTTCTCATACGTGATGTACGGGTGTTCCATGTCTGCCCAGAAGCCGACCCGTTCGCTCATGCGTTCCCATTCACCCTTATACTTCCAGACGCTCTTTTTGCACTCCGCGATGAACGGTTCCACGCCGTACTGCTCGATCTGCTCCTTGCCGTCGAGGCCGAGCAGCTTCTCGACCTCCAACTCTACCGGCAGGCCGTGCGTGTCCCAGCCGGCTTTGCGCAGCACGTCATATCCCTGCATCGTCCGGTAACGCGGGATCAGGTCCTTGATGCAGCGCGTGAGTATATGGCCGATATGCGGCTTGCCATTGGCCGTGGGCGGGCCGTCGTAGAACGTGTACGGCTGTTTGCCGCTGTTTTTCTCCGTTGTCTTTTCGAATATGCGGTTCTCTCTCCAGAACTCCAGAACTTTAAGCTCTCTGTCTCTGAAATTGAGGTCCTTGTCTACCTGTTTGTACAGCATGCGTGTCTCCTTGTATGGCCTTTTAAGCCGTATAAATAAAAAAGCGCCTTGCCCGCCTGGGGCAAAAGACGCACGTCTTCCACGGTACCACCCAAAGCATGCCCGCTTAAAGTATGGGCATATCTTTTGCGCGTTGTAACGAGCGCGAAACGTCCCGGCTTGCTCGATAAAATCTTTGAGCCGGAAGGCTGGCAGGTGATGACGTATCTGCCGCTGTGGTCGGGGCTTGCACCGTCTCCCCGCTCGCTGCGCCGCGCGCCGCAAACCGCCGTGTCCTGCGTCGAAGCCGCAAAATCTACGTTTCACTATTATAAGCGCTAAAAATGCGTTTGTAAAGAACGAGGTTGAAGCGATTTGAATCAACTACGACTTGTTATATAATAACATATAACCGGGTTGATAATTGCGGATAATAGCTTTGGAGGAGAAACCATATGTTTAATACCAATCAAAAAAATCTTATTGGCTGGAATATGGAAAACAGCTATGCTAAGCTTCCCCAAGTTTATTATAACCGCCAGCACCCCAATGCGGTAAATGCCCCGGAAATGGTTGTACTTAATGCGCCGTTGGCTGGAATGCTGGGTCTGGATGCAAAGGCGCTTGGGACTGGGGAGGGTGTCTCAGTTTTGTCGGGAAATGCTGTCCCGCCTGGATCTGAACCGCTGGCTCAAGCCTATGCGGGGCATCAATTCGGGCATTTTACGATGCTGGGAGATGGGCGGGCGCTGCTTCTGGGGGAACAAATAACCCCGCGCGGAGAGAGATTTGATATCCAGCTGAAGGGCTCAGGAAAAACGCCGTATTCACGGCGGGGTGACGGCCGAGCCGCGCTCGGTCCGATGCTTCGGGAATATATCATCAGCGAAGCAATGCATGCGCTGGGCATACCAACCACCCGCAGCCTTTGCGTGGTAAAAACGGGTGAGCCGGTTTTCCGCGATACCGTTCAACCCGGTGCTGTGCTGGCGCGTGTGGCTTCAAGCCATATCCGCGTCGGAACGTTTGAGTATGCCGCCAGATGGGCCAGTTATGAGGAACTGAAGGCGTTGGCTGACTATACGCTGAGCCGCCATTTTCCTGAGGCCAATGAGGATGGCAATCGATATATCGCGCTGTTGAGAGAGGTGATAAGACGTCAGGCGCTTCTCATCGCCAATTGGCAGATGGTTGGGTTTATCCATGGCGTGATGAATACCGATAACATGGCTGTGAGCGGAGAAACCATCGACTACGGACCCTGTGCTTTTATGGATGTCTACAACGCTAAAACCGTATTCAGCTCAATCGATATTCACGGACGTTATGCATATGGTAACCAGCCAGTTATCGCTGAATGGGACCTTGCGCGCTTTGCAGAAACGTTGCTCCCCTTGCTTCATGACGGTCAGGAGCAGGCTGTTGGCCTGGCCCAGGAGGAGCTTTCAAAATTCGGCAATCTTTTTCACAGCCATTGGCTTTCCGGCATGAGGGCGAAGCTGGGTCTTTTTAACGAAGAGCCGGAGGATGAAACATTAATAGAGCAGCTCCTCAACATAATGCAGGAGCACAAGGCCGACTATACGAATACTTTCAGAAGCCTGACCTTAGGCACTCAGGAGCAGGATGAGTATTTCAGTACCGAGGAATTTCAGCACTGGAAAAATATGTGGACAGAGCGGCTAGACAGGCAACCGGAATCTAAGACGCAATCTCAGCAGCTGATGCGAGATTCAAACCCTGCTCTGATTCCCCGAAACCACCGTGTTGAAGAGGCGCTGGACGCCGCAGTGCAGCAAAACGACTACAGTGTTATGGAGCGGCTGCTTGGTGTGTTGTCAAACCCCTACGCATACACCTGTGATCATGAGGCATATGCGCAGCCGTCGGGACCTTCAGTCCGTCCGTATCGGACTTTCTGTGGTACTTGACATTTTTTGCGTAAATGAGACGGGGTCGTGGCTCTGTTATGAGTCATCTTCCGACAGTCTGACAAACAGCGAGAAGTACACGGCCTGATGCTTTAATACAATGCCGTTATTATGAATGAGCAGGCTGTATTTGCCCGCTTTGTCCGGCGGGGTTGAGGAGATGAGCGAAGCATAGTCGGGCGGGCTGCTGCCGTCGTCCGCGTCCAGCGAGACCCAGAAAACCTCGTCGTTATCCTCCAACCCGTGAATTTCAATGTCGGAGGCACGACTCACTTCCACAGCCCAGCGGTAACTGTTGTTGTTCCTCCAGACGGCCTCCACACCAAGCTGCTCACTGAGCATAAAGGAATGCAATACCGCTTCCTCTCCGTTTGCGCGGACGGTGAGCGGGTTTGTACCGATAATTTCATTCACTGTTTCAATACTGTCATTACTGCGCATCGGCGCATACGAGTAAACCGTCCATATCTCGTTGGGTTGACCCGCCCAGACATATGGCTTGGATGAGCCCAGAACACTGAAACTGAACAGGTCGGAGCGCCAGTCGTCATACAGCGCCCCGTCATGGCTGTAAAACCCGATGCCCTTGACCCAGGTTTGGCCGTCTGCTACCAGTATGTAACCGTCTGTGGTCTCAATGCCATCCGCCCAGCCCTTTTTTTCAGATACGAAAGGAATGTTGGGAAAGCTTTGGGATACTGTCTGCCCGTCGGCGAACTCAGCAGTCACATAGTCCAGCATGACGACACCGTTATCCCAGCCGATTGACGTACCATAGGCGATGGTGTGGTTTTTAAACAGCGTGAAGTTGAGGCTCCAGCAATCGCTGTTTTGTGTGCGATAGGTGATGCTGCCGTTATCGAAATAGAAAAGCTCGGTATAAACTTCTCCATCAGACAGCGTGTGCCCGCAGATCAACGCACCCTGCTCGAAGGGGACGGCAGCGTTCAACACGAACTGCTCCGGGCCGGACAGGGCGAGGCGGTCGTCCGCACCTTCCTGCAGGGACAGTTCCGTATTCAGCGCTTTCGCAAACGGCTTCAGAGCCGCCGCGCTGGTTTCGTTGTCCGCGTAATCCTGAACGATAACATATTTCTCAGCTTGGGTTTGCGGAAGTGCGCTTTGGTCAAGCTGATTCGATGGTGCGGGAAGGCCGGGGCTATCACCGGAACCGGAGGGTTCGGGCATAACGGAAGGCGAGGGGGGTGCTGCCGAAACGGCGGCATTGTGCGGCGCACAGCTTGCCATAATGCCGCCAAGCAAAACAAAAGCCAGCGCAATGAAAACACATTTCTTCATGGGGAGTACCCTCCGAAACAAGCATTCCAACACCACCGGCTAAGCATATCTGGAAATATAATAAAACAATACCAGCCAAATTGTCAATGAAAAAGCCCTCCCGTTACTGGAAGGGCTTGACTCATGCCTGAACGTTTATCCGATTATTCGGTTTCCGTGGGCGTATACTCGAAGTTGAGCTCTGTTCCGTCCGATGTCTTTCCGGTGATGGTGGTGCCGTTGACGCTGAACCACTCGTCGCAGGAAGTGGGGAAGTCGGGACCTTCGCTGCCGGTGAGGGCGGCGGGCTTGTCCGTATCCGAAGAAATACCGATTGTGCCGTTTTCACCGTCCACAGCGATCATGTAAACCGAGGCGGTGCCGTCTTCGTTGAGGAAATAATACTGCCCGACGTAACCGAACGATGTTTTGTGGTACTCGGAGTAGATATCGTCAGTACCATCTGTGCTGCCCGTGCAGACGAGCGCGTCCGCCGCGGCATCGTATGTGCCTGTGAATACGAGTTTCTGAACCGTGCCTTCTGTGTCGGTTGAAGTATACTCCACCGTATAGGAATTGCCGTTCTCAGTATATTTCACATCAGTGGCGCCCATAAAACCGAGACCCGCCTGCACGGATTCCTGACCCATACCGAATAGGCTGGCCGGCAAAAGCGCCAGATCGATCATGGCTACGCCCATAAATGAGAGCACGGCCAAGCCGACATCGGGATTGTTGCTCATGCCATCAGTAATTTTGCCGATAACAACGTTCTTGGCTTCCAGATATGCAGCGTAGGATTCTGCGGCAGTCCCGCCCGCCCCGCTATTGTTTGCGGGAGCTTCAGCCGGTTCGTCCGCAGGCGCTTCGGCTGTTTCCTGAGCCGGCGAATCTTCGTCGGCGGGAAGCAGATCAACCGGATTTTTAGGAGCGCCGCAGCCTGTAAACAGCGCGGCCAGAAAAATCATGGCCAGCAGCAGTGATATAATTTTCTTCATTCTAAATCCTCCAAAACCATTTGTAATTATATATATCGTTCGTTTGTCCAAACGATATGACGCGATTCATAGATACTACCATATTACCTGGTTGAAACACAACCTATACAACCGGAAAAAGATAAAAATATTGGAAATCAATCAGAAAATTTGTATTGTCTTTTCAACATCATTGTGATAATATTCACATGTAATGCGGCGCAAGATGCGTTCTGCGCCCTGTCGCTTTAACCAAATAAACTGATCTGACGATACAGACGCTCATATGGTCTTAGTCGAAAGGCAAGTTGCATACAGATTGGCTCATGTCAGCCGATGATTTTGTATTTTCAACCTGCCTTGGGCAGGTTTTTTGATTGGCGCGGCGGCACAAACCTGCAGATTAACATGATTAACCGGAGCCGGATGGCTCGGAAAGGGATTTGATATGAAGAGACTACTGTTATTTGCAATGGCGCTGATGATGGCGCTGGCAATGATGGCCGCATGCGGCAAAGCCGAGGCGCCCGCCGCGACGGCAGAGCCGGTGGCTGCAGCCACACTGGCCGGCCCCACCGGTATGGGTATGATACAGCTGTTCGACAACCCGGCGTACGATATCGCGCTGCAGGCGAGCCCGGACGAGATCACGCCCAAAATCATCAGCGGCGAAGTGTCCGTGGCGACGATACCGTCCAACCTGGCGGCGGTGCTGTACAACAAGATGAAGGGCGGCATCTCCATCGTGGCGGTGAACACGATGGGCGTGCTGTATATCCTAGAGAACGGCGATACGGTCAGCAGCATCGATGACCTTGCGGGCAAGACGGTATATGCCACCGGCCAGGGCTCCACACCGGAATACGCGCTGAACAAGATACTGTCCGCCAATGGCCTTGAAAACGTGACCGTGGAATATATGGGCGCACATGCCGACCTTGCGAACGCGATGGCGGCGGGTGAGGTGAAGCTGGCGCTGCTGCCCGAGCCGTTTGTGTCTACCGTGCTCGCGAAGAATCCGGACGTGAAGGTGAAGATCGACATCAATGCGGAGTGGCAGAAGATTTTCGGCGCGGATGCGGGTATGCCCATGGGCGTGACGGTGGTGTCCAATGAGTTTGCGGCGAACAAGGCCGCCATGGATAAACTGATCGCGGACTACCGCAAGTCGGTGGAATATGTAACGACGGACACGGATGCAGCAGCTGCGGACATCGTGGCGCAGGGTATCGTGGGGGCGGAGCCCATCGCCAAGGCAGCCATACCGCGCTGCGGCATCTCCTTTATCACGGGAGAGGCGTGCAAGGCGATACTGGACGACTATTTCGCGGTGATGTTCGAAAGCAATCCGGATTCGCTGGGCGGCGCGATACCCGACGACGCGATATATTATATGCCGTAATTTGGGAGATGCAGTGTTGAAAGAGGCCGGACAAAAGCTCCGGCTTTTTTCATATGCCGCCGTAACGGCTGAAACGAAAGCGAATCGCGTATTTACGACACCTTTTGAGGACTCGTCATGGTTTGACTTTTCAGACCTGTTACTATAAAATGTACTCTATATGAGAATTGAAGACATACGTTTTATGACAAGGAGGAAAACGTTTTGAAAAAGTATATATCGGCAGTTCTGGTGCTGACGCTGGTGCTGACCACACTGCTGGCGGGCTTTAGCGCTCCTGCGCTGGCGGCGGCAAATGTGGATTTCAGCGTGACGCCGGGCGTTTCGGAATTGCTCAAGGGCGGCGATGTTAAATTCAGCTTTGGTATAAAGAATAATGAAGGAACAGACTTGTCTGATTGCGCTATTTATTATAATGGTTCAGAACAAGAAGGTATCGGAAACATTCCTGCTGGGCAAAATGCTAATGGCGAATTTACCATGAATGTCAAGGACGATATGCTGGGGGAAACGCTGACGTTCAAACTCATGTCTGGTGGTGCCAGCGGAACAGAACTTAAGACAACCACCGCTAAAGTGGCCAAAAAGACCGCGTCCATTCAGCTGGATGTGAGCGTAAAAGCGGACAAGGAAATCGCGGCAGCGGGCGAGACGGTGAAGTTCACATTCAAGCTGGAGAACAACGGCGAAGCCACCGCGTCCGACATCGTGGTGAAGGCGCCCAGCCTCAACGGCGGCAAGCAGCTCAAGGACAAGTTTAAGCTCGAATCCGGTAAGGATTTCTCTTTCTCCTATACACATACGATGACGTCCAGCGATCTGACGGTGACGCCGGAGATCACCTTTACGGCCAACGAAGCCCCGCAAAAGGTGACGAAGCCCGCCATAACGGTGACGCTGGCCAAGCTTGAAGTGAAGGTGGAGCTGTCGGTGGACAACGACAAACCGCAGCCGGGCGAAGAGGTCACGTTCACGTTCAAGGTCACCAACAGCGGCAACATGTCCTACAAGCACATGAAGGTGTATATGAACGGTGAAGAGGTGGAGTTTCCCACCAGCCGTTTGAAGCCGGGCGACTCGCCTTCGCAGACATATAAGCGTTCGTTCGAAGCCTCCACCGATGTTTCGTTCTCCATCACGATGGATAATCAGAACGATGAGCAAAAGAGCGTGACGTCCAATACCATTAAGATCGAACTGCCGGTGGATTCCTCCGTCGTGAATGAAAAGGTCAGGCTCACCATGGAGGTGGACAGACCGCAGCTGACGTCTGCCGGCACCGTCAACTTCTCGGGCTATGTGACCAACGCCACTGAATACGAGCTGCAGAACGTGCAGGTGAACGAAGCGACCCTGGGCAATGTTTACAGCGTGTCCGCACTCGAGGCGGGCGGACAGGACCCGATCGAATGGTCCGCCGACATCAACGAGACGACGACGTATAGCTTTATACTGACGGCCACCGACAAGGACGGCAATAATTATACCATCAATGCGGAGCCCATCACGGTCTCCGTGCAATCGGTAGAGCCCACTCCCACCAACATCGTCGACGATGCCGCGGACGTAACGGAAGGACAGGTGCTGGATGGCGGCAAAGCGCCGTTTGACTGGAGCAAGTTCTTCCTGATACTCGCCATCGTGCTGGTGGTGCTGATCATCGGTGTGGGCGCGGCGCTCATCGTGCTGTGGAAGAAGGGCAAAACAGGCGGCGGCAGGCCGACGGGAGGAAGACCGTCCGGCAGGCCAGCTTCCGGCAGACCGGCGCCGCGGACATCGCCTTCGTCTTCGGCGGTGCGCAAAAAGCCTTCGTCAGGCTCGTACGGGCGTGGCGGCGGGCCGCGCAAGCCGAGCGGAAACAACAGCTACCGCGACCGGAATAACTTCTGAAGCGGACCAAAGCGAATGAAGAAAGCCGGCGCTCACAGTAGCGCCGGCTTGTTATATTTATAGGGCTGCATTCTGACAGGGCGAAACGTATCAGCGGACTATTGAATTAAGGGAGGCGTTTGGTTACAATATGAGCATGATTGAAAATCGGATTGTACTTGTGACGGGTGCGAGCTCGGGCATCGGAAAGGCGGCTGCGCAGCAGCTTGCAAAAGAGGGCTTCACGGTATTCGGCACGTCGCGCCGGGGCCGCTTTGAGACGGTGGGTCCGGACAGCGCTTCCTTTGTGTTGCTCCCGATGACGCTGGAGGACGAGACGACGATTCGGGACGCGGTACAGTATATACTGGAGCGTCACGGCCGCATCGACGTGCTCGTCAACGCGGCAGGGAGCGGTATAGCCGGGGCCATTGAGGAAACGTCCGCGGAGGAAGCGCGCGGGCAGTTCGACGTCTGCTTCTTCGGAATCGTACGGACGCTGAACCATGTACTGCCTGCCATGCGGGCGGCAAAGAGCGGGCTTGTCATCAACATCGGCTCTGTGGCGGCGTTTTTCCCGCTGCCGTTTCAGGCGATGTACAGCGCAGCGAAGGCAGCGCTGTATTCGATGACCTGCGCATTGCGCATGGAGCTAAAAGTATTCGGTATTCATGTGTGTCAAATTGAGCCCGGAGACGTGAAAACGAACTTTACGCAACAGCGCGTCATCACTCAGAAGGCCAGAAACACCTCTTATCCTGTGATGTTCAGGCGGGCCTATTATGAGATGGTTCGCTCAGAGATGGCAGGGTATGCGCCTGAGCGCTGCGCGAAGACAGTGCTCAAAGCGGTGCGTATGAAAAAGCCGCCGGCACGCCTGTGCGTGGATGTGTCATACAAGCTGCTGAGCATATTGGCCGGCATACTGCCATGGGGTGTTGCAGAAAAAATCATTATGTCAATGTATCTGAAAAATGACCCGCCGCCGGGCTGGGATATGGATCACCGTATAGGAGGGCATGAATAGCATGGAATCATTGAAGGCGATAATGGAAAGGCGCAGCTGCCGGGTCTATCAGGACAGACCGGTTTCCAAGGAGACGATCGAGACGCTGCTCAAAGCGGGCATGGTGGCGCCGTCGGCGATGAACTCACAGCCGTGGGAGTTTCTTGTGATGCAGGATCCGGAAAAGAAGGCGGCGGCAGCAGATCTGGTTTCATACTGGAGCATGCTCAAAAAAGCGCCGCTCGGCATTTTGGTGATGGCTAACACGAACGGATACCGCGCATCCACCACTGAGTTTTTTGTGCAGGACTGCGCACTCAGCGCGGGCAGCATACTGCTTGCGGCTCAGGCGATGGGCCTCGGAGGCGTGTATCTCGGGCTGTACCCCAAGCAGGCGGTCATGAGCAAGCTGCGGGCGATATACGGCATCCCCGAGCACATACTGCCGTTCGCGCTGTTGTCCATCGGGTATCCGGACAAACCGATGCAGCCGCACACTACGTTCCCCAAGCACAAGGTGCACCGGGATCAGTATTAGTTAACTGATACAGTATCAATTATAAAGGATGGCTTTTTGAGGCCATCCTTTTTTGCTGTACGGCTATTCTGTTTATATTCCCAGTACGCCAAAAAGCACGACGCCCAGCACACCCGCCGCAAGTATTACGATGATGGGCGAGACTTTAAACTTGATGATGGTGAAGCCGGACGCCAGCGCAATGATGACGGAAGGGATGTCGATGCCGGACAGCAGCAACGGCCACTGGATGGCGGCGAGGCTCCCCACGCCCAGCAGCGCGGGCAGTGCCATCACCGCAGCAGCGGATGCGATCAGCCCGGTCACCACGGGGCGCAGGCCCCACATCGCGCGTTTGACAATGACGTTGTCCTCAAACTTAAAAAAGTAACGCGCCAGCAGCGTGGCGATGATGAGAGACGGCAGCACGACAGCCACGGTGGCCACCACGCCGCCGAATACACCGCTCACCCTGACGCCCGCGAACGTGGCGGCGTTGATGGCGAAGGGCCCGGGCGTGATCTGCGAGATGGCGACGATATCCGCCACCTCGGCATGCGTCATCAGGCCGTGGGCCACCAGCTCGCTGTTGATCAGCGGCAGCATGGCATAGCCGCCGCCGATGGAAAACAGGCCGATCTTGAAGAATATCCACAGCAGCTCGAGGTATATCATGACGACTCTCCTCCGTCCGCTGTGGATTTTCTAATGCGCAATATGCCCAGTATGAGGCCAAAGACAATGCCGCCCAGTATCAGATAAATGCTGTTGACATCCAATATGAAGGACAGCAGGAACGCGAACGTGAAGGCCGCGACGGACAGCGCATCCTTATAGAACGGCTTCATGAAGCCGAGGAAGGCGGACACCAGCAATGCGACCACCGCCGCACGGATGCCGCGCAGCGCGCCGGCCACGTAGGCATTGTCGTGCACAGCCTGATACAGGTAGGTGACCACGGTCAGCGTGATGAGTGAAGGAAGGGCGCTGCCCGCCACCGCGGCGAGAGCGCCCTTGATTTTACGCAGCTTATACCCGACCAGCACGCTGCAGTTAACAGCGATCGCACCGGGAACCGACTGGGACAGTGCAATCATATTGAGCATGTCCTCGTCGGAGATCCAGCCGTATCGTTCCACGTATTCCGCACGGAACAGCGGCACCATCGCATAGCCGCCGCCGAAGGTGAGTGCGCCGATCTTGAACATGGTGAGGAATATGCGCCACAGGCTGACCTTGTCTGACATCAGTGACCCTTCTTTGTATGGTTGAGCAGCCCGCCGTCCCCCAGCACCTCTTTGAGCCGGCCTGACACCTCCAACCGCACGGGGAAAGAAAAGCCCTTGGTGGTGTCCGTGATCGTAAACTCGGTTGTACCGTCCACCTTGCTGCAAGCGTCCGTAATTTCCAGCGCGTCGCCCTGATCGATACGGTCATAGTCGGACTCATTCACGAAAACCAGCGGCAGAATGCCGGAATTGACCAAATTCGCCATATGAATGCGCGCGAAAGACTTGGTGATCACCCCGCGGATGCCCAGGTACAGCGGCACCAGCGCCGCATGCTCACGTGAGGAGCCCTGGCCGTAGTTGTGGCCTGCCACGAGGAAGCCACCGTTCTTGGCCTTGGCTCTGGCGGGGAAGGTGGCATCCACAGGGGCAAGGCAGTAGTCGGACAGGTACGGTATGTTGGAACGGTAGGGGAGCAGCTTCGCGCCGGACGGCATGATGTGGTCCGTTGTGATGTTGTCCTCCATTTTCAGCAGCACCTCGCCTGTCACGGTGTCCTCCAGCGTTTTACCCAGCGGGAACGGCTTGATGTTGGGCCCGCGTACGATGTCCGTTTCACCGTTTGCATCAGGAGCGGCGACGAGATTGTCGTTGATCAGGAACGCATCCGGCATCACAATCGTCAGGGCATTCGCGGTAAGTCCGATGTCACGCGGGTCGGTCAGAACGCCGGTGAGCGCCGTTGCCGCCGCTGTCTCCGGGCTGACGAGATAGACGCCCGCGCTGGCCGTTCCCGAGCGGTTGTAGAAGTTGCGGTTAAACGTGCGTACAGACACTGCATCGGTGCGGGGAGCCTGTCCCATGCCGATGCACGGACCGCAGCCGCATTCCAGTATGCGCGCGCCCGCATCGATGATGTCGGCCAGAGCGCCGTTTTCCGCCAGCATCGTCATTACCTGCTTGGAGCCGGGCGACAGCGTGAGGCTGACCTCCGGCGCGATGCTCTTGCCTTTGAGTATTGCGGCGACGCGCATCAGGTCGAGATAGGACGCGTTGGTGCAGCTGCCGATACACACCTGATCCACCTTGATGGGGCCGATCTCGCGTATGGTTTTCACGCTGTCCGGGCTGTGCGGCATCGCTGCCATGGGTTCCAGAATGGACAGGTCTATGGTGATCGTCTCGTCGTAGACGGCGTCCGGCTCCGCAGAAAGCGGTACGAAATCCGCCTCGCGGCCCTGCGCCTTGAGGAAGGCGCGCGTCACGTCGTCGCTGGGGAATATCGAGGTGGTTGCGCCCAGCTCGGCACCCATATTGGTGATGGTGGCACGTTCGGGTACGGACAGTGTGGCGACGCCCTCGCCATAGTATTCTACGATACGGCCCACGCCGCCCTTCACACTGAGACGGCGCAGCACCTCGAGTATGATGTCCTTCGCGGACACTCCGAACGGGAGACTGCCTTTGAGCTCCACGCCGAGAATCTTGGGCATAGGGATATAGTACGCGCCGCCGCCCATCGCCACGGCCACGTCCAGACCGCCCGCGCCGATGGCGATCATGCCGATACCACCGCCCGTGGGGGTGTGGCTGTCGCTGCCCAGCAGCGTTGCGCCCGGTACGCCGAAGCGCTCCAGGTTTACCTGATGGCAGATGCCGTTGCCCGGACGGCTGCAGTAGACGCCGTGCTTCCTGGCGACGGTTTCAATGTACTTATGGTCATCCGCGTTCTCGAAGCCGGACTGCAGCATGTTATGATCGATATACGCGACGCTCTTTTTGGTCTTCACGCGCGGCACGCCCATCGCCTCAAACTGCAGATAGGCCATCGTGCCCGTGGAATCCTGCGTCAGCGTGTAGTCAATTTTGATGGAGATCTCTTCTCCAACCGTCATCGACCCGGAGACAAGGTGGTCTTTCAGTATCTTCTCAGCCAGTGTATTGCTCACAAACGCCCCTCCGATTTATAAATTACTCATTCGATTCTACCTTTTGAATAAAAAAAAATCAACTTGAATGCACAAAAAGCTGTGCAGTCAAGCTGACAAGAGATTTTTCATCTGTTACTGGGACATTTGCCGTCCCAGGAAAGCTGCTGCGGATTCTGCCGCTTTCTGCTCCGCGTCACCGATGCTGCCCGCGCCGCGTGAGATGATGGCCACTGCACCGATGGGCTGGCCTTCCATCGAAATGGGAGCGATTACCTGTGCGGTGGTGAGGCCGGTGTCTTCACCGCTCACCAGCGGGATGGTGTTCGCGCCGTCCTTTCTTTGCACAGTCCGGGCATTGATGATTTCCTCCAGCGCGCTGCTGACAGGACGTTCGTAATAGTCACGTTTCTGTTCGCCGCTGGCAGCCAGCACGGTGTCGCGGTCGGAGACGACCGCCGTCATGCCCAGTGTCTGCGACAGTGCTTCCGCAAAGTCCTGCGCGAATGCAGCGAGCTCGCCGATTGGGGAATATTTCTTCAAAATGATGCCGCCTTCGCGATCCGTATATATCTCGAGCGGGTCGCCTTCCCGGATTCGGAGTGTTCGCCTGATTTCCTTGGGTATCACAATTCTGCCAAGCTCGTCGATGCGTCTGACGATACCTGTTGCTTTCATAAGCCATCCTCCTTCAATGTTGTGACTGGTTTTGCTGTTATTGTTTGTTAGAACGGTCAAATTATGCGCGTCACCCAAAAAATGAGATGCAACAAAAAAAGAGGGCCCGCTGTGCTAAAGCCCGCTTTTTCCAGTGCTGTACGTATCTATTTTGCCTTTTTAAAGCAAAGGAACCAGTCGAGACAGTACGTGTCATCGTCCTGAGAATCCATCCGCTGCTGGGCGACGCCGCAGGAACCCGGCGGCGGCACGATCACATCTTCGCCTGGCTGCCAGTTGGCCGGGGTCGCGATGCCTTCGGCGTCCGCTTTCTGCAGAGCCAGTATGATGCGCTTGATCTCGGCGAAGTTGCGGCCGGTTGAGGACGGGTAGTAGAGTATGCAGCGCACGACGGACTTGGGGTCGATGACGAACACGGCGCGCACGGCCTGCGTGTCCGAAGAGCTCGGTTGAATCATGCCGTACTTCTTGGCCACATCCATCTTGATGTCCTCGATCAGCGGGAACTTCACCTCAACGTTTTTCATGCCCTTGTATTCGATTTTGTCCTTGATGGTACGCAGCCATGCGATGTGGGCAAAAAGGCTGTCGACAGAAAGGCCGATGAGCTCGGTGTTCATCGCTTTGAACTCATCCGCCATTGTGGCGAAGGTCATGAACTCGGTGGTACAAACGGGTGTGAAGTCGGCCGGGTGGCTGAACAGTATCACCCATTTCCCTTCATAATCCTGCGGAAAGCTGATTTCTCCCTGAGTGGTCTTGGCGGTAAAGGCGGGGGCTTTGTCTCCGATGAGCGGCAGGTTGACGCAGTTGTTGTTCTCTTCCATGTTAATAATACTCCTTTCAAATTTCGATCTCGAATTTGGTGCCATCACGCTGATACCAATATAAAGCAAAAGGAACGGAACTTTACGTGACAATGTTACCAAAATCAAAATTATTCGGAATAATTATTAATAAATAAGAATTGGAGGATTATTCTGCTTTGTCAGTCTGCTTTTCAGGTTTCGTTCCCTTGCTCTTCTTCTCCGCAAAGAACGAGGTGACGAAGGAGACGAGCAGCAGAGCGAGAGCGGGGATGATCAATGGCAGATTATTATTGACCGGACAGACGCCGGCGGGAAGGTTCGCGCGGGCACTGATGATAAAGTAAAACGCGACAGCAGCCAGCGCAGCGCCCAAACCAAAGGCTATGTTGGATACATATTTAAATAGCTTTCCTTTATTCATGCAGTCTCCAGTTGAGTTAACAAAGTGTATTTTATAAATATTATATCAACAAAAACCTTATATCACAAGGTTGTCGTCGAAGGCAAGCAGTTTCTTCCGCTTTGAAAATAAATTCTATGAATGAAAGTGTGGTCAACTGCTATTGAAAAGTGATAATATATATAAAACATCTTTTGGAGGTATCTTATGTGCAATTGTTGTGCAGGTAAAATTACCGGTCTGGGACATATTGGCGTATTTGTGAAGGATATTGAGAAATCCATTGAGTTCTATACGGATGTGCTGTGCTTCGACTGCTACCATCGAGCGGAAGTATCGACTGATGACGGTTCTATCTATATCGCGTTCGTAAAAAGCGGCACATGCGATATCGAACTGGTGCAGTTTCCGGTAACGCCCGAGAAGAAGGACGGTCCGGTGGACCATATCGCGATGGCGGTGGACGACATCGATGCTGTGCAGGCCCGCCTGACCGAAAAGGGTATCGCGTTTGAAACGGAAAGTCCGGTTCATCTGCCGCAGGTTTTTGACGGCTGCCGCTACATATTCTTCCGCGGTCCGGACGGCGAGCATCTTGAGCTTAACCAGCTGCTTTAATTCAGGAAAGCGACCTCATAGTTTAAGTAAAGCGCAAAGCAGAGCCAGATGAGATACGGCACCAGCAGGTATGCCGCAGCTTTGCTTACACTGAAAACATCCGCGATCAGCAGCGCAGCGGTGATGACGGTAACAATCAGCACGAACAGCGCGCCGGCAGGGTTTTGCAGCCTGAAAAACGTATAGCTCCATAAAACATTCAGCACGCCGCTGGCTAAGTAAAGCAGCAGCGTGTTTTTATTTGTGTCGTTCCACAGCGGGAGAAACCCCTTAATAGCAGCATCAGGCTGGGTCGGAGCCGGGGCTTTGGGGCTGCTGGCGGACTTAATGAGTACGATGGACAGCGATGATGCAAACAGCAGATACAGCACAGACCACGCAATGCTGAACGTAATGAGCGGCGGCTGCAGTGCGGGCAGGGTGAGTCCCTGATACCAGCTGGATGCGGTATCGGTGAACGCCCTGCCCAGCGTGACGACGATGGCCACGAACAGCACGGACAGCACGATTCGCAATGTTTTTCCCCACGCGGTCATGATAATTCCCCCCATGCAAGAGTATATTCCAGTAGAGAATCTGTTATGTGCAGGGGAAGCGGGGTATGACTTTGCGGCGTGGCTTTTGGTTGACGGCAGCAATAATGATCGTGCTGGCCTGCTTTGCCGCAGGCGGAAGTTTGCCGGGCTATATAGGTCGGACGGAATCGCAGCCGGAGGTGCGCGTCAGCGAGCAGACGCTGTATTGCGGTAATGAACAAATTGTGCTGGATATAAGGTTACCCGTGGTGTCTGGGCTGGGGGACAGGAAACTGGAACGCGTGCTTAACGGTCGTCTGCGCGCGCAGGTGGATGCAGCACGCGCAGCGGCAGAATCTGAGGCGGCGACGCTCTGGCGCGAGGCGGAGCGTGACGGCTTTGAGCCGTGGCTGTACGTATTCCACGCAGACTATGAGGTGTACTGCATGCGTGGCGTGCTGTCGATGCGGGTAACGGCAGCGCTGGACAATGGTGGTGTGGGGCTGCCCCATACGGTGTTTTACAATATCGACATAAGAAAAGGCCGCTGGTTAAATCTTGATGGGTTATTTGAGTCAGAGAAGTATAAAGAAGTGATTGACACATATATCCGTGAGCAAATCAGCGGTGACGAGAGATTTCTGTGTGAGGAATTCCATGGCGTGACGCAAAAGACATCATTCTTTATCCGTGACGGGCGGCTGCATATCGCGTTTGCCAAATACGAGATATCGGACGGCATGACGGGTGAGCCGGTGTTCGGCATTCCGCCTGCGCTGCTGCGTGGACTGGTGAAGCCGGAATATGCTGCGTTGCTGCTGTGACTGCCTGAAAATACTGAGGAATGCTGAGGGACAACGGGATTTCGCCAAAGCATGAGCCGCAAGGGTAATTGCTTCAATAATGCGGTTAAAGAAAATTTCTTTGGTCGGATCAATACAACTGCTCTATCTTCAAGAATTTGACTCAGCCGAGAACTTCAAAGCAGAGCTGATGGGGTACCTTGACTACTACAACAACCATCGTATTAAGACAAAGCGAAAGGTTTTATTGCCCATCATCGAATTTTATAATATATTTAGCCTTCCCAGTTCATGATTCCGTCACCATTTCGAACCCAGTCTATAAAGTAGCCATATCTCGGATCTGGGTCGAACTTTAATAGTTGCGATTTTGTAAGTAGCCCCGTAAAAACAGCAAATTGTTTTTTCGAGCTTTCGCTATATTCCCAAGTATCAGTCCAAAAGACATCATACTCAAGCTGTTTCAATATATAAAACTTTTCGTTGAATCAAAATTGTTGCCTTGCACTTTAATACAGAGCTGATGGAATACCTTGACTACAACAACAACTGTCGTATTCAGATAAAGCTAAAGGGTTTACCCACCCGCTGTTCACAGGCTGCAAACCCTTTTGGTTTATAAAGCTATCTGTCTGACTTTTTGGGTCACTTCAAAGCGGGGCAGACTCGGAGCATTGATAGATCAGCCTATTGATATGATATCTTCCGCGATTTCCGCCGCGCTTTCGATGGCCTTTGGGCAGACGGTGTCGTGCAGGCCCAGTTCGTTGATCTTTTGCACATCCTCCGGGATGCCGGGGTTGTAGCCCAACAGATCCTTACAGAGCAGCGTGCCGTGGGCCTGCTGAAAGCGGGTGATGAACTCCATCGCTTTGGCGTTGCCGCGCTGCTTACCGTCCGCATCGCACGGGGTGGATGAACCGAAGCGAAGGCCCAGTGCCATCAGCGCTCCGGTGACTGCGCCGCACACCTCTCCGCAGCGCATGCCGCCGCCGAATCCGGCAGCGCACTTGAGCGCCGTGTCCCGGTCGATGCCGAGCTCCTCCGCGAAAACGCCGAACACACTCTGCGCGCAATTGAACTTATCCTGCGAGAACAGCTTCATCGCAGCTTCCTTTTTGTTCATAACGACCCCTCCAAAATATATTTCCAGCCGCTTTGGCTAAACCAGATTCTCCTCGTTCAGCGCGGCCAGCTCGCCCAGGAAACGCCCGTCCTTGCGGATCAGCTCGCCATCGAAGTAGATTTCGCCGCCGCCGTATTCGGGGCGCTGGATGAGCACGAGGTCCCAATGCACCGCTGATTCGTTGCCGTTGTCTGCATCCTCGTAGCAGGAGCCCGGCGTTAAGTGGATGGAGCCTGCGATCTTCTCGTCAAAGAGCGTGTCGCACATCGGGTTCTTGATGTACGGATTGACGCCGAACGAGAACTCGCCGAGGTAGCGCGCACCCTCGTCGGTGTCCAGTATCTTGTTGAGCTTCTCGGTGTTGTTGGCCTTGGCGTCCACGATCTTACCGTCCTTGAACTCGAAGTACACGTTTTCGTATTTGAAGCCTTGCGAAAACGACGGCGTGTTGTAGGTGATCGTGCCGTTGGCGCTGTTGCGGACAGGCGCGGTGTATATTTCGCCGTCCGGTATGTTCATGTGTCCCGAGCACTTCTTGGACGCGATGCCCTTAACGGAGAAGGTGAGGTCTGTACCCGGCCCCACGATGCGCACCTGATCCACCGACTTTAAGCGCTCCTGCATTACGTCCATCGCCTTGTCCATCCTGGAGTAGTCGAGGTTGCACACGTCGAAGTAAAAGTCCTCGAACTGTTCGGTGCTCATGCCCGCCAACTGTGCCATTGAACCGTTGGGATAGCGCAGCACCACCCATTTGGTTTTCTGCACGCGCAGTTCGTGGTGCACCCGCCGCGAATAGATAGAGCGGTACAAAGACAGGTTTTCCTCGTCCACGTCGGACAGCTCGGACGTATTCAGCGCGCCGCGGAATGCGACGTAAGCTGACATCTCCTGCATCACCACCGCGTCGTAGCGCGTCATGTCCTCTATCTGCGCCTTGGTGGCGTTCATCAGCAAAGCCCGCTGGATGCGCGCGCTGCGCGATACGCAGAACGGTACGCCGCCCGCGGCATATACCTCACGGATGAGCTGCATGGACAGCTCTTCGGGGCAGTCGAAGTTTTCAATCAGCACGCGCTCGCCCGGTTTGATCGTCATCGAGTAATTGACCAGTGTGCGGCACAGCTGTTGCAGTCGGTTATCTACCATAGTTCCTCCGTCTAATAGTTTATCTTTTCATCAATGATATAGATGGGCCGCCCTTTGGCCTCGTCGTATATTCTGCCCAGATAAAGACCAAAAATGCCCAGACTGACAAACAATAAGCCGATCAGCGTAAAGACCAGGGCGAACAATACGTGCATCAGCGGCCACATGCTCAGAGCTGTCAGCACGACGGAAACCACGAGATAGCACAGTGACAGTATCGTCAGCGCGATGCCGATGACCATCGGGGCTTTGAGCGGTTTGTTGGAGAAGGACGTGACGCCGTCTCCCGCAAGTTTGAGCATCTTCTTGAGCGAATATTTGGTCTGGCCCGCGGCACGTTCGTCGCGTACGAATTCGACTGGCTCCGCACGAAAGCCCGACCACGCGGCCATGCCGCGCAGGAATCGGTTTTTCTCCGGCATCGCATTGAGCGTATCGCACACCTTGCGGTCGATCAACCGGAAATCGCCGGTGTTGGCGGGGATGTACTGGCCGCCCAGCGCCCGGAGGATACGGTAGTAACCCCAGGCCGAGAGCTTCTTGAATACCGTCTCGCCCTGACGCTTCACGCGCTGGCCGTAGACGATGTCTGCACCTGCCTCCCACTTCTTCACCATCTCGGGGATAACCTCCGGCGGGTCCTGCAGATCGCAGTCGATGATGATGACGGCCTGCCCAGACGCGTTTGCCATACCGGCGGACACAGCTTCCTGATGGCCGAAGTTGCGCGAGAAGCTGATGACGCGCACATGGCTGTCCTTTGCCGCCAGCTCTTTGAGCTGCGTCAGCGTGTTGTCCCGCGAGCCGTCATTGACGAATATCAGCTCGTAGTCTCCCAGCTTGTCCATAACGGCTTTCAGCCGCGGGTAGGACAGCGGCAGGACCTCCTGTTCGTTGAAGGCCGGAACGATGACGGAATATTTCATTGAACGCTCCTTGCGTAATTATCCAAATGCATTATATACCAGCCAGCCGGAATTTACAAAACGGAAAACCGCCTGTTATATGAATTTTTTGTAGCTTTTTGTCGGTTTTAGGCCTTGCGGAGCCAATGGCGGACAGGTAAAATTGTGTAAGAGAATGTGTATGTGTGGGGGGAATAAGTATGCTGGCAGTGATCGCCGTTTTTGACAGGAAGGACCTGAAGAAGACGTATCAGCTCAAAGGCAAGCTGTTCGCGCAGGTAAAGGCGGCGTTTACGGATTGTGATGCGCGTGTAAAGTATGTTACGGCGGCAGTCGTTTATCTGGCAGGGCGAGCCAATGCCGCCGAGCCTGCGGGCATGCTGACGGTAAAGGGCGCGTCGGCGGACGCGGACGGCATCACGCTGAGGTTCGACGCATCCAGCCGGATGGAGCTGCTGTCGGGTGCGCTGTCGGAAGAGGTTTACCGCCAGTCGCGTCAGAACGGCTGGCTGTCGGAGGAGGGACATCCGCCGCAGCTGATATTCATGGACGAGGCGGCGTTTGACGCCCTGCAGCAGCGGGCGGTGCTGTGCGCCAAGATGGACGCGCTCACAGACGCGGGTGACCACAAGGCGGCGGTGATGCTGTGCGCACCGCTCAAGGTGGTAAAGGACGACCCTGTGCTATGGGACAGCGCGGAAGTGCTCTATCGGCTGGGACGGGCGTGCAGCAAGATGGCGACCACGCTACTGATTAAAGCAGCGGAGACCAAGAAGCTGGACCGCTGCCGCCAGTACCGTGAGATGTGCGAGGTGTTCCTGGTGCGCGGTGCGGAGCTGGAGCCGGACAACGCGCGTTTCGCCACGGCGCTGGCGTACCGGTATTACTCTAATGTGCACGAGCTGATGCGGCCCGGCGAGCGGCGTGATCAGGACCTGGAAGCGGAGATTGAGAAGGCGAACGAGTGGCTGAGTCGCGCGCTGGAAATATATCCGCAAAGCGTGCGTAACAACTACCGAAAGGGTAAGCTGATCATTGAGAAGCAGGCGCCGTATCTGCTGTTCGGCAAGCGGTCGTTCGGTGCGCGCGAAGCGGAGCTGCTGCGCGAGATACGCGAGGTGGGCGAGGAGCATCTGGCGACGGCGGTTGCGCTGTATGAGGCGCTGGAGGACGAGGCGGCAAAGGCGCGGGACCGGCGCGAATATGCCAAAGCTCTGTTTGTGCTGGGCAACTACTATCTGGACGATTCGTATCTGCCGGTACATGAATACTATCTGAGGCGCATCGCGGGGCGTGAGGACATCCGTCCCATCGCGCCCATATCCAAGCTGGATATCAAGGCTGCGGTGGAGCTGCTGGAAAAGGCATTCGCCGCAGAGACGGACATGCCGCTGGATAAGCTGGACATTGAGGCACTGACGGGTATGCACAAGGAGTGGACGCGCTCGCCCGTGGAAAAGCTTTATACCCTGGGCTGCGCGCACAGTGCGATGGCGTTCATTGCGCTGACGGAGGGCGACGAGGAGAAGCGCAAGGTGCACGCAGGCGCGGCCTTGAAGTATCTTCAGGCCGCGAAGGACGTGGCGGATAAAAGCAAGGACCGCAAGCGCAACACGTGGCATATCAGCGAGAAGCTGGCGTGGACATATATCCACATGGGGCAGTATGATCGTGCTGCGCGGCTGATATCGCGGGCGAAGTCGGGCTACATTGTCAACACCTATGCGATTGCGCTGCTGCTGATGAGTGGGGCGCAGGCTGTCAAGAAGGCGGAGGAGTCGCTCGGTGCCGCGGCGGCGGACCGGCGCAATCTCGCGTCAGGACTCTCCAAGGTGATGCTGGCGTATGTGCGCACGCGACGGGGAGAGACGTATCAGGCAGCGGAAAAAACGCTGTCTGCGAAGAACCGAAGGCTTGCGGCCCTGCTGGGTGTGTCAGATGAATAACGTTCAGGCAGAGTGTAAATTATTAGAAAAGATTTTGAATAATAAAAGGCCAAATGTTGACTAAAAAACTCAGTTATGATATATTCAAGAGGACGTAAGGGATTGCGTCAATAACGTAAAAGGAGGCGTATATTTATGAAGATCAAAAACATCAATGAACCGCAAAAGTTCTTCGAAGTGCTCAAGAATTGCAAAGGCAAGATCGAACTGGTCACTTCCGAAGGCGACAGGCTCAATCTGAAATCCACGCTTTGCCAGTACATCATGCTGACGCAGATGTTCTCCGAAGCCAAGATCGACGAACTCGAACTACTGGTTTCCGAGCCTGAAGATTTGAACCTCCTTCTCAACTATCTGGTTAGAGGATAACCAAATCTTGACTACATAAGGCCGCTTCTCAGCGGCTTTTTTAATTGAGTTTTACGGAGATGCCTGCCCTGATTTTGGGACAGGCGCTGTGCGAATATGGGGTTAGAAGGGGGTGCTGCGCAATGGGAGTCACGGTCGTCAAAGGGCGCGCGGGCAGCGGCAAGAGCCGTATGCTGATGGGGCGCATCCGCGAAATGGTCAAGGACCCGCTGAAAAAGGTGCTCGTGATCGTGCCGGGGCAGCTCACGTTCGAAACGGAGAAGGACATCATGGCATCGTGCGAAGTGCGCGGCATCATGGGCCTGGAGGTGCTGAGCCTGCAGCGACTGGCGCTGCGCATACTCGAAGAGACGGGGCTACCGGTCTTTTTGTCGCACGCAGAGCGTGCCATGGTGTGCCATCGGGCGCTGGAGCGGCTGGACAAACCCTTCGGCGGCGAGCGGCTGCCCGATTTCGAGGTGTGCCTTGCGGATTTGGTCACCCGCCTGAAAAGCCATAGCCAGACACCGGATACGTTGCGGGACGCGGCGGTGCGCGTGAAGGATGCCGCACTGGCGCAGAAGCTGCGCGACACGGCGGACGTGCTGGCGCTGTACGATGAAATATGCGGCAGCCGGTACGACAGCGCGGACATATACGTCCTCGCAGCAGACCGGGCCGACAGCGTGGCATGGCTGCGCAGCGCAGCGGTCGTCATCGACGGGCTGGATAGCGGCGCACCTGCGGCATTGAAGCTGCTGGCGAAGGTGGCTGCGCTGGCGGAGGAGACGGTAGCTGCGTTTCGCGGGGACGATGCAGACACCGCAATGTTTGAGCCGGAGGAGAAGCTGGTGCGGCAATTCATCGGCGACGTAGAAGCGGCGGGGCAAAATGTGATGTTGATGGACAGCCCCGGTTTGTCCGACCGGTATAATTCCGACGCGCTGCGGTTTTTGGAGGCCAACCTGTACCGCTATCCGTATACGCCGTACGCGGACGCGACGGACGGGCTGTATCTGATCGAAGCGGAAACGGCAGAGCAGGAGGTAGAGCGCGTGGCATCCGCCATACTCGCCGCTGTGGCGCAGCAAGGCTGGCGCTTTTCGGATATCGCCGTGGTGGGCGGAAACCTCGCGGCGTATTTACCTGTCATCAAATCGGTATTCGCTCAGGCGGGCATCCCGTTCTTTACGGACGAGCGCCGGACGCTGGCGGATAATACTTTCTTCGATTTTCTGTACAGCGCGATGCAGGCAGCGGCAGGGGACGTGACTATGGTCGAAGGATATGCCTACAGCGCTTACGCGCCCATTGACGAGGCTCAGCGCAGGGCGCTGAAAGGCTATGCGGATAAATACGCGCTCAAGGGCTGGCACTTCCAGAATGCATTTTGGCGCGGCGAAGGCGCGGATGAGGCGGAGGCCGCCCGCCGTGCTGTGATGCGCCCGCTGGACGCGCTGACTAGGCGGCTGAAGGAGGGCGGCGCAGCCCAGCAGATTGCGGCGGTACGCCGCTTCCTGGACGACTGCGGCGTGAAGGAAAAGCTGGAGGCGCTTTGCGCGGATATCGATGCGCCCGAGACCCGGGGCGAGCACATCTATTTCCGTCAGGTTTGGGACGGGACGCAGGATGTGCTAGACAGCGTGCCGCGCGTGATGGGCGATGCGCCGCTGGCACCCGAGGCTCTGTGCAGCCTGATCAGCACGGGCTTTGAGGGCACGCGCATCGCGGTGATACCGCCCGCTACGGACGAGGTGAAGGTTTTCGACATTTCGGTGGCGCGGCTGCCTGGAATCAAGGCGCTGTTCGCTATCGGCCTTAACGATGGAACGTGGCCCGCGCGGGATGACGGGCCGGGGATACTTTCGGGCGCGGAGCGCGAGCTGCTGCTGGACGCAGGGCTGGATGTGGGCGTGTACGACCTCGCGGCGGAGAAGCTGAAGATATACACCGCGCTGGCCAAGCCCAAGGATAAGCTGGTGCTGAGTTGGAACCGGGCGGCGGGCGCGCCCTCGGTGCTGATAGATCGGATGAGGCGTTTGTTCCCGGCCTTGCAGCCGGGCGGTGTGCCATCACTGCTGCCTATGGGTGGTGCTGAACCTATGCTGCTGGGCGGCATGGCGGACGCGCTGCGCGGCAAAACGCCGGATGAGGCGCTGTCGTCATTGTGCGCGCGTTTTCTCATACAGCCAAAGTGGCGAGACTGGGCAAAAGACGTGCTGCTCCGCGACAACGCAGCACAGTCCATAAGCGCCGGGGACTCCAAAGAGCTGTACGGCGGTATTCGGTGCAGCGCGACGCGCATCGAGAACTATTACAAGTGCCCCTACAAGCACTTTCTGGATCACGGCGTGAGGGCGAGAACGCCGCGAGACTACACCTATGATCGCATCGATATCGGCACGTATATGCACCTCGCGTTGGACATCTTTGCGAAGCGGCTGATCGAAGACGGCGTGATTATACAAGCGCTGACTGAGGAGGATACAGCGGGACGCATGAAAGCAGCGGCAGAGGAAGCGGCACGTCAGCACGACGGCGGCAAGCTGGCAGCGGACGAGCGTTTTGCGGTGCAGTATGCGCTGCTGAAAAAAGAGCTTGCGGACACTGCGCTGCGCATACGCACGCACTTTCTGGAGCGCAACGCGCGCATGCTGAAGAGTGAGCAGACGTTTAGCATCGTGCTGCCCACGGCATTCGGAGATGTGGAGCTGACGGGCAAGATCGACCGTATCGACGTAGCGGGCGGCTATTTCCGCGTGGTGGATTATAAGTCATCCGACACGCGGTTCACACTGAACGATCTGTCGGCGGGCACATCATTGCAGCTGCCCGTCTACATCGAGGCGGCACGGCGTGCGCTGGCAGACACGGGGCTGCAGCCGGCGGGTGGGTATTATATGAAGATCGGCGACAGCTATGGCGAGGACGAGGGCGAGGTGCTGACCAAAGGGCGCATGCGCGGCATATCCATCAGCGACGCGGAGGCGCTTTCGTTGTTCAGCGATACGCAGCCGGGGGGCAGCTTCGTGGCGGTGGATCAGCGGGTGACAACAAAGGGTACACTCAACGGCCAGTCCAAAACGTTCTTTGACGCGCCGCAGCTGGACGCGCTGCTGAGCTACGCGCAAGGCATGATCCGCGACGCGGCGGAGCGCATATACGGCGGTGACAACGTCATCTGCCCTGTGGACGGAGCTTGCGATTACTGCGACTACAAGAGCGTCTGCCTGCTGAACGCGGGCTACGCTGGCAACGCGCAGCGAACGGCAGAGCCCTTCGACCGGGAGCGGCTGAACGGGGAGGCGGCGATATGAGCAGGAAATGGAACGCGCACCAGCAGCATGCAATAGACCTTCGGGGGTGCAGCGTGGTGGTGTCCGCCGCGGCGGGCAGCGGCAAGACCAGCGTGCTGACGGAGCGCGTGCTGCGCCTGATCGAGGAGGGCGAGGACATCAGCCGCATGCTGGTGGTGACGTTCACCAACCTCGCAGCGGGCGAAATGCGCGCACGCATATACCAGCGGCTGCAGGAGGCGGGCAAGGAGGATGCGCGGCTGGCGGCGCAGGCCGAGAAGTGCGCGTTTGCGGACATCTCCACGCTGCACGCGTTCTGCGGGAGGCTGATACGCGACAACTTCGCACAGGCGGGCGTGTCGCCCGTGTGCGCCATCGCGGACGAGGCGCAGACAGCGCACCTCAAACAGACCGCGCTGGACGACGCGATCGAGCAGGCGCTGGCGGACAACGATCAGCGGCGCATCGTGCTCAAATACGCGGGGCGCGGCGACATGGAGATGCTTCGGTCCATCGTGACCAAGATATACAACCGGGCGATCAGCCTGAAGGACCCGCAGAAGTGGCTGGAGCGGTCGCGTGCGCACTACGACGGCGGAGCATTCATCGATGTACTATTTGAAAAATACTGCGCCATGGTGCGGGAAGATGCACTCAAGGCGGCGGCGCATTTGGACATGCGCACCGCATTGTGGCGGGAGAGCGGTTTTGAAGCGGAGGCTCTGACAAGCGACGCGGAACGGCTGGCACTGCTGCGGGCCGTGGACGCGATTTCGAAGGACGAGGCGTATCTGCCCGTGTTCGAGCCGGTCACCTCTGCGGTGAAGGGCGCACCCAACCAGGGCAGCAAGAAGCATACCAACGCGGCCAATAAGTGCTTGGAGACGGTGCGGCGCTGGGAGGGCGGCTTTGCCGCCAAAATGTCGGGGGAGCTGGAACGGGTGGCGAAGGACGGGCGGTTCTTCATCGACCTGACGCGGTCGTTCATGTCCCGCTACGCCAAGGCCAAGCGCGGCAAGATCTTACTCGATCATGATGACACGATGCACTTCGCGTTTCGGGTGCTGCAGTCGAAGGACATCGCCGCACGGTACCGTGACAAATACTCCCATGTGTTTGTGGACGAGTATCAGGACATCAACGAGGCGCAGCACGCCATCATATCGGCGCTGCAGCGCGGAGACAACGACTTTCTCGTAGGCGACGTGAAGCAGTGCATTTACACATTCCGCGAGTCCAACCCGGAGCTGCTGATGCGGCGCTGCCGCGAGCTGTCCGGCGGCGGTCTGGTGGAGATGAACACCAACTACCGCAGCACGCCCGCCGTTATCGACTTTATCAACGGCGTAATGGGCCACATGATGACGGAGGATGCGGGCGGTGTGGCTTATACCGGCGGACAGCGGCTGGCGGCGGGTTCTGAGGGCGATGGGCGCGTGGGCATCGTGCTGGCAGGGCGCGAGAGCGCGGACGGCGAGGACACGCTGGGCAGCCTCGAGGCGGAGGCCGCGCAGCTGGCTGAGCTGATCAGCGGCGTCGTGGATGAGGGCTTTGCCTACGGCGATATTGCGGTGCTGCGGCCCGAGCTATCCGGCACGGGGCAGCGGCTGGCACAGGCGCTGCGCGAGCGGCGAATACCGGTGACGGGCGGCCCCGCGGGCGATCCGGCCTACAGCGAGCTGATGGTGTTTATCAATCTGCTGTCCGTGGTGGACAGCCCCACTGCGGACGTGCCGCTGCTCTCCGCGCTGCGTTACCCGTACTATGGGCTGACTGAGGCCGATTTCGTGCGCATTCGTATGGCTGCGACCACGGGGGTGACGTTCACGCAAGCCGCGCTGACTTACGCATCGGACGACGAGACGGGACGAAAGCTATCGCGTTTTTGGTCGGATGTGGAACGGTTCCGGCGTATGGCGGCGTGCATGAAGCTGCCGGATTTCCTGATGCGCGTGCGGCAGGAGGCGAAGTTCCGCGAGTATGCGCTGACGTCACCAGGCGGCAGCGGTACCGACGAGATGATCGGAGGCTTCATTGGTCAGGTGGCGGCAACGGGGGTGCGTTGCCTGAAGGACGTGCTGGACATGGCGGACAGGATGCGGGCGGGGCGTGAATCTCAGCCGGACCCCAAGACGGCGGACGGCGTGTACCTGACGACGATACACCGCTCCAAGGGCCTTGAGTTCCCCGTGGTGATACTGTGCGGCCTGCACAAGAATATCGACCAGCGGGACGCGCGGGGTATGGTGCTGGTGGGACGAGACCTCGGCATCGGCCTCAATGATGTGGACGAAGAGGCACACATCAAGAGGCCGACGCTGCACAGCGCGGCGGTGGCACGCGTTATGAAGCGTGAGAAGATTTCCGAGACGGTGCGCCTGCTGTACGTGGGCATGACGCGCGCGATCAAGCGGCTGGTACTGCTGGGTGCGGGCAGCGTGCTCAAGGACAGCTGGCTGGAACAAAAGTCGGAAGGCTGGCAGATGAGTGCGCAGAGCTACTTCGATTTGCTGATGCCTGCGGTGCGGCTGGCGTGTGAGGGCAGCGGCAGTAATTTTGAGTATGCGGTGCGAATCATGCCGTGCGGTGAGGGTTGCGCGGCGCAGGCGGACACGGCGCAGCGGCTGAATGCGTTGCTGGACTTGGCAGCGGAAACCGAACCGGCGGAAGTGTTTGAGGCTTATTCGCACGGCGGTGATATCGGCGTACCCTCCAAGGTGAGTGTGTCAGCGCTGAAGCGAATGGCAGAGCAGTCGGCGGTTGTACTGCCGCAGCGTTTTCCGTCCGAGGACGATGACATCACAGCGGCAGAGCGTGGTACGTTGATGCACCGCGTGCTGGAGGTGATGGGCCTTGCGGTCAGAACTGCGGATGAAGTGGCGGCGGAGGTCAAGCGGTTGGCGGCTAAGGGCGCGATTGACGCGGCGTTAGCGCACTATGTGGACGCGGAGGCTGTCGCCGGTTTCCTGCATAGCGAGCTCGCGGCGCGGGCACGGGTGTCTTCCCGCTGCTTGTTCGAGCAGCCGTTTTGCCTGCAGATGGGCGCGCGGGAGCTGAACCTTGGCGAATCGGACGAGCCGGTGATCGTGCAGGGCATCATTGATATGTGCTTCATCGAGGACGGGCAGTGGGTGATCGTCGATTACAAGACGGACAAAGTGAGCGCACAGGACGCGGCGGAGGCGGCGAAGAAATATGCGATACAGCTGAATCTTTACGCGCGGGCGCTCACGGATATCACGCAGCGGCCCGTAGCACAGAAGTGGATATATTATCTTTCTGCGGGTCGGGCGGTTATGCTTTGAGGTTATATTAGGCTTTATGTGTGCCGGAAAATATGATACAATATTCACAATAAATCAGGGAGGTTGACATCAATGATTCTGATGACGATTGAAGACCCGGGCAAGCCGTTTGAGACGCTGGGGCTGGTGCGCGGCTCGATGATACAGAGCAAGCATATTGGCAAGGACATGGCGGCGGGTTTTAAAACACTGGTGGGCGGTGAACTGAAGGGCTACACCGAGATGATGGAGGAGTCGCGCGAGACCGCGACGCAGCGCATGATACAGCAGGCGCAGTTGCTGGGCGCGGACGCGATCGTTGGAGTACGCTATTCATCCAGCTCGGTCATGCAGGGAGCGGCTGAGGTCACTGCCTACGGTACAGCCGTAAAATACAAGTAGGCGGCTTTAAGCCGCCTGCCGGTTGCCGGCTGAACGTACCGGCGCAGAGTTACCATAGGGGATGCCTGCCGCATCCCCTTATTTGTTTGATTGGCCTGCCTGTCTGCGTTTAGGGCAGGCTGGACAGCGCGGAGACCAGCACGTCCTCCTTGAATGGCTTGACGATAAAGCCTTTCGCACCGGACAGCACGGCTTCGCGCACCATGCTCTCCTGTCCCATCGCCGATATCATCACCACATGCGCGCCAGGTTGAATGGCTAGTATCGCCTTCAAGCTGTCCAAGCCGTCCATTTCAGGCATCGTGATGTCCATAGTCACAACGTCCGGATTCAGCTCTTGGTACTTTTGAATCGCGACCTTGCCGTTTTCTGCCTCACCCGCCACTTCATAGCCGTTTTTACTGAGCATGTTTTTGATGGACACCCGCATAAATGCTGCATCATCCACAATCAACACCCTTTTCATTGTTAACCTCCCGCTGAGTGCTTCATATCGCATCCGGCTGATATTATGGTCCTGTTGCGTATGAGCTGAACAGCACCTGCCGGACAAATCCAGTGTTTTTCTAAAATTATATATCGTATTTTTCTTTGGGACTATTAACATTTTCAAATAAATCCGATAAATATTTTAAGAGCGGATACTCATATGAAGAGGATTGGCTGCAGCGGGAGTATACGATGAAGATTGAAAATGTACAGTCGATTAAGAATATTCCGGATAAACAGCAACCCCAGATATTAAGACGGGGTGAGTTCTTCGTATCCGAAGTGCTGGAGATCAGAGGCGATACGGCGCTGCTGAAAAGCGCGCAGGGCACACTGCTGACCGCCAGGTTGCTGGGTGACCTTTGGCTGACCGCGGGTGACCATGTGGAGACGGTGGTGGACGAAGCCAATGGCAGCCGCTATGTGCTGCGTTTGGTGGATGTGTCACGCGGGGACAGGCAGTCAGCAGCCGATGGGGCTTTGGAAGCTCCGGTGAATACGGCCGCACAAAATGCGCGTGCGCAGATGCTGCCCGGCATGCTCGCAATGCTGAAAAGGAATGCCGGCCTGGAACCTAAGATGGCGGAATTCATGGCAAGGAACGGTATACCGGACACGCCGGAAAACATAGAAACGCTCACGAGGCTGGTAAAAGGGGAACTGAAAGCGGATCAGGTGCTGCTGAATATGCAGGGGGAAGCAGCACGTGCCGGAACGGCTATAGCCAACCGATCGGCAACTTTGGGGCAGGCAGGCTTTATTGAATCGATGGCTGCCAAGCCCATAGCGGCTGCGGATACGCAGGCTGCTGCGGGAGTGATTAACCCGGCGGCTCCGGACACATCAGCGGCAGGTTTCAGTCCGATCCCAGACAACGCTGCAGCCAATACAGTGGCCATGCAGCACACTAATGTGTCAAAGACTGCTGTAGCTATGCCGCAAACCGCTGGTAATGTGCTGCAAACCGTTACAGATGTGCCGCAGAACGCTGCACCGACCGGTCAGCCGAATACAGCAGTGGTGCAAACGTCGGCACCGGATGCGAAAGTGTTTCAGCATGGCAAAACACTCAGTCTGCCGACGGATATGGCTGCGCAACAGCCGCCTGCAACGGTCTTCGACGGGGCAGCGGCGGGCATCGCGTCTCAGGCGGTTCGGCAGGCTGTCTCGACGGTGAACGACTACGCCGCTGGTACGAAGCAACCGGTTGATGTATCGCCCGCGGTGCTGGCCGACCGGCTTATAACACTCATTGTGGATCTCAGGAGTCAAAAAACGCTTCCGGCGCAGCTGAAAAAGTCGGTCGAGGAGCTGCCGGCGCAAATTAAAGAACTAAAGATTTCCTTACAGTCATCCGATATTAATGACAGAAACACGCTGGTGCATCACGCGGAAAATCTGGACAGACAGCTCTCACTGATGTCCGAGCTGAAAAGGTTCGACTGCTACCACATCCCGCTGACGGGCATGAACAGCGAGCAGACGACAGCAGAGCTGTACGTATTCCGGCAGAAGCGCCGGAAGGCGGATGCAGACCCCGAGACCTTCGCCGTGCTGCTGGCGCTGGATACACAGCATATGGGGCGTGTTGAAACGATGATCAGGGCTGCCGGGCACAGCGTGACGCTGGAGTTCAGGCTGGAGATGGAGGCACTGACCGGCGCATTTGAGCAGGCGGCCAAAGAGCTGGAGACGGTGATTGCACAGACGGGCTTTCGGCTATCCGGCGTAAGCGTCCGAGAACTGGCAGTCAGGACGACGGTGCTGAACGCAGAGGAGGCACAGCCCAAGAGGCAGGCTCCCGGCACGGGCAGTCTGGATATAAGGATATGAGCAACAACGACAAGCCGGAAAACCGTCAGGCGGCGGCGCTGAAATACGACCCGCAAAGGGCGGACGCACCATATGTGGTGGCGCTGGGCACAGGGCATCTCGCTGACCGTATCGTGGAGACTGCCAAGGAAAACAGCATCCACGTGATGCGGGACGACAAACTGTCCAACATGCTGCAAAAGCTCAGCGCGGGTGACGAGATACCCGAGGAGCTGTACAAAGTGGTGGCGGAGGTGCTCGTGTTTGTCAGCACTATGGACGAAAAATACAGCCGGCGGTTTGGGCTGGCTCCAAAGCGTTGATATATATAGTTGATATACTTGAAAGAAAGCTCAGCATAAGTGGCATTGTAACCAGACGTTAAAAGCCACAGTGGTTATGGTCACAGGTATCCGCCGCGTGCAGGCCAGCGGATATTTCAGTGATAAAGGAGGTAAGACATGGCGACTACAAGTTCAGTAAGTTCTCTTCGACTCTCGGGGATGTCTTCTGGAATTGATACGGAGTCTGTAGTCAAAAGCATGCTTCTGACTATGCAGGCGAAGGTGGACAAGCAGAACCAGATGACAACCAAACTGGAATGGAAGGCGGATGCGCTTCGGGAGATCAACGCCCTGATCAAATCGTTCCGGGAATCGAACATGAGCGTGCTCAACTCCGGTTCCAACATGCTGTCGTCGTCCGCTTACAATGCGTTCTCCGTGTCCATGCTGACATCGACCTCCGCGGTGTCGGTCAGCGCCGGATCATCGGCAAACACAGGACAAATGACGATCAACAGCATCACACAGCTGGCGGCTTCAGCGGTGATGACGGGTGCAGCCAACGCCTTTAATGGTGGATCGATGAATACGAGTACGAAGCTAGCAGACCTTGAGCTCACGAATGCGCTCGAGTTTGAAGACGGCGAAATCTCGTTTGCGATCAATGGCAAAACCTTTACTTTTACCGAAGACGACACACTGGCCGGCATGATGAGCACGATCAACTCTTCCGATGCGGGCGTGAAGATGAGCTACAGCAGCCTGACCAAGGGCTTTTCCATCACGTCCAAAGCGACAGGCAGCAGCAGCAAGGTTGAGATCGAAAACCTGACCGGCAACGCATTCGCCGCGACAGACGCCGCATTCGGTATCGCAGAGGGGCTGGATATGGGCGATGATGCAATGCTGAAAATCAACAATATTGATGTGGTGAAGTCCAGCAATACTTTCACCATTGACGGCATCTCGTATACGCTCAATACACAGTCAGGTTCGGAGATCAGCTTCAACGTGGCCCAGGACGTGAGTAGCTCGGTGAATAAGATTAAGTCGTTCATCAATTCGTACAATGATCTGATCTCAAAGCTGGAGAATAAGATCCAAGAGAAAACTTACCGGGCCTATACGCCGCTGACGGATGAACAAAGGAATGCGATGGAAGACTCGGAGATCGAGCTGTGGGAAGGTAAGGCAAAAAGCGGCCTGCTAAGGAGTGACAACGCAATATCGTCCCTGCTTTCCTCTATGAGAAGTGCATTTTACACAGCGGTGGAAGGCACCGGGTTGAGTGCTGCTGAAATTGGCCTCACCACAGGGCTGTATACTGACGGCGGCAAGATTACGGTTGACGAGAACAAGCTGCGCACAGCGCTGCAGAATAATCCGGACGCGGTGACAAATATATTCACCGCAAAATCCACATCGACAGACAGCAAAACAGCTTTTGCCCAATCGGGGTTGGTGGTGCGGATGTCCGATGCACTGCTGAAGTATACATCTTCCGCCACCAGCAATTCGTTGGCGTCCCTGGAAAAGCAGATCAGCGATTCGGAGGACATGGAGTCCTCGCTGATCGTAAAGTTATCCACAAAGGAGGAGGCGCTGTATAAACGGTTTGCTGCAATGGAAACTGCGCTTTCTTCGCTGAACAGCCAGTCTAGCTGGCTTTCGTCTCTTTTTACTTCATCTTAATTATCTTAACACGAGGAGTGCGATAATAAATGGCTGTGATGGCAAATTCGTATCAACAATATGTGCGGCATGACGTGATGATGGCGACGCCAATGGAACTGGTAGTGATGCTGTATACCGGCTGTATAAAAAAACTGCGGCTCGCCCAGATGGCAATTGGAAAAAAGGACTATGAGGCCGCAAACAACAACCTGCAGAAAGCACGGGACATCGTCATCGAGCTGATGATGGGTCTGGATCTGCAGTACGACATCGCAAGGGACCTGATGGCGATCTATGACTTCGTGAACAGACAGATCATGCGCATCAGTGCCTCAAAGGATGCGTCGATGATCGATTCAGTGGTAGAGATCATGTCGGGCATACGCGAGAGCTGGATTCAGATCCAGAAGGAAAACAAAACGGTTACTCATTTTGAGTATGAAAGTGAATAAACGATGACAGGACAAGAAAAAACGGAACTGATCGGAATACTCAATCAGAAAAAAGACTTGCTGGGAAAAATGCTGCTGATGACGGACAATATCAAATCCGAGCTTCAGCAGGACAGGATCGAGGCTTTCGCCGAGGCGATTAACGGCCGCCAGAAGCTTATCGCCCAGATCGACGCGCTGACCAAAGAGGAACAGGCATTCGGCTCAGGAGATGACATCGAAGTGATGTCGCTTAAAAAGGAGATCCGCGCCATTGTGGCTCAAACCTTAAAGCAGGATGAGGAGAATACCATACTGGCGCAGCAAAAGCTGCAGGTGTACAGAGATCAGATCCGAAATCTGAACCAGACCAAAAAAAGCGTGGGGGGTTATACCCGCGCCAGCAGCAGCGAGGATGCCTATTTCGTGGATGCGAACAAGTAGTGTCCGCACAGTATAACAACACAGTAAATGGAGCTTGAACATGAAGGTTGAAGATATCAACCATATCGTATCGGATAACCGCGGGTTTGCAGCGGCCAAGGAGAGGCCAGCCGGCGACGGGCCGGGACTGGCGTTCGCACGGCAGCTCACCACACTGAGCGAGGCCCAGTACGAGCGTTTTATGCAGGATCTGCAGGAAAGGGTTCGCAAACAAGGGGAGAAGCTGAAGGCCAAAGCGGACATCAAGGCCGTGATGGAGTACCGCGCACTGATCGGCGAGCTGATGAACGAAGTAGCCAACAATGCTTTTGCGGGGCATAAAGCCGAATCCTTTGATCCAAAGGGAAGGCATAAGGTGCATTTTGTGATCCGCAGTGTGAACCAGAAGCTGGAGGAGCTGACGCGTGAGATACTCGCGGATCAGCAAGACAACATCCGTATACTGCAGATGGTAGATGATATCCGCGGGCTGTTGGTAGACCTGTTTACGTGACAGCCGCGTGCGGAACCGGGATGGGCAGAATATCTGTCCGTCTTTTTTTGTTTCAACTTCTGACAGGTGGTGTATTAATCTGACAGGCCTCCTTGTAGACATTGGCGGAGAGGCAAAATCCCAAAGGGGCGGGGTTATGAGAAGCGTAGAAGGCATATACCTGTCGAAACTGAGCCGTTTTGAGAGTATCGTGCAGCAAAAAGCGTCCAAATGTGCCGGCGCTCAGTCAGCCTTTGCAGGGGTGCTGAGCGATGTGCAGCAGCGGATGACGCTGTCTTCTGATATGGCAAATTTGCTGGAAGCGATGCAGTCCCTTCAGAATTTGCAATATGCGCAATCCGCGCAGGACATCTATGCACCCGCTGCATACACCGGATATACCGGCAGCACAGTGGCGACGGACAGCGAGATCGATGCGGCAATTGAGAGCGCGGCGCGTTCCACCGGCCTTGACCCGGACCTGATTCGTGCGGTGATACGCGTGGAATCTTCATTCCGTTCGGATGCCGTGTCCGGTGCGGGTGCGCAGGGGCTGATGCAGCTGATGCCGGGAACAGCGGGGGAACTAGGTGTCACAAACCCGTTTGATGCGGAACAAAACGTGATGGGCGGGGCGACGTATCTCGCGAAGCAGCTCAAGCGTTTCGGTGACATCAGGCTGGCGCTTGCGGCCTACAACACCGGCCCGGGACGCGTGGCGTCGTACGGCATTACCGATGCGGACGACCCCGCACAGTATGAACGCATATCCAGCCGGGTCCGCGGCTATGTGGATAAGGTATTGAAGTATTACAATCAGTATAATAACGGATAAAGGAGGTGCTGCCTGTTGATAGGCAAAATGTTTGGCAATGTGGATATGATCAAGGCCGGTCTGGATGCGTCCTGGCTGCGCAACGAGGTGATCGCCAACAATATCGCCAACGTGGATACGCCCAACTTCAAAAGCTCGTCGGTGTCGTTTGAAAGCGCGTTTAAAAACGCGCTGAATCAGGAAGGTTTTACTGCCAAAACGACGCGTGCGGGGCATATCGATTTCAGCGATAATCTGCCGCGGGCGACTGTGGTGACAGACACCGACACCACGTACCGCATGGACGGCAACAACGTCAACATCGATGCTGAGAGTGCGGCACTGGCTAAGAACCAGATCTACTACAACACGCTGGTACGGCAGTTGTCCAGCGAATTCAGCAAGCTCAACATGGCCATTAACGAAGGGAAGTGATCAATAAATGAGCTTTTTATCGACTTTGGATATTAGCGCCTCGGCGCTGACGGCGCAGCGCATGCGCATGGATGTGATCAGTGAGAATATCGCCAACGCGGACACCACAAGAACAGCAAACGGCGGCCCTTACCGGCGGCGTGTGGCAGTGATGGCGGAGCAGCAACTGACGTTTTCGTCCGTGCTGAATCAGGCGACAGGCGGTGGTGTGGCCGTGACGCAGATCGTGGAGGATATGTCGGACTTCAACTATGTGTACGACCCGGATCATCCGGATGCCAATGCCGACGGCTATGTTGCCAAGCCTAATGTGGACACCACGGAAGAGATTATTGACATGATGTCGGCAACGCGGTCGTATGAAGCCAACGTTACAGCGATGAACGCCACAAAGAGCATCGCTATGAAGGCGCTGGAGATCGGCCGCTGAGGCTAATAACAATGGTAGGGGGATAAACAAATGGAAATCAGCCAAATTAATAATCTTGTGACGAACTTCGGCACTTCAAATTCGTCCAGAACATCGGACCCGTCCAGCAGCTTTACGGACATACTGGGCGACGCCATGGGCAGTGCGCAGGACACGGAAGGCGCTGTACAGGCACAGAATGCCGCACTGCTGACAGGCGAAACGGACGATCTGCATACGCCGCTCATTGAAGCGCAGAAGGCAGAGCTGGCGCTGAATCTGGCGATCCAGATCAGAAACAAGGTCATCTCGGCCTATAACGATGTGATGGGCATGCAAATATAAACCAGCTTAAAATGAAGTCAACCATGTATTATCGGTACTTCTCCGGAAAACTTTAAGGGTTTTTTGAAATACTGTTTCATCCAATTTTTTTAGGGGTATATAAAGTGTAGACCGTAGGGGGGTTTGTTCAATGGACAATATGGGGTCTACACTTTTTTATATTGTCGTGATGGTTGCTGTACTTATTGGTGCATACGTCACGACGAAATATTTCTCCAAAAAAACCAGGCGCATGATGAAGAGCCAGCACATCAGCGTTCTTGACCGCATGGCGATCGCCAAGGACAAGAGCCTGTATCTAACCGAAGTCGGTGGCAAGTGCTTTCTCATCGGCGTGACCAATCAATCCATCAACACATTAGGAGAAATCGACAAGGATGCTCTAGTCGAACTGGACGAAGCGTCTTCGAGTAAAAGCGAAGGCAGCGTTTTCGGAAAAGCGGCATCTTTTTTCAGCAATGCTAAAAATGCACAGTCTGACCTGGCCAAGGCGCGTATGCAGTATAAGGAGCAGAAAAAGGAAGGCGCAAAGCCGGGCAGCCGTCCGTCAGATGAAGACGTACTCGAACAGATGAGCCGTGCCATTGAAGAGAGAAAGAACCGCAACGGCGGCGGAGACGGAGGGCACGCATGAACATAAGACCGATGCTGACGCCGATTCCGGCACAGAAGAAGAAACGTAGCCGCGTGAACAAAAAGCTGTTTCTTGGCATGGTGCTGGGTCTGCTGCTGGTGCTGCTGCTGACGGGATGCTCGATACTGTCCACCAGCGGTAATTCGGACGAAGACAGCCCTCTGGGCGGCGTGCTGGGCAGCCGGTCCGAAACGGTGGATATCGTGCTGCTGCTGACCGTGCTGTCAGTGCTGCCGTCCATACTGATCATGCTCACCTGCTTCCCGCGCATCATCATCGTGCTGTCGCTCATCCGCAACGGCCTTGGGCTGCAGCAGATGCCGCCGAATCAGGTGCTGATCGGGCTGTCGCTGTTTCTCACATTCTTCGTGATGTCACCGGTGATCGACGATATCAATGTGAACGCGTATCAGCCGTATGTCGCGGAAGAGCTATCTCAGGATGAGGCGTTTGAACGGGCGATGGAGCCGGTTCGGGAGTTCATGCTCAAGCAGACATATAAGAGCGACTTGGAATTTTTCATATCCGTGTCGGACAAGGATGCACAAATAGAGAGCGTGGACGATGTGGCCAATACAACGCTGATTCCCGCGTTCATCACCAGCGAGATCAAGCGTGGTTTCCAAATTGGATTTTTGCTTTACATACCGTTTTTAGTGCTGGATATGATTGTGGCGAGCGCGCTGATGTCGATGGGTATGATGATGCTGCCGCCTATCGTGATATCGCTGCCGTTCAAGGTGCTGTTGTTTGTACTGGTGGACGGGTGGACATTGACTGTAAAGACGTTGCTCTCCAGCTTTGGCTAGAGGCTCAAAAGCGGCAGAGTGGGCAACGACAACAAAGGAGGTATCAGAGGATGGACCAGGCGGAAATCATCACCGTGATGCAGGATGCGGTGACAACAATATTGGTAGTGGCTGCTCCTATCATGATCGTTGCGTTGGTGGTGGGTGTGATCATATCGATTTTTCAGGCGACGACACAGATCAATGAGCAGACACTGGCGTTCGTGCCCAAAATAGTCGCGATACTGCTGACGATGCTGGTGTTCGGCGGTATGATGCTGTCCAACATGACGGAGTTTTCCACCCGCATGTTCGGATATGCGACAACGATGCTGCGGTAAAGAGATACGATGGACGGGATATTGGGTACGGTCACAGCTGACCTTGATTATTTCATACTAATGCTGCTCCGGGTGAGCGCGCTGATCATCTCGTCACCGATATTCGGGCGGCGGAACCTGCCCAATATACTTAAAGTTGTGTTCTGTGTAGTGGTCACCTATGTGATATTCGCCGCAGAACCGGCGGGCGGGGCGATTCGCTACAATGGTGTGCTCGAATTTGCGGTGCTGTGTATCAAGGAGCTGCTGTTCGGACTGGTGATCGGGTATGTGACCACGCTGTTCTTCTCACTCGTGCAGACAGCCGGGCAGGTGATGGATATGCAGATGGGCTTCGGTATGGTGAACGTATTCGACGTGCAGAGCAACATCAGCGTGCCGGTAACGGGTACGATGCTCAATGTGATACTGCTGATTGCGTTCTTCGGAGTCAACGGCCATCTGCAGCTGATCTACATCGTCCGCTCCACCTTCACAAACATACCCGCGGGCGAGGTGGCGCTGAACCCGGCGATTGGCATGGCAGCGCTCGAGGTGTTTGTCCTCGCCTTCATGCTGGCGGTAAATGTGGCGATGCCGCTGATTGCAGCGGGTCTGCTGGGTGAGGTGGTGATGGGGTTCATCGTAAGGGCAATTCCGCAGATGAACGTGTTTGTAGTGGGCATACCCTTAAAAATGTTGTTGGGTTTTCTGATACTGCTGATCGTGATTCCGGTATATGTGGCATTCTCTGATGTAATATTCCGCAATATGTTCTCATCCATCGATAAAATGCTGGCGGGGCTGGCGGCATGAGTGCACAGCAGAGCGGGGATAAGACAGAAAAAGCCACACCAAAGCGAAAGCGAGAGGCGCGGGAAAAAGGGCAGGTCGTCAAGAGCACAGAGCTGATCACCGCGCTGTCACTGGCTGTGATGTTCGGAGCGCTGGCCGTTTTCGGCGGACAGATGGTCAAAGGGATGTTTGATGTTCAAAAGCATTTCTTCTCCAGCACAGGACCCGAGACGCTGACACAGGCTTCAGTAATGGCAACATTCAAGGACGCGGCCACAATGTTCCTCACCATCATGCTGCCGTTTATGGCGGCGGCGCTGGTGGCGGGTGTGGTGTTTAACGTATTGCAGACGGGCTTTCTGTTTACCACCAAGGCACTTGCGCCCAAGCTGGATCGCATCAGCCCCATATCCGGATTCAAGCGGATTTTCTCCAAGAAAACCCTGATGGATCTGATGAAGGCGATTATCAAAATCGCCATCCTGGGGTACGTGGCTTACTCGGAGTTTGAAAAACGCATGGGCGGTTTTCCGGCGCTGATGTCACAGGAGGTTCCTTACTCAGCCGCATCGTTTGTGGATACGATCATTGCGGTGGCGTTCCAACTGGCGATTGCGCTTGCCATGTTTGCACCGTTCGACTACCTCGCTCAACGTTTGAAGCATAACAAGGACCTGATGATGACCAAGCAGGAGGTCAAAGACGAGTACAAGCTGACCGAGGGTAATCCGCAGACCAAGGGACGCATTGCTCAGAAGCAGCGGCAGATGAGCCGGATGCGCATGATGCAGGCAGTGAAGGATGCGGATGTAGTCATCACCAACCCGACACACTACGCGGTGGCGCTGTCCTACAAGGAGATGAAGCATAAGGCGCCTCTGGTGGTGGCAAAGGGCAAGGACTACGTGGCTCAGAAGATCAAGGAAAGGGCTCGGGAATGTTCCGTGGAGATTGTGGAAAACGTGCAGCTGGCACGGGCGCTGTACTTCTTCTGTGAGATAGGGGACGAAGTGCCTGAGGATCTTTACAAAGCTGTGGCCGAAGTGCTGGCCTATGTGTACAGGATGAAGAAAGGGGGACGCAGATCATGAAAATCAGGATAAGCGATATCATTGTAGCGATTATGGTGCTGGCCGTTATACTGCTGATTATTGTTCCGCTGTCTCCGGGACTGATGGACTTCTTTCTCATTGCCAACATCACGATGTCGCTGCTGATATTGCTGATCACGCTATTCACCAAAAGGACACTGGACTTTTCCACCTTCCCGACGGTGCTGCTGATCGTTACGTTGTTTCGGCTGGCGCTCAATATTTCCTCCACACGTCTGATACTCGGCAATGGCGGCGACGCTGGCGAGGTCATCAAGGCGTTCGGACAGTTCGTGGTCGGCGGTAATCTGATCGTCGGTCTTGTGATATTCCTCATCATTGTGGCGGTGCAGTTCATCGTCATCACCAAGGGTGCAGAGCGCGTGTCGGAAGTGGCCGCGCGGTTTACGTTGGACGCGATGCCCGGCAAGCAAATGGCAATAGACGCGGACTTATCGTCCGGCACCATCAACGAGGAGCAGGCAAAGGAACGCAGGCAGGACATTCAGCGCGAAGCGGACTTCTATGGCGCGATGGACGGCGCATCCAAGTTCGTTAAGGGCGACGCCATTATCGGCGTAATCATTACGGTTATCAATATCGTCGGCGGCATATTGGTGGGACTTATGGGCGCAGGCGGCAAAGCCATGCCGTTCGATCAAGTAATGCAGGTGTATACGCTGGCAACCGTGGGCGACGGGTTGTGCAGCCAGATACCCGCGCTGCTGGTTTCCACAGCGACGGGCATCATTGTGACACGCTCAGCCAGCAAAGAAGGCTTCGGACAGGACCTGTCCAAACAGATGTTCAACAATCCGAGTGTGTTCTATGTACTGGGCGGTATGCTGGCGCTGATCAGCCTGATACCGGGGCTGCCTAAGCTTCCAATGCTGATAATGGCCGTTGCACTGCCCATCATCGGCTATGCGAAGTCCAGCAGGGCCAAAAAGCAGGAGGAAGACGAGCAGCGCAACGTGGCGGAGACAACGGCGCAGGAAAAGCGCAAACCCGAGAGCGTCACCTCGCTGCTGCATGTGGACCTCATTGAAATGGAGTTCGGCTACGGGCTGATATCGCTGGTGGACGCCACGCAGGGCGGAGACCTGCTGGACCGCGTGGTGATGATCCGCCGGCAGTGCGCGCTGGACCTTGGTATCATCGTACCCATCGTGCGTCTGCGCGACAACATACAGCTGGGTACGCGTGAATACGTGATCAAGATAAAGGGTCTCGATGTCGCGAAGGGCGAAGTGATGCTGGGTCATTACCTGGCTCTCAAGCCGGACGACGTGGATGAACCCATCGACGGTATCGAGACGGTTGAGCCCACGTTTGGGCTGCCCGCACTGTGGATTGCCGAGGACGACCGTGAGAAGGCAGAACTCAAGGGCTATACCACCATCGACGTACCATCCGTTATCTCCACGCATCTGATGGAGATCATCAAGCGTCACGCCGATGAACTGCTGGGCCGTCAGCAGGTGCAGACGATCATAGACAACCTGAAGAAGCAGCAGCCGGCGCTGGTGGATGAAGTGGTGCCCAAGATATTCTCCGTTGGCGAGGTGCAGAAAGTGCTGGCCAATCTGCTGCGCGAGGGCGTCTCCATACGCGACATCGCTTCCATACTCGAGATATTGGGCGACTATGGCAACCTGACGCGAGACACCGACGTGCTGACGGAATACGTGAGGCAGAAGCTCAAACGGGCGATCACGCGCAACTTCGTACCGGACGGACGGGCACGCGTTATCACCATCAACCCGGAAGCGGAAAAGGCGCTGTCCGGCAGCATCCGCCAGACGGACAAGGGTACCGGATTCGCAATGGAACCGGCGCAGCTGCAGCGGTTCCTGTCCGGCCTGAAGAAGGCGGTGGATCATTTTCTGAGTCTCGGGCTTTCCCCCATGGTCATCACGTCCCCGCTGATACGCAAGCAGGTTAAGAACCTGTCAACCCAGGTGTTCCCGGATTTGGTGGTGCTTTCATACAACGAACTGGAACAGCATGTGGAAATTTACTCTGACTGGACGGTGAACATCTAGTTGGTAGTTAAAAGATTTGTGGCGGCCGATATGAAAGAGGCCATGGAAAAAATAAGACAGGAATTCGGCCCTGATGCGGTGATCATGGACAGCAATCCCATCCGCAACGGACTGTTTAAGCAGGGCATCGAGGTGGTGGCGGCCTATGAACCGACGGTGAGCCGCCAGTTGGAAACACCAGCCGCGCCGCCGGTGCAAACGAGTGCGTCCGCTCCGGCAAAACCTGCTGCGGAAAAGCCTCCACGCGTGGCGCATCCGGCGTTTGCCCGCTATGCGGCTGTCCAAAGGCAGGAACCTGGCTATGTGGCTGCCGGGTCTCCCACCGACTTACGTGTCGGTGGTGGAGAGGAATCGGCGGGAACCGCAGTACCTACGGAGCTGGAACCGGTGATATTCCCCGCGTTTGAGATGCCCGACCCTATGGTTATGGCTGCACAGAGTGCCAAAACGGAGCCCGAATATGATCCGGAACCGGAACGGATTGCGGAGCTGATGCGGCGGCTGGAACTGGACTTGATGCCTGAACCCATGAAAAAAACGGCTTCGGTTAAGATGCCGGAACCAGCAACCTCCCATCGGATGGGTGACTCAGTATTAAGGGAAGCTGAAAAACCGGCAGCCAGACCGCAGCCGCACGCGTTTGTCGAGTTCGATACGGAGCAGAACCCTCTGTCTGATCAGATTGCGTCTTTGAAGGACGCAGTGCACGACTTCACGCAGCGCATGAGTCTGATGACCAAGGATCCAACGCTGGCGCTGCCGCCCGATATACTGAATCTGTACAGCGGCCTCATTGACAGGGACGTCCCCGAAGAGATGGCGCGTCAGTTGGCCGCTCAGACGCAGATGGCGCTGAGCCGCCGCAATGTCAAGGCGGAGACGGCCGCCCAGCAGATCATCATGGACAAGCTGGGTGCGGCATCGCCCGTCAGACTCAAAGCTTACCGCCAGAACGTAGTGTTCTTTGTGGGACCAACGGGCGCGGGCAAGACGACCACGCTGGTCAAACTGGCTGGCATGCTGATGTTGGAACACAAGCTCAAGGTGGGGCTTATCAACATGGATACCTACCGCGTGGGCGCAATGGAGCATATGCGCATTTATGCGGATATCATGGACCTTCCGATGCGTACGGCGTACAATGCCGCCGACTTGAAGCAGGCGCTGGAAGAACTGGCAGACCGGGACGTGGTGCTGGTGGATACCGCCGGCAAGAACCCCGGCAACGAGAGTTACCACAAGGAGATGGCGGAGTGTCTGAAGACCGCCCAGGCTGACGAGGTGTTCTTGGTCATCAGCGCAGCGACAGGGCATAGGGCGACACGGGAGATAATCGGAAGTTATTCGTTTTTAACAGATTATAAGCTGATACTGACCAAGCTGGATGAGGTCAGCGCATGGGGCAACGTGCTTCACATACGGGAACTGACAGGCAAGCCGCTGGCTTATGTGACGGTGGGGCAGAATGTGCCCGATGATATAAGACCGGCGGATACGAAGAAACTGGCGGATAATATTGCAGGAAAGAAGGTGAGCGTATTATGACAGATCAGGCTCAGAATTTAAGAACGATGATGAAGCTGAATAATACGCAGACAAAGATCGTGACGGTCGCCAGCGGTAAAGGCGGCGTGGGTAAATCCAGCCTGGCGCTGAACCTAGGGATTGCGCTCAGTCAGCACGGCCGGCGTCCGCTGATCATCGATACGGACTTCGGATTCAACAACATTGATGTGATGCTGGGCATACATACTGAGCACGACCTGCTCGACGTCATCGAGGGACGCAAAAACGTTCGCGAGATCATTGAGACGGGGCTGGCTGGGGTGCAGTTTATCTCCGGCGGATCAGGTGTGTATGAACTATTCAAAATGCAACCGGATCAGCTGATGGATATTGTCAGCAGCCTTGTTGAATTGGAGGATGTGGCAGACACGATCATATTTGACACCAGCGCGGGTCTTTCCGAAAATGCGATGCGCCTGATACGCGCCAGCCATGAGACGATACTGATCACCACGCCCGAACCGACGGCGGTGGTGGATGCATACGCACTGCTCAAAATTGTGCACGAGCAGGGCGACCGGCCGCACATCAGTCTGGTGGTGAATCAGGCGTCGGGTGTGAAAGAAGCGGAATCGGTGGCGGACGGCTTTGTCCGTATCGCAGAGAAGAACCTGAACATTCGACTGAACAGGCTGGGGCACATCTCGCGCGACGCGAACATGCAAAGCGCGATAAGGATGCAGGTGCCTATACTGGTCAGCTTCCCTAAAAGCGTGGCTTCGGTTGATATTCGCAATCTGACACAGCGGTATCTGAACCTGCCAGTCAGAGAGTCCAGGAAGCTGGGCGTGGCCGCATTTCTGGAAAGTTTCTTTTCAAAAAGCGTTTATCGGGAGACTTGAGCGGTGTACGCACATGAGATGATGACCGTCGGTGAGCTGATGGATATAAAAATAAATACCGGTCATTTCAAGACGAAGCTGCAGGACATGTATGAAGGCGGGCGATTCACCGTGTTTCATCCCACTGTGAGAGGGCTGCCTGTGATGCTGGAAACCGACGAGGTCTATACGCTTCGCTTTTACAGGCCCAACGGCATTTACTCGTTTGAGGCGCTGCTGCTGGACTGGTACACGAAGGACGACATCCGCCTGTGCCTGTTTGAATCTCAGACCGAGGTGGTGAAGGCGCAGAGACGGCAGAGTTACCGCCTCCCCATCAAGCTGGACGTGGTGATCCGCTTTGATAAGGAAAAAGAGGGTCGGAAAGCGCCGGGCATCAAAGGTAAAACGGTGGACCTGTCGGAACATGGGATGCTGCTGACCAGCTTTACCAGCCTGGAAACGGACACGCAGGTCGTGGCTGACCTGAAGCTGTCTCCTGCGGAAACGTTGGCGATGAGAGCCAAGGTGCTGCGCTGCGAAAAGCCGTTTGATAAAAAGGACCCCTACCGAATCGTACTTTTGTTTGTCGGCAGTTCCGACCGGCAAAAGTCCGACCTTGGCCGATATATACTGCGACAGCAGATTATCGCCAGAAACAAAAAGAATCAGGAAGTGATGCCATGAGTGAGAACCATTTGAGCGTACAGGAACTCTGGAACCTGTATTCCAGAGAAAAAACTCTGGAACTGAAGAATGAACTGGTGCTGCGTTACCTTCCGCAGGTGAAGAGCATTGTGCTGCGCCTGATGCCGACTTACAAAGCTTACAGCAACTATGACGACATGCTCAGCTGCGGAATCTTAGGCCTGATGGACGCCGTGGAGAAGTATGACCTCTCACGCGACGTCAAGTTCGAGTATTATGCGGCGATGCGCATCAAGGGCGAGATCATTGACAATATCCGTAAGCAGGATTGGGCTCCCTCCAGTCTGAGGCGAAAAATCAAAGCCATCAGCAACGCGTACAGCGAGCTGGAGAGCCGGCTTTGCCGCGAACCCACGGACAGCGAGGTGGCTCGCTATCTGGACATGCCTGAGGAAGAGCTGCAGAGCACGCTAGGCAAATCCCAGATGTTCAACATCATCCACTTTGAAGAAATGGTACAAAATGATACCGCCTGGGAGTATTCGATACAGAATAATGAGAACTCTTTGGAAGAGGAAGTGGAGAACAGGGAATTGGTCGAGATACTGGGGCGGGTCATCGAAAATCTACCCGAGAAGGAGAAACTCGTCATCACGTTGTATTATTATGAGGAAATGACATTAAAAGAAATTGCCGAGGTGCTGGGCGTTTCCGAATCCCGCGTGTCGCAGATACATTCCAAGGTCGTTATGAAGCTGAGGAACAAGATGCAGTACGCGGGCATATATGAAGCGGCAGCAAGTGCGCGGTAAAACAAGGAGGTAGGGGACATGGACATCACATATTACGCATTTGCAACATATATATTCCTGCTGGTGTGCGGCGGCATCTGGTTTTTTGGCAGGGTGACGCGCGGCACAAAGGGCAAGGGCGATAAATCCGCATATGAGAAGGAACAGCGCCTGTTTACATTGTATCAGAATGTTGAGGAAATGATGTCGGGTTTTGAGGATTATGCCGAGGAAACGAAAAAGGATACTGAAGCAGCACTCAGCAAGGCGCTCGGGATGCTGGAGGAGATACGGCAGCTGTCCAAAGAGATGAAGAACATGAAGACCGAAGCGGAACCGGCGGGACAGCAGGCAGCACCGCGGGGTATCCGTTGGAACGCCCAGCACGAACCGGCTGAAGCGACGCCAAAGGTGCCTGAGCCGGCGCCGCGGGCTGCGTTTAAAGCGCAGCTCAAGGATATTGAAACGGATGAACAACCGGCTCCTCCATTGAAGATCAACGAAAAGATACAGCTGCTGAACGTACAGGGCTTCAGCCCGACAGAGATCGCCAAAACGCTGGGGATATCTGTCCGTGAGGTGACGCTGGCGCTTGAGCTGCTCCGCAAATAGGCCTAAAGTGGCGGCTTAATTAATCCGATATACCAATCAGAAAAGCAGATAAAGGAGAGTTATGCTTCGGAGTTTATATATCGCCAGCACTGGCATGCTGGCCCAGAGAAAAAAGATGGACATTGTGACCAACAATATCATCAATATTGATACGACGGGCTATAAAAAGGATACGCTGATCACCCGGTCGTTCCAGGATCTGATGATAGAGCGGATGCGCGGGTCTTCTATCGGGCCGCAGAATACCGGTGTTCATGTGGACGACGTTGTAACGTCTTTCGACCAGGGTGACCTGGAGCAGACGGGACGTCTCTCAGACCTGGCGCTGGAAGGGGAAGGCTTCTTTGTGGTGAATACGGCGGGCGGCTTGCGTTACTCGCGGGACGGTGCTTTTGCCGTGAGCCCGGATGGCTACCTCGTGAATGCGGACGGCAACTACGTGCAGGGAAATAACGGGCGGATCTTTGTTGGCAACAACACATTTGCCGTGAACGAGCAGGGCAGCGTCATTGTGAACGGCACAGCGGTGGACAAGCTGCGTATTGTTACGTTTGCGGACCTGACCGGTATGGAGAAGGTGGGATCCAATTTGTTTGCTGCCGGATCCGCAGGAGCGCCGCAGGAGGCAACGGACTGCAAGGTACGTCAGGGATGGCTGGAAGGCTCTAACGTGGACATGGCTGAAGAGATGGTGACCATGGTCGAACTCAACCGGGCGTTTCAGGTCAATCAGCGCGTGCTGACGATGCTGGACCAGTCGCTCGGAAAGACGGTTAACGATGTGGGAAGGGTATGAGGTAGGTATTCATGCAATCTTTAAATATGGCGAGCCTGGGACTCAGGGCTCAGCAGAATCGTGTCAATGTCATCGCGAACAACATAGCCAATGTCAATACAACTGGATATAAGTGCCAGCGTGTGGACTTTCAGGACGCGCTGTACACGCAGATACTGAATCCGACAGACCTGCAGCAGCAAGGCATGAAGCAGGGCTCCGGCGTTCTGCTGGGCACCACCAACCGCGATTATACGCAGGGTGCGGTGCTGGGAACGGGCGAGGACCTGGACATGTATATAGACGGCGACGGTTACTTTACCGTTCAGGATTCGAACGGAGCCCGGATGTACACGCGCAGCGGCGCATTTGCGGTATCGGCGGAAGCAGATGGCAACTATCTGGTCACCGCGAACGGCGATTATGTGATGGATGAGAACAATACACGTATCAGGATACCGGAAGGCGTGAATGATATAACGGTGAACGAAGACGGCTCGCTGTGGGCGGGAGGCGCGCAGTTTGCCCGGCTTGGCATCGTGACATTCCCCAATCAGAACGGCCTGTCGGCATCCGGCAGCGGATGCTTTATGGAAACGGTGGCGTCCGGCGCACCGGTGGGTTCTGATGCAAAAGTGGTTCAGGGCAGCCTGGAGGCATCCAATGTGGATCTCACAACGGAAATGTCTAGATTGATACGGGCGCAGAAGGCTTTCTCAATGGCCAGCCGTGTGGTGTCCGTCTGGGATGAGATGGAGCAGACAACAAACAGCCTGAGAACGTGATTTTGCTGAATGGGGTGCCTCAATGAGTCCGAATGTGATACTGTGCAGACAATGTGGAAAACTTTTTCAATCGCTGGGGTCAATCTACTGCCCTGTATGCGTTGAGGAGATGGATAAGGCTTTTAAGGTGGTCAAAGATTACTTGTATGACCATCAGGATGCAAACATTGTTGATGTTGTGAATGACACAGGCGTACCGGAGAAGTATGTGCTGTCTTTTCTCAAGGAAGGCAGGCTGAATGTCGAAAGCAGCGACGGCATGCTGCTCAAATGCGAAGACTGCGGCAGCCCGATACCGAGTGGAAGGTATTGCATGAATTGCCGCAACAAGCTGGCCAACACGCTGGAAAGCGTTGTGAGCACACCAGCGAAAAAGGATCAAAACAGCCCGAACAGCAGAGTGCTGGCAAAGATGCACTCGAAATATGGGCGGGATTATAATTGACGAGGTGATTGTCGTGAGGATCAATCCCATTCCCCCGAAAGAGCTGCTGACACAGTATTTGCATGTGCGTGAAAAGATGGCAGTGGACAGACCGGCATCAGGTGTGGACAAAACGGAGCTGACGGATGGTGCAAAAACCTTCTCGACGGCTCTGAAGATAGTCAAAGAATCTCTCGGAGCGAGAACGCCGGAAGAGACAGCCCACATCAATCAGGTGGCTGCGCAGGTAAGAAACAACACCTACACTGTGCCGGGTTTCAAGGTGGCGGAGAAAATACTGGGCAAGTGATTGCTGCGCCTTAGTGAGGGGTGACTACTTTGGATAAGATTATATCGCAGCTGCAAGAAGTGATGCAGCAGGAGCTGGCCGCGTACAAAGATATACTTAATAAAGCCAGGCAGAAAAAGGATGCGCTGCTTAAAAACGATGTGGCCATGCTGGACCGAATCGTGGCGCATGAATGGATTATTGTCAAGACGGTCAAGCAGTTGGAGACGGAACGGGAAGATATCATCAAGAGGATTACATTGGAGCGCGGTCTTGATTTTAACACAGCAACACTGGATGATATTGCTGCGCTGCATGCAGGACCTGCAAGCAGCGGTCTTTTGGCGCTTAAGCAGGAACTCAAGAAAACCATGTCAGAAATCGACGCTGTGGGCAGGGTCAATAAAGTTCTGGTTGAGACGCATCTGCAGTATTCGGCTTTTTGCGTCAACCTTCTGACGGGTCATACAAGTACGATAGGCACCTATTCATATTCCGGACGGATGAGCGAATTGCAGCAAAGACCAACGCTTGTCCTGGACCGGATGGTGTGATAAAGGAGATATATGTCCGGTTTATTTTACGGCCTGGAGATAGCCAGATCAGCGCTCACAGTCAGCCAGAAGGCCATCAACCTGACTGGCCACAATATATCCAACGCCAACACTGAAGGGTATACCCGACAGCGTTTGATTGTGCAGTCCATTGAGCCGGCATCCGCAAACGTCCGGCTTTCGCCGATTGCAAAGGGCATGACTGGCGGTGGTGCGGAGATATCGAAGGTTGAGCAGATTCGCAGCGATTATCTGGACCGGCAGTACAGGAACCAGAGCTCAAAGATGGGATACTGGCAGACGCGGTCTGAAGAATTGGAATACATTGAAACGGTGATCAACGAACTGTCGGAAGACAGCAGCATTTCCACTGCGATGGCTGATTTTTTCAACAGCCTGAGTGACCTTTCAATCGACCCGGTCAGCAAGGAGATCCGCGCCACAGTTCAGCAAAATGCGCTGAAGATGACAGAAACGTTCAATCATTATTATGATCAATTGGTTGAGCTGCAGAATTCGTACAATCAATCAATGAAGCTGACCGTGGATGAAATAAACAACCTTGTGACCAACATTGCCAAATACAATGAACAGATATACGCTTATGAGCTTTCGGGCAATGCGGCCAACGAAATGCGTGATCGCCGGAACCTGATGATCGACCAGCTGTCTGAGCTTGTCAATATCACGGCCACAGAGTCGGCGGACGGCAAGATGATCGTCAGCTGCGAGGGCACTGATCTGGTGAACCACACCACGGCGACACTGCTGGAGGCACGGCCCGAGCTGACGGGTGAGGTCTCCGGTGAGCCGGGATATTATGAGATCTACGTGGGCAGCACAAGCACCGTCTTTAACTATAGCAGCGGCAAACTGCAGGCACTTAAGGATCTGCGTGACAGCACATCGGTGGATAATCTGGGTATACCGCGCATTCTGCAGAGCCTCAACACTCTGGCGCAAAGTATTGCCGAGCAGTTCAACGCGATTCACAGCACCGGTTACACGATGCCGACCAGCACGACGACGTCTCAGACGGGCATTAACCTGTTTAAAGTACCCGCGGGCGGCTACGGCGATATCACAGCGGGCAATTTCTCGCTTTCCGCCGATGTGCTGGACAACGTATTCAACATTGCTGCGTCGAGTCAGGTGATTGATCTGTCGGCAGCCAGTACGAATGAGGGTAACAATGTCATCGCACTGGCGATGGTAACGCTGGCTTCCAGTACCAACGTACCCACTGTGAGCAACTTTGAGAACTACCTGAAAAGCACCGTGGTGGAAGTTGGCATTAAAAGCTCTTCATGCAAAGCGAGTTTGGAGAGCCAGCAATCGGTTGTGGGTAACCTGAATGACCGCAGGCAGTCGATATCCGGCGTATCGATGGATGAAGAAATGGTAAATCTGGTGTCGTATCAACATTCATATTCGGCAGCTGCCCGTGTACTCACGGCAATCGACGAGGCGCTGGAAGTATTGATCAACCGTACGGGCCGAGTAGGCCTGTAAGGGTAAAGGGAGGTTGTTGAAGTGCGGATAACCAATGGAATGATTCATGACAACTATTTGAAAAATTTGAATAATAACATGAGCAGCATGGTCGACGTGCAAACACAGATGTCTTCAGGCAAGCGATTAAATAAGCTGTCGGACGACCCTGTTGATGCTGTGTCCGTTTTGCAATACCGTGTGAAGCTTTACAAAGGCGAGCAGTTTATAGATAACGTTAATAAGGGGCTGACATGGCTGGAACAGACGGAATCGTCGGTGATGGAACTGAATGAGGTTCTCAAGTCGGCATATGAGACGACCATTGAGCTGTCCAACGATTATATGACCAGTGAGGATAAGCTGGCGGCTGCGGAACTGATTGGCCAGCTGCGTGACCATATTGTGTCTATTGGCAATGCCCAGTCGGGCGACAAGTATATCTTTGGCGGGTATAACACCAACAAGGTTCCCTTTTCGGTAGACGGCAGCGGAAAGCTATTGTATAACGGTCTGAATTTGGAGGATGTTACCAATCCTTTGCTGATTGCTGAAAGCGGCGTCTCTGTTGAATACGAGATAGGGTTCAACTTGAAAATGGATGTGGCTGTTAACGGAACAGAGCTTATCGGAATGGGTGAGGACAGCATTTACACAATACTGGATAACCTGTATAATGCCCTTAGCAGCGATGCACCAGCGGATGAATTGAGTGGCTATGCCGGTAAGCTTCTGGCGGGACAAAACCGTGTGTTGGCGACGGCAGCTGATATTGGCGGCCGCGTTAACCGGCTGGAGCTGATTGCCAACAGGTATGAGGAGGACAGCCTGATGTACTCTGAGATGAAATCCAAACTGGAGGATGTCGATCAGGCAGAAGCCATAATGAACTTTAAAATGGCTGAGTACGTATATTCTGCGGCGCTTCAGATTGGTTCAAAGATCATCCAGCCGTCACTTGTCGATTTTCTCAAATAATTGCTGGAGATCAGGAGGAAGCATATGATAATTGAAACCGACCGCTTTGGAAGCTTTGATACCAAAGACAATAAAATGATTGAATTTCCGTTGGGGATACCGGGGTTTGAAGAGCTGCACAGCTTTATTATACTGGAGATAGCCCAGACCAAGCCGATCTACTGGCTCCAGTCGACGGAAAACAAGCATATTGCTCTGCCGGTGATATTGACTTTTGAGGTGCTGGACGACTATTATATTGATATCCGGGAAAACGAGCTGGAGGATCTGTTCGTGGAAAGCCAGAACGACCTGTTGGTGATGAATGTTGTGGTGATCCCGGAAAATGTGGAGGCTATGACGGTAAATCTGGCGGCTCCTATTGTCATCAACACCAGGCGTGGAATCGGCAAGCAGATTATTGTGGATGCACAGGCTCTCCCGATCCGCTGGCCTGTGTATGATGCCATCATGAAGAGTTTGCTTAAGGAGGAGGTTCAGGATGCTGGTACTGTCCAGGAAACCAGGTGAAGGGATCGCGCTGAATCAGGATATTTCAATTGAGATCCTTGCAATTGAAGGGGACAGGGTGCGCATCGGAATACAGGCTCCAAAAGAAATGCGTATTTACCGTAAGGAACTGCTGGATCAGACGATAGATATCAACAGAACAGCGATTCATACGCCCACAATCACGTTCAACACAACCCGCCCCTAAGTGGCTGTTTGATTAGAATGCAAGCCTTTCGGTACGAATGTGACCGGAGGGCTTATTTTTTTACACCCGAGGGCGCAGAATGGCGGCAGGATACTATCATAAACTTTCGGCAGGGCCTCCGGTAAACCACGAGCATATAGCTACAGATAGCATCTGCAAGATTCGGGGGTCTGTCTGTGCCAAAACATTTGGCCTCATATACCAAGAAGCCCCACAAAGCAGATAGTGCGGGGGCGGAATGCCATCTCGCGGCATGCGGGCCGCTTTTAGCGGGCTGCATCGTATTAAACCCATACGAAAAGGGGGTGCCTTTTCAGAAATGCTGAGGTGCTTGACGGGCAGCCAATAATAGCTCTTCCGATGTCCGGACATGTGTACCGATTCCGTCAGTAGCGGTACTCCGCACATAGAATATCCCTGCATCTTCCGGTCTGCTGCATCTAACACATAATTCACAGTCCTTTGGCGCTTCAGCAAATGCGGGTCTGCACTGCGACGCTCCCATTATGCAGCTCCGACCGGTTTTGAAACCGCCTCATCAGCGCACAGTTTTCGGCACCGCTGTTTTGCGTGCTGTCGATACCAGCTTTTTCTGATGCCGCCATGCAACATCTCCCCACATTGGCTTCTGCCCGTGCTCCCATCCCGATGCGGCACGATACGATACGGCCAGGTGAAGCAGGCAGCCGCCCGATATACCTGTTCGCAACACGTCTTATTTTCAACTGGGGCCTATCTATTCTCCATTGTATAGATTTTTAATTGTCGGTTAGTCAGGAATTTACGGTGACACAAAAAAAGCACCGGCCAGATGACCGGTGGCTTTTTTTGTGATAAACGCGGGGTGTTCGGTAGGGGCGAAGCACCCGTTGCGTTTTTCTTACCTGAGGAGAGAGAGTACGTTCTGCGGCGCCTGGTTGGCCTGAGCCAACATTGCCGTAGCTGCCTGCACGAGGATGTTGTTCTTCGTGAAGCTTGTCATCTCTTTAGCCATGTCGAGGTCGCGGATGCGGCTCTCGGCAGCCTGCAGGTTCTCGGACGACGTATCCAGGTTGTTGATCTTGTGCTCGAGTCTGTTCTGCGTGGCGCCAAGTGTAGCACGCTGGGTCGAAACCGAGTTGATCGCGGTGTTGACGGACGTGATGGCCGTCGCCGCAGAGCTCTGAGTATCGATCGCGCTGGCCGTCAGGCTAAGAGCCGAAGACGTCATGCTGCTGATCGTGATGGACAGGTTGTCGTTTTCATTGGCACCTGTCTGAATTTTGGCTGAATTGCCAGCGACTGTGAAATCGAGGGTATCGCCAACGAACGAATCCGCTGCATGTGAGCTCATTTCCACGGAGACGGTTCGGCCGCCGCCAAAGTCGAGGGTGAACGCGCCGCCGCCGGCTGCCGGCTGCGCGAAGGCGATGGTTGTAGTCCCTAATGTCGCCGTATAAGGCGTGCCTGCAACACCGGGGCGAGCGAACGTGATCGTGTGTGCGCCTGCCGCGAAACCTTGGATAGAGACATCTGTGACGCCCTGCATACCCGGCTGAATTTCGCTGGCTGCTCCATCAATTGTTGCTGTCGAGCCAAAGGTACCATCGAGCAGCTTCTTGCCGTTGAACGCTGTTTTGCCGGCAATGTCATCGATCTCCTGCTTGAGCTGTGTAAACTCTGCATTCAGAGCCGCGCGGTCAACGCCATCATCGTTGGTGTCCGAAGCGGACTGTGTGGCCAGCTCACGCATACGCTGCAGTATGGAGTGGGTCTCGGTAAGCGCGCCTTCCGCCGTCTGTACGAGGGAGATCGCGTCTTCGCTGTTCTTGGAGGCCATGTTCAGGCCGCGGATCTGGGCTCTCATCTTCTCGGAGATGGCCAGGCCGGCAGCGTCGTCGCCCGCTCTGTTGATGCGGTAACCCGAGCTCAGCTTTTCAGTCGATTTCGCCGTGCTTGTGTTGTTGATGGCATACTGGCGGTGCGTGTTCATCGCCATAATGTTGTTGTTAATACGCATAGTTCTTTTTCCTCCATGAATTTTTTTATTTAGCATCCTTGCTATTTTCGCTTGATTCTTGTCCCCCAGTTTTTGGCGCCTTGTTTACGGGGGCTTTGAACCTTACACCATACATATCGGCTCAAAATTCCGGGACTTTAACGGAAAATACAAAAAAATGATTCAGGACGCTTTTTTTGTTTATTAATAAGTCGGACTCTCTCATATATAGATAAGTAAATATATGAACTGAAATAATATATTGTAGGGATGTATTATGGCAAACGCGCTGACGAAGCTACCGTCAAAGATTCTGGAATCTTTCAAAAAAATGAACAAAGGCCAAAAGACTCGCATTGTCGTGCTGGCCGTGCTCATCATCGTTATCATCATTGCAGTTTCCGTTTTTCTGAACCAAAAAAGCTATACGGTGCTTTACAGCGGCATGGAACCGTCTGACGCGGGTGAGGTTTTGTCGACCCTTTCGGAGATGGGAGTGGACGCCAAAGCGCAGGGAAATGACACCATACTGGTGGCGGAAGACCAGGCGGACTCCGTGCGTATGCAGCTGGCGGCTCAAGGGTATCCCGATACCGGCGTCAGCTATGATATTTTTCAGAACGCTTCGGGTCTTGGCGTGACCGACATGGAAAAGCAGGTGTACTACCAGTTCCAGATTCAGGAGAATCTGCGTCAGACCATCAATAAAATGAGCAAGGTGGATGACTCGGTGGTCAATATCGACCTCGGTGAAGACAGCTCATACGTGCTTTCAGATAATAAAAAGCCGGCCACAGCGTCGGTTATGTTGACGCTTAAAAATGGTCAGAAGCTGGACAGCGGTGAGGTGGAGGCTATCGCAGAGCTGGTCTCCAACAGCATATCCGGTATGAGTGTGGAAGACATTCGCATTGTGGACTCACAGATGAACCTGTATAAAGCGGGCGGCGATTCCGTCGCGTCCAGCGTGGATACGCAGATGGGGCTGCAGTCCAGTGTCCAGCAGCAGCTTCAAAATCAGGTTATCAATTTGCTGAGTCCCGTTTTTGGTGAAGACAATGTGCTGGCTGAAGTGAATGTCCAGCTCAATTTCGACAACAAGGTGACGGAGTCGGTGCAGTTTGAGCCGCCGGCGGAGGGTACGGAAGGCCTGGTCGTGAGCATGAAGGAACTGATTGAGGCGATCGGAAGTGATCAGCAGAGCGGCAGTGTGGCAGGATTGGATGCAAACGGGTCAGCATCCGAGTATCTGGCTGCATTGGAGGGGGACGGTGAATCCGCCTACTACAATATATCGCGCGAGGCCAACTATGAGCTCAACCAGACCAAGACGCAGATTGAGGAAGCCAAGGGCAAGATTGAGGATCTGTCCGTGTCCGTGGTGATTAACAGCAACGGCGCCGAAGATTATACCTCAGAAGCTATCGCGCTGGTGGCCACAGCCATCGGTGTTCCCGAGGACCGCGTTACCGTCCAGATGCTGCCCTTCCAGGAAGCAGCTCAGAGTGACGAGGTTGCAAACGCGATGCAGCTGCAGCAGGAAATGCTCAGCAGTGTACAGAACGCATCCACGATGCGGCTGGTGATCATGGCAGTGACGGGGCTGGTCGTCATTATCATATTGTTCATGATCATACGCATGTTTCGCAGGAACAAAGCGCCGGAAGGCGGGTTGGAATATATGGCGGATGAGGTCATCATACCGGGCGCTCTGCCTGTGCATGATGACGGGGATGTAAACCTAGACGATCTGGATTCGGCGGACAACAAGATGTCGATACTGGAAGACTACATTGGCAAAAACCCTGAGTCGGTAGCAAACCTGCTGCGCAACTGGCTTAACGAGGAATAATACGGAGAGTGTGCAATGGTACGCGAGAGAATATCGACAAAAGAAAAAGCAGCCGTACTGATGATCACGATGGGCAAGGAGCGCGCTGCAAAGATCTATAAGTTTCTGTCTGATGAAGAAATCGAGCAGCTGACACTGGCCATCACCACGATGAGGCGCGTGGAGCCTGAGACCAAGGAGTCGGTGGTGGACGAGTTCTTTCAGATGTGCATCGCGCGCAAATATATTTCCGAGGGCGGCATCGATTACGCGCGGGAGATATTGGCGAAGGCATTTGGCGAAGATCGCACCAACGATCTTATCATGAAGCTGTCGTCGTCTCTGCGCGTGAAACCGTTTGACTTTATACGCAAGGCGGAAGTCACACAGGTGCTCAACTTTCTGCAGAACGAGCATCCGCAGACCATCGCACTGATACTCTCATACCTTGAGCCCAAGTACGCGGCCAACATATTGGCGAACCTGCCGCTGGACAAGCAGACAAGCGTCATCGCCCGTATCGCCAATATGGGTTCAACGTCTCCCGAATACATTAAGGAAACAGAGCGCGTGCTGGAGAAAAAGCTGTCGTCGATGAACTTTGGCGACCAGACCTCCGCGGGCGGCATTGACAGCCTTGTCAACATACTGAACAGTGTAGACCGCGGTACGGAACGGCATCTACTCGAGTCGCTGGAAGAAACGGACGCCGAGCTGGTTGAAGAGATCAGAAAGCGCATGTTCGTGTTCGAAGATATCGTCAAGCTGGGCAACCAGGCCGTTCAGCGCGTGCTGAAGGAGATCGACAACCGCGACCTGGCTGTGGCGCTCAAAGGCTCGTCGTCAGAGGTATCCAATGTGATATTTGGCAACATCTCCAACCGTCTGCAGGAAATGATCAAGGAAGATATGGAGTTTATGGGTCCCATTCGCGTCAGAGACGTGGAAGAGGCGCAGCAGAAGATTGTCAATGTGATACGGCAGCTTGACGATGCCGGAGAGATCATTATATCGCGCGGCTCGGAGGATGAACTCATTGTTTAAGATCGATAAAACGCTCGTTGACAATATGAATCAAAACCGGTCGTTTATCGTCATCACACACAAGGAAACAAGGAAGGAGTCAGGTGGCGCTTCTGAGATGATGTTGGGCGAAGCGGCGCTTCTGGACAGCGATATCCAGATACCGCAGCCGGTGCGCGACAAAGCCCGCGACCTGCTGCATGGTGCGCAGGCTAAGGCTCAGCAGATTCTGCAGGGGGCCACGGCCCGGGCTGAGGAAATAAAAAACGTAGCACGACAGGAAGGCTGCGATGCGGGTATGGCGGACGCAGCCGCAAAAATCGCTGAAGAAACAGCGGCGCAGAATGAGGAAGCCCGGGTGCTGATCGAGGAAACCGCGCATTACCGTGAGGAATTGTACGGCCAGCTTCAGGAGAGTGTGCTGCCGTTGGCCATGGATATTGCGGAAAAAATTATTAACATTCAATTACAAAAAGACGATAGAGTCTATATGGAGATTGCCAAAAAGGCAGTCCTGGGATTGAAACAGTCGGATGATTTCATGCTCCGTGTAAGCCGTGGGGAGTTCGACAAGTACTTCAGGGACGGCGGACAGTGGCTGCGTGAAGGAACGGATTGCGGCGATTTCGAGGCGGTATGCGATCCGTCGCTGGAACCGGGCGACCTTGTGATCGAGTCAAACGACGAGGTCATAAACGCAGGTATCGCAATGCAGCTGGATAAAACCCGGCAGTATCTGAAAGAGCAGGTGGAGTAGCATGGCCGGTTTTGAAAGCGCTGAGCGTTTCCGGAATGCGCTCAAGGACAGGGAGTTTTTTGAATACGGCGGCCGCGTCAGCCAGGTTTACGGGCTGACGGTGGAAGCGGTGGGCCTGGGATGCAAGCTGGGAGACATCTGCCGCATATATACGGACGGCAAGGACA
>JAEZHF010000041.1 GCA_023416745.1 Bacillota bacterium
TTTCAATCATGTAGTCAAAAACCTCCCTAATCATCGTATCCGGCGTTGATGCACCGGCGACAATGCCTATTATATCACCTAAACACATTTTTTCAAGTAATAGTTCACTTTTATGCTCAATATGATAGACATTTTCGCAGTGCTCTCTACATAATTCAAAAAGCTTCCTTGTATTTGAGCTTGAGAGCCCTCCAACAACGATCATCGTATCAGCTTTTTTGGAAATTTGGGCAGCTTCCTGCTGACGCAGCTGAGTGGCTGAGCAAATACTCATGAAGGGTATGATGTGATCGATGCGCGATTCCAGCGAAGACAACATATGTTTCCATTTATCCTGTGTAATTGTGGTCTGTGCGACAACAACAGCTTCATTTATATGGGGCAGCGCAATAACCTCTTCGTCGCTGTAAACCGTCATCGCGCCTTTACCAGCCCACCCGATAGTACCAATGACTTCCGGATGTCCTTTTTCTCCTATAATTATGACTGGCTGCTGTAATTCAGCTGCTTTTCGTACACGCTCATGAATCCGCTTAACGAACGGGCAGGTGGCGTCGATATACTCAATTCCATGGTTTTTAAGCGCTTGATAAACCTCCGGTGCGGCACCGTGAGACCGAATGACAACTGTAGTGCCGGGCTGTGCATCCTCCACGTGACGTATGCATCTCACGCCTCTGCTCTCCAAAGACCTGACGACATCTTCATTATGAATGAGCGGCCCCAGCGTGGCTATGTTTTCCCCAATATGAGCTTCCACCGCATCGACCGCTCGTTTAACGCCGAAACAAAAACCGGCGTGCTCAGCAAGAATAATCAAAGCAACTCCTTAGAACGTTGTGTTTCTCAGATCTTTGAGTTTATTTTCCAAAAACCGTGTGGCAGCCTCCACCGAATGTTGATCGGTCTTGGTTCCGACATATTCGCTGAGATGAATCGGCTCGCCGATGATCAGCTTCATTCGTTTGAACAGCTTGTATTGTCCTTTGATAAAGACCGGAATCACGGGTGCATCGTTTTTCAGAGCGATCATTGCTGTGCCGGGTTCGAAGTGATTGATTTCGTTTGATTTTACACGCGTACCTTCTGGAAAAATGCCGAACAGTTTACCCGAACGCAATATTTTGAATGCATGGCGTATTGCTGCCAGATCGCCCTCTCCACGCCGCACCGGAAAAGCCTTGACAGCATAGAAAAACATACGTGCCAGCTTATTCTTAAACAGTTCTATCTTTCCCATCCAGAATATCTGCCTGCGGAAAACCACAGCGATAAAAAGCGGATCCCACATACTGATATGATTAGATATAATGACAGCCTTACCCTTGTGCCGGGTATTTTTCTTGCCGATAATCTTGGGAAAGAAAAGAAGATAAATGATCGGTTTGCCAATGAATCTTAATATCTGATATAGCATGATTCACTCCTGTCTGAGTCTGGACAAAACCGCATCCACAGCCGCGTCAATATCCATGTTCGTCGTGTCTATCAGAACAGCATCATCCGCCTTTTTGAGCGGAGCCAGAGCACGTGAAGAATCGTTGGTATCCCTTTGCAACATTTCATCAAGCACACTGTCCATGCTTTTCTCGATACCTTTTGATAACAGCTCAGTGTGGCGGCGGCGCGCACGTTCCTTCGCGTCAGCCGTTACATAGAACTTGTGCGGTGCGTTGGGCAGCACATAGGTACCAATGTCGCGCCCGTCCAGAACCAGATTATATTGCCCGGCCACCTCCCGCTGCATCGCGACAAGCTTTTGGCGCACACACGGCAACGCAGATATATCAGAAGCAGCCGTTGATATCTCCGGGGTGCGGATGAATGGCATTACATTGACGCCATCCAGCAGCATTTGCTGCTCTTCGTCTACGTAGACCGTTTTCAGGTCTGCTGCGTCCAGCAATCGCGCCACCTGCAGCTCATCTTTCACGTTTACACCGGCCATTAAAGCCGCATAAGCCACCGCACGATACATAGCGCCAGTATCCAAATAATGAATTTTAAGCGCTTTTGCAATCGCTTTAGCCAATGTGCTTTTCCCGGCTCCCGCCGGGCCGTCTATTGCTATGTTGATCATCATATCACCCGATGCCCGAGCCCTATGGCGACTTCGTTAAGGTGAAGCAAACCAATGCCAAAGAACATGCCGACGGCCAGATGCTCACCAAAACGGGCGATCCCAATCTTACCGCCTACATTGAGGCCAATAGCCTTGGATGTAATCTGCGATATGGCCTCCCGCGTCGCTCCGGCGACCGTGCCTTCTTCATGATGCGTTTCACCGATTATGTTTTCACGCTTTGCAGCAACGACACAGCATTCCACGATGCGCATCACAGACGCAAGAAATTCCCCTCCGAAATCGACGGCCGCCACTCTGATGTTAACTTCGGCATATCGGGCTTTCAATAATTTTTCATCTTCTCTTGAAGATGACAGAGCCAGCCGTATCGCCGCTCGGGCAACATCCTTGCTTCCGGGCATATGCCAGTTTTCCTCCGTAGTTTATTTAAAGCCGTCCTCATTATATTAAATTATCGTAATTTTAACAATGATGAATCTCTCCAGACGTCTGAATATCCGTCATATCGGGCTTTTATTATGGCTGGTTTTGTATTATTATATATAAAAAATAGAATTATTTTTGTATTTATGGGATATAATATCGATTTTAAGAGGTGTTTCAAATGAATTCCAACCAGGATACCTTTTATTGCCCGTCATGCGGGGCTGAAATGAAGCTGGATAACGGTTCTTTGACCTGCCCTTACTGTGACCGGAAGGAACAGCTGTGTGCCTCCAATTCCGATACAGCGGATTTGGATTTTAACGCAATTGAAGCAGAATCTATTTGGGTGACCCCTGTGGTGGAACGTTGCAGCAGTTGCGGCAGCGAATCAGCGCGCATTTCCTCAGGTTCGTCCACAGTGTGCGTCCACTGTGCGAGCAACAGCATGTCGCCTTCCAACAAGCCGTATGGTGTGCGACCTTCCCGGGTCGCGCCATTCAAGCTGACAGCCACGCAAGCCGCCACTCGTTTGGAGGACTGGCTGAAAAAGCGTTTGCTGGCTCCTTTTTCGTTTAAAAGGGAATTGTCATCCGGCAGCATAAATGGTTTATACCTGCCGTATTGGAGCTTTGGTGCCGGTGCGAATGCTGAATACGCAGGCCAAGCCGGTAGTTATTATCAGGATACCGAGATCAACACATCCTCCTCGGACGACAGAACGGAAGCAAAGCGCCGACGTGTACGCAAGGTGCGCTGGCGTATGGTCTCCGGTAACTACAACGAGAATTTCATTAACGTAATTTTTGGAGATGCCAGTTATACCAATTCAAAGGTAATCAAACATATTGAGCCCTTCAAGCTGAGCGAACTGGTCAAATACGATGATAAGCACATTTCCGGATTTGCAGTTGAGCGCTACAAGCTGGGGCTCAAAGCAAGCTGGGAGCGCGCGAAAGCATACATGGACTCCGTGCTGCGCGATGACATCACCGCCATCGTCAAGCGCGGGAGCGACGTGAATGGCGCCGTCAACATCTGTACGAAGTATACGGACATCGAATATCAGCTTTTACTCCTGCCCGTCTGGATATCCACTTACCGTTACCGGAACAAAGCGTTTAATGTGTATATAAACGGACAGACCGGCGATATATACGGAGAATCGCCGGTCAGCATATTGAAAATAGGTATTATCGTTCTGGCTGCGGCAGCGGTCGCCGCGCTGCTGATTTTGCTGTTATAGCGGTTCGCCCCCAACATCGATCAAGGCCAACTTTTCACCGCGGCTTAGCTTTTTCAGCGCATATTCGCGTCGCATCGCTTCGGCACGGGTGTCATAGCTCTCCGTGTATCTGAGCCGGGCGGGCAACCGGCTTCTCACATATTTACTCCCCCGGCCAGCATTGTGCTGTTTAAGCCTGTTATCAAGATCCCGTGTCCACCCTGTATACAGGCTGCCGTCCGCACATTCCAGCAAATAGACCCAGAACATGTACTATTTATATATGAAGAGAACGCCGATGGTTCCCGGTCCGCAATGCGTCGAAATCGTCGGCGAAGCGTCTGTGATTATCACGTTTGCGAAGCCATATTCCTTCTCCAGGCGCGATTTTACAGCCTCCGCTTTCTCAGACAGGCAGTGTGTCACGAATATGCGATTGGGATCTATGTCCGCCGCCCTTTCCATCACCTGATCTAAGTATTTATCAACAAAATGTGCGCCCCGGAATTTTGATGTGGGAACAATCTCGCCGCCGCGCAGCTCCAGCTTGGGCTTTATTTGCAGTCGGCTGCCAACGATGGATACCAGCCGTGAGCATCGGCCACCCATATAAAGATATTTCAGCGTATCCACCACGAAGCTGGCCTGCACCTTCTCACGGATGCTGATCGCGTGCTGTGTAACCTCGTCAAGGCTGGCTCCGGCCCGCGCCAGATCCGATGCTTCGAGCACCTGCAGCCCAACGCCGGTAGACAGACTCATTGAATCCACAATGGATATACGGTCAATCCCGATCTGTTCCGCCGCCGTTTTAGCGTTTTGCATCGTACTGGATAGAAGGCTGCTGATGCCAATGAAGAATATGTCAAACCCCTCTTCCAGCCACCGTCTGAACACAACTTCAAAATCATAGGCGTTGACCGCGGCTGATTTGGGCAGCACGCCGGTAGAATTGGCAAATTCAAACAACATCCGGCTGGACAGGTTTTGATCATCCGGATACGTATCTTCGCCCAGTATTATGTGCAGAGGAACACGTTCGATGCCGTGCTCTTCCAACAATTCAAATGGTAGGTCGCATGTACTGTCAGTAATGATCTTCACTTTTCTCATGAGTTGCTCTCCTAACGGCAGAAGTATATATATGATGCCTTTATATAGACTTATAAATTATACCATTTCAAAATGGGGTTGTCCAAGCAATAATGTAACTGAGATGTTAATTGTGCCGGAGGTTATCGAGTGTAATTTTCAAAGCCAATAGAAGGCGGTCCCCTTTGAGACTTCGGGTTGCAGATGGTTCTTTTTTAATGTATAATACACCAGCAAATAACAGATGGAGGATGTTCCATGACCAACATCATGCCGATGGTGGCTTTGAGAGATGTCATCGTTTTTCCATATATGGCTCTGCATTTCGAGGTGGGGCGCGAAAAATCCATTGCCGCATTGGAGAAGGCAATGGAAGACGACCAGATTATTTTCCTTGCGGCGCAAAAAGACAAAGAGGTCTCCGAACCTTCTGCTGAGGATATTTACGAGGTCGGCACTGTTTCAAAAATAAAACAGATATTGAAACTGCCGGGTGATATCATCCGTGTGCTGGTCAAAGGTATATACCGCGCGCGCATCGTCAGTTACATTAAAACGGAGCCTTACCTTGAGGTGGAAACTTCTCAGCTCGTTTACGAACCGCTACCGGATTCAGAAACGAAGGAGCTGGCGCTGCGCCGCATGGTTCTAGGTCTCTTTGAAGAACTGACCAATATCAGCACCAAGGTGTCCTCCGAGCTGTTATCCTCCGTCAACAGTGTGGACGACGCCGGACAGATGGCAGACATCATTGCCTCCAGCGTTATATTCAAGCTGGAGGACAAGCAGCGGCTGCTGGAGTTCATAAACGTCAATGAGCGGTTGGAACTTCTGGTCAGTATACTCACCAGCGAGCTTGAGATTACTGCCATTGAGAACGAGATACGCGGCAAGGTGCGCAAGCAGATCGACAAGTCTCAGAAGGAATACGTGCTTCGCGAGCAGATGCGCGCCATACAGAGTGAGCTTGGTGAGTCAGGCAGTATGCAATCTGAGGCTGACGAGCTCAGAGAACGGCTCGCCGTTCTGGATGTGAGTGACGACATTCGTGAAAAGGCGGAGAAAGAAATATCCCGCATGGAAAAGCTCTCCTTGGGTTCTCCTGAGCTGAGCGTAATCCGTACCTACGTGGATTGGATACTTGACCTGCCGTGGGGCGTAACCACCGAAGACAACCTCGATCTCACCCATGCCCGAAAGATACTGGACGAGGATCATTACGGTCTGGAAAAGGTGAAGGACCGTATCATCGAATATCTGGCGGTGCTGGCCCGCAAGAAGGACATGCGCGGACCCATACTGTGCTTCGTTGGGCCGCCGGGCACCGGCAAAACGTCCATCGCCCGTTCCATCGCGCGCGCTGTGGGACGTAAATTCGTGCGCACTTCGCTGGGCGGCGTGCGCGACGAAGCGGAGATACGCGGACATCGGCGCACATACATCGGCGCGATACCGGGGCGAATCATCGCGTCCATTAAGCAGGCGGGCAGCACCAACCCCGTGTTCCTGTTTGACGAAATCGATAAGATGTCCAGCGATTTCCGTGGTGATCCCGCGTCGGCGATGCTTGAGGTGCTGGACCCGGAGATCAACAATAGCTTTCGTGACCACTATCTTGATCTGCCGTTCAACCTTGAGCACGTGATGTTCCTGACGACAGCCAACAGCTATGAATCGATACCGGCTCCTCTTCTGGACAGAATGGAAATGATCGAGCTGTCCAGTTACACCGAGCTGGAGAAGATCGGTATCGCAAAGAACCATTTGATACCCAAACAGCGCGAGGCGCACAGCCTGGAGCCGCTTGAAGCGGTGATACGTGACAGCGCTCTCACTGAAATCATACGTCGCTACACGCGTGAGGCGGGTGTTCGAGAGCTTGAGCGCAAGATCGCAACGGTTTTTCGCAAGTGCGTCGTGGAATTATCCGGTCGGCGTGGCAGCATCGTCGTGACAAAGAATTCAGTACATAAATATCTGGGCGCACCGATATATTCACAGACTGCTTCCGAAGCTGCAGACCGCGTCGGCGTCGTGATGGGCCTCGCGTGGACTGCCGCGGGTGGCCAGACGCTCGTGGTTGAAGCGATCCGTATGCACGGCAAGGGCAAGCTGCAACTGACCGGCAAGCTGGGTGAGGTGATGCAGGAATCTGCCAAGGCCGCGCTGAGCTACGTGCGTGCCAACAGCAAGGCATTGCGCATAGACGAGGATTTCATTGACAATACGGACATCCATATCCACCTGCCGGAAGGCGCTATCCCCAAGGACGGCCCCTCAGCGGGCATCACCATCGCGACGGCGCTGGTATCCGTGCTTTCGGGCTGCTCCGTGCGCCGCGACATAGCCATGACGGGCGAGCTGACGTTGACGGGACGCGTATTGCCCATCGGCGGCCTTAAGGAAAAGGCTCTGGCTGCGTTGAAGGTGGGCATCAAGACGATCATCATCCCTCATGGAAACGATAAGGATCTGGATTCGATGCCGCCCGCTGTGCGCAAGAACATCAATTTCATTCGCGTATCCGAACTGGATGAGGTGCTGCGCATCGCGATCAATCCCGCTCAGGAGTCTTAAAGATGCTGATTAAGAACGCACGTTTCCTGAAAAGCATGAAAAAGAAAGGTGATTACCCGCAGACGGATCTGCCGGAGATCGCTATTTGCGGCAAGTCCAACGTGGGCAAATCGTCCTTGATCAACTACCTGACGAACAACCATAAGCTTGCCAAAGTCAGCTCCACCCCTGGCAAGACGCGGCTCGTGAACTTCTTCGTGATTAACGAGACCTTCATGCTGGTGGATCTTCCGGGCTACGGCTTCGCGAAGGTGTCTCATTCGGAAAGGGATTCGTGGTCGGCGATGGTGGAAGGCTATCTGCAAACATCTCGGCAGTTGAAAGCCCTGCTGATACTGCTGGACATCCGGCACAAACCCACCGCGGATGATATGCTGATGTTCGATTGGGCCGCGCTGTTTGGACTTTCGGTAATCATCGTCGCAACCAAGGCCGACAAGATCGCCAAGACGAAACGACCAGCGGCATTGAAGCAGCTGGTGCAGTCTGTAGGCGACATCGATTATCCCGTTGTGGCGGTCAGCTCGCAGACCAAACTCGGCGCGGAAGCGCTGCTTGATGAAATTGAAAAGGCAATTGGAACATGAGCGTCTACGCAATCGGGGACCTGCACCTATCCGGACAGGCTCCCAAGCCCATGGACATATTCGGCGATCACTGGACGGATCACTGGCCGCGCATCCGGCAAGACTGGCAGCAGGCAGTGACGGACGATGATCTCGTGCTGATACCCGGTGATATCTCGTGGGCGATGCGACTGGAAGAGGCTCGCTGTGATCTGGACGAGATCGGTGGTCTTCCGGGTATGAAGATTATCATGCGCGGCAACCACGACTACTGGTGGGGTTCGCTCAGCCAGGTACAGTCCATACTGACCGGCAACACACACGCGCTGCAGAACAATAGCTTTGTGTTTGGTGAACATGTGATCGGTGGCACGCGAGGCTGGCTTTGCCCCAGCAATCGCTACTATGCGGCAGATTCGGACGAGAAGATATATCTGCGTGAGGCGGGGCGGCTGGAACTATCGTTGTCGCATGCGCGCAAGCAAGCCCCGAACGCCAAGCTGATCGGTATGATACACTATCCGCCTGCAGACCAGTCTGGCACCAGCACGCTTTTCACCGATATATTCGAAAAATATGAGACCCAGCTGGTGATATATGGACATCTGCATGCGGCCAGCATACGCGGTGCGCTGAGCGGGGTTGTCCGCGGTGTCAGCTACCGGTTGGTTTCGTGCGACGCCATAGGTTTTCAGCTCGTCAAAATATCCTGATCCTCGCCCTGTGCGATTCTGATTTCTGTTGCTGCCGGTTCCTCGGTGGCTTTTTTATTGAATGCAAATCTTATCGCATCCGTCAGGTCGGCAATTCCGACCACATGGACGCCCTCTGTTCCTTGGGTTTCAGCCATATTATCCGACGGTATTAACACAAGCTTCGCGCCTGCCCGCCGTGCGGCTTCAATCTTGGCCTTCACACCACCCACTGCGCGCACCGCTCCACTGATGGAAATCTCACCTGTCATCGCGAGCTCGCTGATCACCGGCCTTCCGGTAATCGCGGACAGCACGGAAATTGCTATCGCGAGTCCCGCCGACGGCCCATCCACCGGAGAGCCACCCGGCAGATTGATGTGTATATAGTATTGCGACGGATTGATACCAAAGTTTTTTTTCAGGGCCGTCATCACATTATCTACCGAGCTTTTTGCGGTGCTCTTGCGCCGGTATTTCTTGCTGTCGAGTCCTACCTCTTCCTCTTCCACCAACCCCGTAACCGTCAGCGACCCAATGTCCACACGAACCGCCACCGTTTCTACTTCAATCACGGTACCGATCATCGACCCATATACGCCAAGGCCATTCACGCAACCGGGCGCACCAGACCCAAGGCGCAACGCGGGCCTTTTCATATAGCGCCCGGTGTCCGCAACCCAACCGATGTGCCGGGATTGCAGCCGGGTTTCGCCCTGTCCGCGTGCCACACCAGCTGCCAACTGTACCATGTTGACGGCATCTCGCCCGTTTGAAGCATACTCTCCCACCATCTGAGCCGCCGCATCGTCTATTGCCAGCCCCGTCTTCTCAGCCGCGTTTATAGCGATACGGATGATCTCCTCGGAGAACAGCGGACGGAAGAATATCTCCATGCAACGCGAGCGTATCGCCTGCGGTATGTCTTTGGGCGATTTGGTGGTTGCGCCCACCAGCCGGAAATCCGCCGGCAGCCCATGCGCGAATATATCGTGGACATGCGCGGGGATATTCTTGTTCTCCCTGCAGTAATATGCGCTGTCCAGATACACCTTCCGGTCCTCCAACACTTTAAGCAGTTTGTTAATATGGAATGGGTGCAGCTCGCCGATTTCGTCGAGGAACAGTATGCCACCGTGCGCCCGTGTGACAGCGCCTTCCTTGGGAGATGGCACGCCCGCAGCGCCATACGCGCCCGCGCCCTGATATATCGGATCGTGCACCGAGCCGATAAGTGGATCAGCAATGTTACGCTCATCGTACCGCAGGCAGGTGGCGTCCATCTCGATGAATTTGGCATCAGCACGGAAGGGCGACGACGGTGTTTGCTTGGCCTCCTCCATCACCAGTCGCGCAGCGCAGGTTTTCCCGACTCCAGGCGGACCGTAGATGAGCACATGCTGCGGATTTTCGCCGCACAGCGCGGCGGTGAGCGCCGTGATACCTTCCTGCTGGCCGATGATCTCGTCGAAACTTTTGGGCCGTGTTTTTTCAGAAAGCGGCTCAGTAAGCGATACCGCCCGCATGCGGCTCAACCTCGCCATCTGCACACGCGACTCGTTGTCCATAGCGGATTTGTTGACACGCCGGCCTTTGAGTTGGCTGAAAAAATACACGCCAATAATGACGCTGACGGCAAGTTGTATGGCAATGATCATCTCAGACATAAAAAGCTCCTTTACTTCGCAAGGTTATTATGCGAATTGGGGAGCATATTATGTATCATCATCTTGTCAGTTAAACAGAGCGGCAAACCTTGTCAGGAAACCCTCTTGCACGGTTTCATCTTCCGTTGATGATGCTGTCTCTGCCTCAATTTTCGACTTTTCCTGCTTCGAGATAGCGGGCGTCAACAATATGTATTGTACACTGGAGGGATTGTTTTTTCCAGGCGACGCGAATGATACCGGCGGGTTATCGTCTGCCACAAACATGCTTGTCGTCTCGCTCATATCCTCTTTCGCCGTCACGATGCTGTCTCTGAAGTTGAGCTGTCCATCGATCAGCTCCTGAATATCATCCGGCAGAATTTTGACTGATTTGTATATCTTTTTCACACCGCCTGAACTGCGGAAAACGCCATTTGTATAATCGTCAGCGCCGGATAATATTTCGCCATAAGCGCTGATAATCTGTCCTCCACCGGCCGCCAGCCCCTTAAGCCCACCGTGGAACTGCGCGTAGCCGTCCGCAGTCTGCTGCACACCAGACATATAAGTATCCAGTCCGCTGCTGACCTCATCCAATCCGCCTGACAGCTCACCCATTGCGGCCAGTGTCTCCAGCATTCCTGCCGCCAGCGCAGCCACCTGGGGGTCGTCACTCGCCGCCAGCGATTCAGCCAGCGCCTTTATGTCGCCGCTGGAGGATGCCAGCGCACCCATTCCGTCGCTGATATCTGACACACCCTGTGCCACCGCCACGCCGTTCTTCGCCAGCTCGGACAAGCCGGCCTGTATGTCTGCTGACGGCTGAACTACGTCTTGTATACCCGACAGATAGGCGCTTAAGCTCTCATCGTACTCCTCCATCCCTGCATACAGTTCATTGCCACCCGAGCTGAGCTTTCCGAGCCCGCTGCTCAAGTCACCCAGACCGTTCGCAAGCGACTCCATGCCGTCCTTAAGCTCCGACGTGCCGTCCACCATGTCGTCTGCACCGTCGATCATATCATTGAACCCATCATCGTATTCATCCAGCTTATCTTCGATGTCGCCAGCAGTCATTGTACCTTTGAGCAGCGTGATGGCAATCTGATCCATGTGGAAATCCTGCACATCCGCTTCGATCGCCATCGTACCCTCCTCACCCGGCAGCACGACATAGCTGACGGTGACTGTCCTTCCCACCGCAACCGTTGTCGAATTCGGCGCGAATATGTTCGCTGCGTACTGCGTATCCAGCTTTACTGTAATCTGTGCCATCAGCCCGTCGCGCAGCGGCTCATCGCACAGTGCGTTCTGCGTGGCCTTTACTACAATGACCAGATGCCCTTTCGCACCGGACAGCGCCTCCGCCGTAACCGCTTTTCCTTCCAACTGATAGCCGATATTGAATGTCATTGGAAGGTCACCCTTCATTGTTCCTTGATAGTACAGGCCACCTTCCACGTTCTTATCCGGAAATGTGATCTTGTCCCCACTTACAATAGGCTCGCTTTTGGTGGACAGGTTCTTGATCTCGGAATATGTACCGTAATCAGTGTAATCGCCGATCAGCTGATTGACCACATATATGCGATTGACGCTCCCGTCGCTGTTCAGTGCGGCGTAAACTGTTTCGTTTTTGGAAGCATCTGCAGCAGACGCCATCGATATCAGGAGGGTCAGACACAGAGCGGCCACCATCAATACTGTTATAATTCGTTTATTCTTCATGAGCCCGCCCCTTTAACAGCCAGTCCTTAAGCTTCGCCAGCACCAGAAATATATACATGAACAGCGCAGCTGCACGGCCTCCAAAGTATCTAACCTTCATACTGTTGTCTCCTTTTTATAAGTTTTCCCTTAAGGGTTGTCTTTTTTATTAGTTTATCCAGCAGCACCAGCAGCTGCGGCAATACGAATATTGTCAGAAACCCAGACAGCAGCGCTCCTCGCGCAATCAGTGTTCCCAGCTGCGCCATGGCTGGCTGTACGAATACCATGGCCACCACGATGCCCGCTGCGGCCAGCACCAGCGCTGAGACCATGATGGAAGAACCGGCTTTATCCACCGCGAATTCTGCCGCTTCACGCTTCTTGAGCGTTTGCCGGCCTTCCAGGTAGTAGTTGGTCATCAGTATCGCGTAGTCGATTGTGGCCCCCAACTGAACGGAGCTGATCACCATATAACCGATGAATATCATGGGAGTCCCTTGAAAATAAGGCACTGACATGTTAATCCATATCGAGGTTTCTATAATGAATAAAAGTATGAAGGGTATGGAAATTGAACGGAATGTCACCATTATGATGAGGCCGACGAACAGGATGGACAGCAGCGTGACCAAAGTGAAATCGTTTGACGTGACCGATTTTATATCGTAAACGACTGGCGACGTACCGGTTACATAAGCTTCGTTTTGATAACGTGCTGTAACAATGCCCCTGATTTGCTCAACGGCGTTCAATGAAGAAGCGCTTTCCGTGCCGCCATCCACCTCGACGATATATCTGGAATAATTCTTGCTTAGAAATTCGTCCGTCAGATAGTCCGGCATGATTTCAAGAGGCGTAGACGGATCCACAAACGCGTAAATGCCCTGAACGCTACGGACACTTTCCAGCGATTCCAACTCTTGTGCCATCTCATATTCACCCATTTCGTCGCCGCGCGGCACCAATACCACAAAGTTATTGCTGTATCCGAAAGTATCATCAATCATGGCGTTTATGGCCCGCTGCTTTTCGTCACCCGTACTGCTGGCTGAATACAGAAATTCGTTTCTGCCCTGTGCGAGGAAGCTGATGATACACACCACTGCCAACACGCCCAGCACCACGTATCTGACCTTGCCTCCAAGAATATGCTGCACTTTTTTAAGCGAAGGCAGCAGTCGTCGGTGGCTTGTCTTGTCAATCGCTTTAACAAACATGACTGCCAACGCGGGCAGTAGCAGCAGCACGCTGACCATACTGAATACGATGCCCTTCGCCAACACCAGCCCCATATCTGCTCCGATGGTGTAGCTCATGAATACCAATGCGATGAAGCCGACCAACGTTGTCATACCACTGGACAGTATTGAAGAAATGGTCGCTTTTATCGCCTTTATCATCGCCACTTTGGGGTCAGGCTGCGTCTGACGCTCTTGATTGAAGCGATGGAGCAAAAAAATCGAGTAGTCCATCGACACCGCCAGCTGTAATATCGCGGCGCTGGAGAATGTCATGAACGAGATTTCTCCGAAAATGATATTCGTGCCCAAGTTTAGTATGATGGCAACGCCGATGTTGATTAGGAACAGCACGACCTCCATCACCGAATCTGTGGTCAGCAGCAGTATCAGTATGCAAATGGCCACCGCAATCAATATGCCGATCAATATGTTGCCGCTGGTGGCATTGACATTCGCGTATGCATCCACGGCACTGCCAGCCAGCAGCGCGTCCGCTCCTAATTGTTCTTGCATCTGGTCTATGGCCGCATGGGTGACTCTTGAGTAGTCGTCCTTTTCGAATACTATTTGGATCAGCGCGGCATCGCCGACAAGGTAGTTGTTAAGGATCTCCTCATCGACCAATTCCACCGGCTGTTTGACATCCGTCACATCGTCCAGCCAAATAACATTTTCTACGCCATCAATTGAAGCGACTGCCTTCTTAATCATAAGCACGTCAACAATACTCTTGTCTTCCACACAGAGCATCGCGTTGCCGTTGAAGCTGTATTCGCTTTTAAGTATATCGATACCCGCTTTAGAGTTTGTGTTGTCCGGTAAGTATTTGGACAGATCGTAATTATTACCCACGCCAAACATCAAAAAACCGCAAATCACGGTAATGAAGACAAATATCAGGACAATGATGCCTCTCTTGCTGATGATGAAATTAAAAAAACTGTCCAATGCGATGCCTCCATAAGAGCTTTATAGAGACATCATACGTAACAGATTTTGGATAGACAATTACCCACAGTTGGGCTTTCTGTCATAATAACAGGTGATTTTTGCTTCACCTTTGCGGGTGAATGACGGTAATCTACAGATTGTGACTTCCGTTACCGTTTCCACCCAGAAGGTTGATGAGCTGAAGTCGATTTGAGACGTCTAATTTCTTATAAATGCGTTTGATATGTGATTTGACCGTGTTGACGGATATGTGCAGTTGGTCGCAGATGTTCTGGTTGGTCATTCCTCTTGCCAACAGATCGATAACCTCAAGTTCCCGTTCGGACAGTGCATACCTGTCTTTAAGCGATCTTTTCTTGGGTGCGGTATCCAGATCCCTACTGTAATGTCTGAAAAAATATGAGCAAAGGTCCACAAACACGAACACCGAGAATAGAGCATATGACAGATGCGTAATCTGAAAGAGCACCATTCTGAGCAAAAAGAAATCGATAAAGGAATATACAATCTGCGGTAGGAATGCAATTAAAAAATATCTGGCCAGTCGTTGGTGATGCGGATCTAAAATGCGGCTGTACATGAAGCAAAGTGCGACAGCCTCAATAAACAGCGCGATGGAACACATCGGGTAGAATGCCCAAAGCGCGTTTGTCATGGCGAGTGTCAAATCGGCCTTTGACATATACATCACAAGTATGGCGGTAATAACCAATAATGCGCTGACAATGACGCAAACGATGATCATCGCCAGCTTCTTTTTCCCTGCTGAAATGGGAAACAGTTTGACTACATAATAGCAAGCCGCAAGTATTGACAGCATTATGAGAGTGATAACCAAAAGAGCAAACAAGGGAGACAGCCAGGTAAAATTGGCCTCAGCAATATCATGTTCGTTATTGCTGAGGCTGTACATATATGAGATGAAGAGAAGCACAGCAACCGGCGTCATAACCATCAAAGTTCGTCCGGCCAGCTTATCCTTTGTTCTCACAAACATGATAGCGCAGAATAAAAATGCTGAGAATAAAAGCGAAGTTTCAATAAACTGTATAGCATCAAATATTATGCTCGAGACTGTCCTGAATTTTGTGTAAACCTCCGATAAGGTGTAAGAAGGAAGCACCTAAACGGAGGTTTTTTCATGGCACGAAAGATTACACCGGAACGTAGGGAACAAAGGAAGAAGCTCTTGGC
>JAEZHF010000007.1 GCA_023416745.1 Bacillota bacterium
ATCTTCCTATATTGTGTGTGCAGGGCGACCGGCCGGGCTCTGCGCACCACCCAAATTGCCCTGCCGGAGGAGCGAGTTATGGATAGTTTTGAATTCGCTAATCCTGTCCGTATTGTGTTCGGGCCGGGCAGCGCGTCGAAAACAGGCATGCTGGCGGCCCCTTACGGAAGGAAGGCGCTCGTGGTGACGACGCGCGGCAGCGTTAGGCGCCTCGGGATACTGGATGGAGTAATCGGGGCGCTGGACGAGGCCGGTGTGCAATCGGCCATATTTGAAGGCGTGGATCCGAACCCGCGATTGAAAACCGTAAAAGAGGGTGCGGCGGTCTGCCGTGAATTCGGCGCTGAAATGCTCGTAGCTGTGGGCGGCGGCAGCGTGATTGACTGCGCCAAGGCCATTGCGATCAGCGTGTTCGACAACGGCGACATATGGGATTTCTTCACTCAGAAGCGGCAGCCGCAGCGGGCGCTGCCTGTGCTGAGTGTGTTGACGATATCCGGCACCGGTTCTGAAATGAACGCCAACAGCGTGATCACCAACGAGGAGACGGATCAGAAATATGTATCGCGAAGCCCGTTGAGTTATCCCAAAGTGTCGGTGATCGACCCGGGACTGATGGTCAGCGTGCCCAAATACCTTACCGCGTGCGGCATGGTGGACACCATCTCGCACGTGCTGGAGAAGTATTTCGACGGCACGCCGGACACGCCGCTGCAGGACCGGCTGGCCGAGGGCATCGTGCAAACGGTGCTGGAGAGTGCTGCCGTTCTGGAGCGCCCGAATGACGTTACGTTGCGCGGCGTGCTCGCATGGGCGTCGTCGCTGGCGCTGTGTGGTCTGTGCGACAGCGGGCGTGGGCCGGGTGCGTTCGACGCCCATACGATCGAGCTGGAGCTCAGCGCGCGCTTCGACGTGGCGCATGGCGCGGGACTGGCGGCGGTACAACCGGCGTGGCTGGAGTACCTGTGCCGCAAAAACCCCATAAAATTTGCGCAGTTTGCCAACCGCATATTCGGTATTGACAGAAGCAGCGACCTGAAAACGGGCCTTGAAGGCATTTCGGTATTGAGAGAGCAGTACCGTAAATGGGGCATGCCAACGACGCTTTGTGAGATGAATATTCCCAAAGCGGCGCTCGGCAGGATGGCCCGGGCCGCGCACGGGGCGCCGCGGGGCGGGCACCTTAATCCGGACGACGTGCTGGATGTGCTAAATGCCTGCTTTCATTAACGGTATGCGAGGCGATATTGATATGAAGGAGAGAGATAAATGCAGGATGATGTAATTCTGGAGATCCGCGATGTGAGCAAAAGCTTTTCAGGTGTGCAGGTGTTAACGGGCATCAACATGCGTGTCCGCAAGGGCGAGGTTCACGTGGTGGTTGGGGAGAACGGCGCCGGAAAATCCACATTGATGAAAATCATCTCCGGCGTGTATCAGAAGGACGGAGGAGAGCTTCTGATTGAGGGACGGCCTGTCAACGTGAGGAGCATACGGCAGATGCAGGAGATGGGCATCAGCATTATCCATCAGGAATTCAATCTGCTTGCTCACAGGACGATTGCCCAGAATATTTTTCTGGGGCGGGAGCCGGTCAAAGGTAAGGGGCTGCACGTGATCGATATTGAGGCGATGAACACCCGCAGTCGCGAGCTTTTGGGTTTCCTTGGCATCACGCTGGATCCTAAAACGCGGGTCTCGTCTTTGGGCATTGCACAGCAGCAGATGATTGAGGTGGCCAAGGCATTATCGTTTGACTCCAAGGTGCTGATCATGGACGAGCCGACGGCCACGCTAACGCGCAACGAGATCGCCAAGCTGTTTGAGATCATCCATAAGTTGAAAAGCGAAGGTGTTTCCATCATCTACATCTCGCACCGGCTGGAAGAGCTCAAAGAGATCGCCGATACCATCAGCGTATTGAGGGATGGCGTTCTGGTGGGCACGCTGGATGCGGAGGAAGCGACCACTGATCTGATTATCAAGATGATGGTGGGTCGCGAAATCACCAACCAGTATCACCGCGATTATTGCACAGAGGTGGGCGAAGAGGTGTTGCGCATTGACAATCTGAGCTCATACCGTTTCAAAGATGTCAGCCTGACTGCACACCGCGGGGAGATCGTGGGTATATCCGGGCTGGTGGGCGCGGGCCGCACCGAGGTGATCAAAGCGATATTCGGCTTCGACCGGTTCGAGAGCGGCGAGGTGACACTATTCGGCAAAACCTACAAGAAACTGAATACACGTATGACGACACGCCTGAAGGTGGGGCTGGTGCCGGAAGACCGCAAGGACGAGGGTGTGATTATCGACATGCCTATCCGGCAGAACATCGTGCACGCGTCGCTAACCAAGCTGTTTAGGAACGGCATACTCAGCAAAAAGACAGAGATCGAAACGGCCAAAAAGTATACGAAGGAGCTCAATATTGTGACGAGTTCCATCGACAAGTTCGTCAAGTACCTCTCCGGTGGTAACCAGCAGAAGGTGGTTGTGGCCAAATGGCTATGTGCCGAATGCGATCTGATATTGTTCGACGAGCCCACGCGCGGCATCGACGTGGGTGCGCGCGAGGAGATATATGAGATCATGAACGCACTGGTGAAGCAGGGCAAGGCTGTGCTCATGATATCTTCCGACATGCCGGAGCTGCTGGGCTTGTGTGACCGCATCTACGTGATGAAGGACGGGCGTATCACGCAGGAGTTTTCACACTGTGACGCGACGCAGGAAAAGCTGCTGGCATGCAGCATATAGGGGGATGGATATGAAGCCAAAAACGAAAAAGGTTCAAAGCCGCGAAAAGCTGGGGCTGATCATCGGTATCATCGTGCTGTTCATATTCATGAGCATATTCGCTGATGGCTTTTTCAGCTGGTATAACCTGCATAATCTGTTGAAAGATTCGTCGATACTTCTGACGGTGGCTGCCGGTATGACGCTCGTGATACTCATCGGCAAGATCGATATGTCAGCAGGGTCTGTGATGTCGCTGTCCGCCATCGTTACCACTATACTACTGTCACAGGGGGTTCACGTGGTCATTGCGCTGATCGGCGGTATAGCCAGCGGAGCACTGATCGGCCTGCTGAACGGATATTTGGTTGGCATACAGAAGCTGGACCACTTCGTGACCACGTTCGCCACGATGAGCCTCGCAAAAGGGATCGCCCTGGTGATCTGCGACGGCGATATCATCAACACAGGCAATGCGGACTTCAAGGCGATCGGTGCCAGCACCAGCTTGTTCCTCGGCATCCATGTGTATATCTGGATTGTGGCGGTGATATTCGCCGTGATGCTGTTTGTGCTGGCCAAGACCAAATTTGGCTACAAGATATACTCCATCGGCGGGTCGGAGCAGGCGGCGATGCTGACCGGCATCAGCACGCGGAGTACATTCATCAAGGTATTCCTGATCTCCGGCATCACGGCCTCCATCGGCGGCATACTGCTGGCCAGCAAGGCCAACAACGGCAACGCGACGATCGGAAACGGGTTCGAGTTCAGCGCGATCGCCACCGTTATCATCGGCGGTACACCGTTCGACGGCGGGCGCGGCGGCCTTGGGGGTACGCTGATCGGCGCGCTGATGATATCGCTGCTAAAGAACGGCCTGAGATTTTTGAACATCACGCCCTCACTGCAGTACGTGATCATCGGGCTGGTCATACTGGCCGTCATCATCATGGATGTGGTGATCAACGAACGGCGTAAACTTGAGGAACTGAGGAGGGTGGAACAATGAAAATGAGATTAAACGGGTTCATTCTCAAGCAGTCCAAGATTATACTGCTGATCGTTATTGTGATAGTGGCGAGCTTTAATGCCAACGATCCGGTCGAGAATATTTTCACGGTGGTGATGAGCCAGGCGCCGTTTATGCTGATTTACTGCATGGGCATGACACTGGCGATACTGACCGGCGGCCTTGACTTGTCCATCGGTTCGGTGGCGGCGTTCTCATCCTACATCGCAGCGACGCTGATCATACAGGGGAATGTGGTTCTGGGTATCATTGTGGGTCTTGCCATCGGTGCGGCCATCGGTATCACCAACGGCCTGCTGATTTCGAAGCTGAAGGTATCGCCGTTCATTGCCACATACGGCATGGACTGGGTTGTACGCGGGGTGGTGCTGTTCATACTGGCAGGACAGAAGATATTCGGATTTTCGGAAGGCTTCACGTCAATCTCCAAGGGCTCAGTGGTGGAATTCACGAAAACGATGAAGATTTCCAACCCGTTTATCATCGCCGGCGTGATATTCCTCGTGCTGCTGTTCCTGATGCGCAAGACCACGTTCGGGCGCAACGTATATTGTGTGGGTGCAAACGCAAAGGCGACGAGTATTACGGGCGTGAACACAGGCCGGATCATCATACTCATTTACATGATCTCGGGTCTGTTGGCCTCCATTGCGGGCCTGATGTATGCAGCGGTGCTGGATTGCGCAGAACCCAACATGGGCTCACACTACGGGCTGATGGCAATCGCGTCCACATTGGTGGGAGGAACGGCAATTTCCGGCGGCAAGGGCGGCGTGGGCAACACCATCATCGGGGTGCTCATCATGGTGTTTCTGACCAACGCGCTGGCGGTGCTGGGTATTTCGCACCTGTGGCAGGAGGCGGTGTTCGGCGTGATCATCATATTCGCGGCGCTGATGGAAAAAGCCAGGCAGAAGCAGATTATGCTGCTGCAGATGTAAGCCTAATCGGAGCTTTAAAAACCAGGAGAGCGATGTGTTTTTAAAGACCATCAAGTATATTAGGAAAAAAATAAGGAGGAACGAAAATGAAGAAGATTGGATTGTTATTACTTGTTGTGATCATGATTGCTGCGCTGATTGGCTGCGCTAAGCCGTCGGAAACTCCGGCAGCGCCGGAAGAGCCTGCAGCAACGGAAGCCCCCGCGGCGCCGGAAGAACCTGAGGTGGAGGAAGCGCCCGCATCTGAGGAGCCTGAGAGCGAATTCCCGTATGCGGGAGCTGTTGGCAAAAAGGCGACGCTGATACTCAAAGACCTGACCAACCCTGTATGGATTCTTGCGGGAGAAGGAGCCAAAGCGGCGGCTGCGGATTTTGGCATGGAGATTGAAGTGGTGGCGCCTGTCGAGTCTAACAATAACGACGAGCAGATTGCATTGGTGCAGCAGGTTATCGCCCAGAAAAAGGACATCCTCATTATGGTTCCCGCGGACTCTACCGGCATCGTTCCGGCCATTGAGGAGATCAATGCGGCAGGTATACCCGTTATCAACTTGAACACCAAGATCAATAACGAGAGCGGCACGGCCAACAGCGAAACCTTTGTGGTAGCGGACAACACCATCTGCGGTACATTGTGCGCGGAAGAACTGGTTCGTTTGGCCGGTGAAGAAGGCGAAGCGATTATACTGGAAGGCCCGTCGGGCGGCCAAGTAACGATCGACCTCTCCAACGCGGCGCAGGCTGTATTTGCAAAGTACCCGAACATCAAGGTGGTTGATATCCAGGATGCGAAGTTCGACCGGTCGACTGGTTTTACCACCACGCAGAATCTGTTGCAAGCCCATCCCGATCTGAAGATCATATTCAGCTGCAACGATGAGATGGCGCTGGGTGCTGTGGAAGCGCTTAAGGAAGCCGGTAAGCTGGATCAGGTGTTCGTGGGCGGCATCGATGGAAACAAAGACGCGCTGGCGGCCATCAAAGAAGGCACGATGGAAGTGACTGTGTACAAGAACTTCTGGCTGCAGGCTTACACGGCTGTGGAAGCAGCGGCGAAGTTCCTGGACGGTCAGGAACTGCAAGAAAAGATACTGGTGGAACTTGAAGCTGTAACGCCGGACAACGTAGACAAATACCTCGAATAGTATCCAGCATGAATGATGCTCGGGCGGCGTCTCGGCGCTTCCCGAGCATGTTATATTGGGGGAGCCACCCCCTTGGAACTTCAGCTTCCGGGGGGTGGTTTTTAGGGGAGTCAATATATATCGGGAGAAGGAGAAACCCGGATGAATTCAAAGAAGTATCTTTTGTTCGACTACGGTGCCAGCCACGGGCGATGCATCGTGGCGCTTTATAACGGCGGAACGTTTCAGATGGAAGAGATACACGAGTACGACAACAGGCCGGTCAATTATGCCGGCACCTTATACTGGGATATACTGCGCCTTGCATCCGAGTTGAAGATCGGTATGCAGAAGGCGTTTGCCAAATATCCGGACATATCGTCCGTGGGCATTGATACCTGGGGCTGCGATTTCGGTTTTATTGATAAAAAAGGCAAGCTGCTCGCCAACCCCGCAAATTACCGCGATGAGCTCAGGTATCGATACAAGCCGGCGCTGGATGCAAAATTCGGCGAATACAACCTGTTCAGACTGGGCGGCGTTAATACCAACACCATCATGGGGCTGTATCATTTGTACGGCCTGATACAGGAGGATGCGCCGGAACTGGCAGTAGCGGACAAATTCCTGATGATTCCGGATCTGCTGAACTATTATCTGACGGGTATCGCCGCCAACGAGTATACCGATGCGACGATGAGCCTGATGGTGGACCAGCATAAAAAGACATGGCAGAAGGACATACTCGGTCCGCTCGGTATTCCGGAAAGCTTATTCTCACCTCTGGTGATGCCGGGTACCGTGCTGGGGCCGCTTCAAAAGAGCATTTGCGATGAATACGAGGTGCCACCGGTACCGGTGACGGTGGTGGCGTCGCACGATACGGCCAGCGCTATCGCGGGGACGCCGCTCACAAGAACGGATGCAGACTGGGCATTTATCAGCCTGGGCACGTGGGCGATATTCGGTATCGAAACAGACGAGCAATACATCAGTGAAGAGGTTTTCCGTTCGGGCCTTGCAAACCAGGGCGGCTGCGCAGGCAAGACCAACTTTGTGGATCTGTTCACCGGTCTTTGGGTTATCCAGCAATGCTATGAGCGCTGGTGCAAGGAACAGGGGGCTAAGATAGGCTGGGACGCAGTGGTGGAGGCGGCACGGGCAGCTCGGGGCGGCATTGCATTCATTCGGCTGGACGCTGTGGAATTCGTGCAGCCCAATCCCAATATGCCCAAAGCCATACAGCGTTATTGTTCGGAACGCGGGATGGGCGTACCGGAGGGTATGGGCGAGATTGCACGGTGTGTGTTTGAGAGCCTAGTATTAAAATTCAGGGACTGCTACGAAAACGTGCGCCGTTTTACCGGACGCAGCATCGGGCTGATTCATATGTTTGGTGGTGGCAGCCGCAACGCGCTGCTGTGCCAATGGACGGCGGATGCGCTAGGTGTGCCGGTGATAGCCGGGCCGGCGGAGACGACGTCCGTCGGCAATCTGCTGATGCAGATGCTGGGCACCGGTGAAATCAGCTCGCTGGCCGAAGGCCGCGCGATATCCGGCCATTCGGCCCAGCCGACGGAATATTTGCCGCAGGACGGACACCTTTGGGATGACAGCTATGCGCAATATATGAAAGGCAACGGGCGGGCATGAATGATAAAAAAGAAGTACAGTATCCAAGGATCCATCTGACTGTGGACAACTGCTTTGCCATCAAACGCTGGGTGGAGCCAACGGAATGGATGCGCAAGGTGAGGCAGCTGGGCGACATACGTTATGTGCAGGCCAGCACTGACAACGAGATTGATCCGTCACACAATACGCAGATGTTTCGCGATGAATGGGTGGCGGAGGTCAAAAAAAACGAACAGGAACTTGGCCTAAAGGTGGCCAGCTTCTATTCGGGTTATGCAACTTACAGGACAGTGGGCATCGCCAGCCTGTCCAAAAGCAAACGCCGCACGATGATTGAAAGGTATTTCAAGCCAACGGTTGACGTGGCGGCCAGCCTCGGCGCACAGGTGGGAAATACATTGTCCGCATACTCGGACACGGCACTGCAGAACCCGGAGCTGTTCCGGATGACAACGGATTATATCGAAAGCAGTTTGTCCAACATGGCGGTTTATGCCGGCAATAAAGGCGTGACATTTGGTTATGAGCAGATGTATACGCCCACGCAGGGCATGTGGACGATAGACGGTTGTATCAGCTGCATGCGAAATGTATACGCTCGCGCGCAATACCCGATGTATCTGACGATTGATACGGCTCATCAGGCGGGGCAGCGGCTGTTTTTAAGGCCTTCGCCTGACGACGTAATGAGCATGGTGAGGACAGGTGATACCCGCGGGTTCCGTCTGCCGGATGAGGTGGTCAGAGCGGTGCAAGAACAGCGCCGCACGGAGATAATTGAGAGACTACTCGACCGTTACGGGTACTGGTTTGCGCAGCCGCATGATGCTGACTTGTTTAAATGGCTGGAGATGCTGGGTGCCTATTCACCGGTGATGCATCTTCAGCAGACGGATGGCACATATTCCTCTCACAAGCCGTTTACCGCCAAATACAACCCGTCGGGAATTGTGAAACCTAAGGATGTGCTTTCGGCCATTGCAAGATCGTATGAGCGGCCTGCTCCGGAGGGGATGCCGCCGCGCGTGACGGATATCTATCTGGCGTTCGAGTTGTTTTTCGGTGTTACCGAATCCGCCGACAATATCATTTCGGACATGCGTGAATCAGTGGCATGGTGGCGTGAATATATTCCGCAGGACGGGATTACCGTTGACAGGCTGATTTAATAATGCGACTGAAAGTATGCTCCACTCCCAAAGAGTGTGCATTTATCTCTATTTCCGCAGCATCTGTCTCTCTTACAAGTGCTGCGGTCTTTTTTATCAGGGCATATCGCGCATTCCGAACCGAAAATTTCATCATACACGAACATGGGTTTGCACGTTATATCTTAAATAAGTGCAATAAATGATAAAGACATTATATATTCTTAACAATATAATTAAGTATTGATTCTTTTCATTTCAAAATTACAATTAAGTCGGAGGTATATCTTATGCAAACCCCAAAGCTCTTTACTCTGTTGCCAAAGGAGTACGTTGCGACACCTGACGGAATGGCCATCAATAAAGACGGCGATCTTATTTTGGCATGCCCCAATTTTGCGGACCTGTCCTATCCTGGTTGTCTCGTCAAGATAGACAAGAATAAGAGTATATCGAAGTGGCTTGATGTGCCGGTGGAAGAGGAGTCGGGAAGCTCCCGGCCGATGGGTATCGAATTTGGCCCTGACGGTGATGTATATGTTTGCGACAACGTGAGTTGGACGGATAAGCCGGAGCTGCAGTTCAAGGGAAGAATGCTGAGGATCCGCATGGTTAACGATAAACTCGTCAAGTTCACTGTGGTAGCCAGAGGCATGGAGCATCCGAATGGCGTTAGGATCAAGGGAGATTATATGTATGTCACCAACAGCCTGATGACAAAGGTTAAGCACGAGTCCGGGCTTATGGTCAGCGCCGTTTACCGCTTTCGCCTTGACGACGAAAATGTGGTGGTCAACAACACGCTGGATGATGAAAATCTGATCACCACCTTTGTTACCGGAAACCCCATATGTCAATACGGTGCCGATGGTATCGAGTTTGACAACGACGGCAACCTTTACGTTGGAAACTTCGGTGACGGAGAGATAAACAAGATCACTTTCGACAGCGAGGGAAACGTGTATTCGAATGTTGTATGGGCGAAGGATGAAAACAACCTGAAAACAACCGATGGTATGATATCCGACAAAAAAGGCGCTTTCTATATGGCGGATTTTGGTGCTAACGCCATCGTTAAAATTGATTGGGCAGATGCGAAGGCCACCCGGATCGCGCAAAGCCCTGACTGTGACGGATTTGACGGCAGGCTGGATCAGCCTGGAGAACCCATTATATGGCAAGGAAAGATAGTCGTTTCATGTTTCGATACAGTGATCGATCATCCGTACTTCAACAACTCCGCACGCGAAATCCCCTGCACTATGTCGGAATTAACCCTCGACAAATGTCAGTGAATCTCTTCTAACAGTACTAGCTGATACCCGCTCGGACATCCGGCGGGTATTTTTTCACCCTAAAAAATTTATTTCATGAAACCTTAAACAAGTTAAACTAAACGTAAAGACGACTTTTCTCCTGCGGTCTATAGTGTAAGCATATTCAAAACCAAACGTTAACACCTTTTCAAATTTACATATTGGTTTACTTGGTCATCAAGTAAAAAATAAAAATGGAGGAATAAAATGAGAAAGAATTTGGTTGTAATGGTGATTTGCTTCGTTATGGTGTTGTCGCTTGCGCTGACTGGCTGCGCGGCACAGCCTGTGGCGGATGCTCCGGCAGCTGCGGAAGAGAAACCGGCTGCGGAAGCTGCGAACAATGACACGGCAGCGGAAGCACCTGCCGCGGCTGAAGTGGCTGCCAGCGTTCCGGAATCGGCTGACGGTGAGTACTACATGATTTCATTCTTCGCGGGTGCCGACTATTTCAAGGGCTGCTTCGCAGGTTTTGAAGCGGCTGCGAAGGAAGCGGGCGTTACCGCCACTTACATGGGTTCTCAGGGTACCGACGTCAACGCAGAGGTGACGGTGCTTGAACAGGTTATCGCGAAGAATCCCAAGGGTATCGCGGTATCCTGCGTGAACGCGGACGCGCTGAAGGATTCCATCAACAAGGCGATCGACCAGGGTATCCCGGTCGTGACGTACGATGCGGACTCCAAGGACTCCAAGCGTTATTCGTTCCTCGGCACAGGTAACTACTACGCCGGTACGGTGGCAGCCCGGGCGCTGGGTGAGCAGATTGGCGGCAAGGGCGAGGTTGGCGTGCTGCAGGTGCCCGGTCTGTCGAACCTGCAGGAGCGCGTGGATGGCTTCACCGATACGTTGGCTGAAGTGTATCCCGAGGTGAAGATCGTGCAGATCGTCAACGGCAATCTGGACCAGACCGAAGGCGCGAAAGTGACCGCCGGTATGCTTCAGGCGCATCCGAACATCATGGGCATATTCGCTTCCGACTCGTCTGCGGGCGTGGGCGCAGCCACAGCTGTGAAGGAAGCTGGCAAAGCGGGACAGATCAAGATCATCGCGTTCGATACGGATACGGGAACACTTGACCTGATCAAAGAAGGCGTACTGAGCGGTTCCATTGCGCAGGGCACATACAACATGGGTTGGTGGAGCTTCCAGATGCTGTTCAATGTTAACGGCGGCTGCGGCAACTTCAATCCGGTCGAGGGATGGAAGGAATTCGGAATCAATCCGCTTCCGCCTTCTGTGGATACCGGCGTTACGGTTGTGACGGCTGAGAATGTAGACTCCTTCTATATGCCGGCTGAATAACAGCTCAAGAAGCCACTGCATGACATCTTGCTTTAACCCCGCGCATATGTTAACGCGCGGGGTTAAAGGCAGGATGAGCCATAAACCAAACAGGAGGGGGAATATTCTTGAGTTGCGAATTTGTACTGAGCGTTGAAGGTATTGTCAAACGATTTCCCGGTACGCTGGCTCTGAACAATGTGCATTTGCAGGTGCTAAAAGGACAGTGTCTTGGCTTGGTCGGTGAAAACGGGGCCGGTAAATCAACGCTGATGAACATCGTTTCCGGTGTCCATAAGCCCGATGCAGGAAAAATAATATTCATGGGGAAGGAAGCCAGCTTTAACAACCCGACAGAAGCACAAAAGGCCGGGATCGGATTTGTGCATCAGGAGCTGTGCGTTTGCCCTCATATGAGTGTCAGTGAAAATATTTTCATGGGCAGAATACCCCAGAACAAGTTTGGGGCTATAGATAAAAAACAGCTATACATGGAGACGAAAAAACTGCTGAATCTGTTCGGCGTCAGCTTTTCTCCAAACGCACTGGTTGGAGATTTGAGTACGGCGCATCAGCAGATTGTTGAGATCGCAAAAGCACTGTCGCTTGACTGCCAGCTTATTATCTTCGACGAGCCGACATCATCGCTGACGGAAGGTGAGACCGAAACGCTGTTTGGCATCATTGATGACATAAAGAAAAGGGGCATAAGCGTCCTGTATATCAGCCACCGCCTGCCTGAGATTTTCCGTTTGTGTGAAATTTGCACGGTGCTCAAGGACGGTAATTATGTGGATACAGTTGAGACAAAAAAAGTTTCAAGTGAAGAAATTATTCGCATGATGGTTGGACGCAATATAGAAAATCTGTATCCGCAAAAAAGCGAAACAGTTGGAGAGACAGTATTCGAAGTCAGAAATTTCAACAAGGCCGGCTTGTTCAGCAATATCAATTTTCAGGTTAAAAAAGGAGAGATACTTGGTTTTTACGGCCTGGTGGGCGCCGGGAGGACGGAACTTTGGCGCGCCATACTCGGTGTCGATCCGTTGGACAGTGGAGAGATTTATTATCAGGGCAAGAAGATCAGTATTGCAAATTACAGGGAAGCCATCGATGCGGGTTTTGCTTATCTGACTGAAGACAGGAAGCTGCAGGGACTGTTCCTTGAACTTCCCATCTACCAGAATATTTCGGCGGCAAAGCTGGAAAATGTGCAAAAAGGTGCGGTGATTGACCGGAAAATGGAAGCCTCGCTGTGTCAGAAGTATGTTGCGGATCTTAACATAAAAATTGCATCGCAGCTGAACAAGGTGGCAAGCCTTTCGGGTGGCAATCAGCAAAAGGTAATGGTCGGCAAGTGGCTTTCGACAAATCCGAAACTGCTGGTAATGGATGAACCCACAAGAGGCATAGATGTGGGGGCAAAATCCGAAATACACAACATGCTAAGAGAGCTTTCAAACAGCGGAATACAAGTTGTTATCATTTCGTCGGAATTACCCGAAATTATCGGTATGTCCGACAGGGTCGTCGTGATGCATGAAGGAATCGTTACCGGCGAATTGACAAGCGGGGATCTGTGTGAAGAGACCATCATCACATATGCGTCTAATGAACATGTAAGTGCATGCAATAATATGAAGAACGGGTGAGCAAAATGAATAGAATATTGAATGAATCCAATGACAGGCAAAATATTTTTCGAAGAATGGTTGCGTATCGGGGGACGACAGTTTTTCTTGTAATCGTTGTGATAGCGGTTATTCTGTCTTCCACATCTCCATATTTTTTTACATCGGCTAACCTTTCCACAACGGTGCTGGGGCTTTCATCCGATGGTATTATGGCGATTGGTATGTGCCTGGTTTTGCTGACGGGTGGTATTGATCTCTCGGTTGGTTCAGTGATGGCGGCGTCGATGGTCATTTCCGGTACGTTGTTTTTGAACTATGGCATCAGCATCTGGATTACGGCACTGATCGCGCTTGTATATGCGGGGGTCTGCGGTCTTATCAACGGTCTGTTCATCGGTAAAGTTGGCCTCAACGCCATGATCACGACGCTGGGTATGATGAATATGTCACGAGGCGTGGCGTACGTTATATCGCAGGGGTCGCCGGTATCGCTCCCCGAACCCGGTGCAGCTTTTACCTTCCTTGGCGCAGGAAACGTTTTCGGTATTCCGATGTTTGCCATCATACTTGCGATTTTGGCGACAATTGCGGCGATATTGCTCAACAATTTCGGCTTTATGAGAAAGATCTATTATACCGGCTCAAATCAGAAAGCCGCGCTGCTGAGCGGTATCAATACCTCTAACGTGAAGCTGGGCGTTCATATCGCGTCGTCGCTTCTCGCAGGGTTGGCCGGTGTCATATCACTGTCGAGGTTCAAGGTGGCAACGCCAAATGCGGGCCTCTCCAGTGAGATGCGTGTGATCTCGGCCTGTATCATAGGCGGAACAAGCCTGATGGGCGGCGAAGGCTCCATACTCGGTGCTGTGCTGGGAATTGTGATGCTCAACATAATCAACAACGGACTGGTGCTGCTGAGCGTTTCTGTTTACTGGCAGGATCTGATTGCCGGCGCTATTCTGCTGCTTGCCGTGACGATCGACTTTTTGAGCCAGCAGCGCAAGCAAAAAGCAAGGATACAGCTTGGTAAAGCCTAAAGCCTAATAAATATATCCGGAGGGAAACATGAAAAATTTCAGTTATTTTAATCCCACTCGCGTCCACTTTGGAATCGGAGAATTCAACAATCTTGGCAAATATGCAGCAAAGCTGGGCAGCAAAGCGCTTCTGGTTAAAATGGATGGCCCGCTTGAAAAGCTGGGCGTATACGCAAAAGCCAAAAAGCTAATGGAAGAGGAGGGAGTGACCGTTTATGAGCTAAACGGGGTGACGGCAAACCCAAAGCTGACGAAAATTGAAGAAGGTGTAAAAATATGCAAGGAAGTCGGCATTGAAGTTGTGATTCCAGTGGGCGGCGGCAGCTGCATAGATTCTGCTAAAGCGATTGCTTACGGGGCGCTGGACGACGGCGATATATGGGACTTCTTCGAGCTGAAGAGAGCGGCTGCGGCTTCGCTGCCCATCGGTGCGGTCTCCACCATTGCGGCGACAGGCTCGGAAATGAACGTCAACTGTGTCGTCACCAACGACCGGGATAAGGATCCGGCTAACTGGCGCAAATGGTCTACGCACTTCGAGCACAGCTTCCCCAAGTTCGCCATCATTGACCCGGAGCTGCAGAAGACTCTGCCCAAATACGTGACGGCCTGCGGCATGGCAGACATCATTTCGCATGTTATGGAGCCGTATTTTGATGACGAGCCCAACACACCCATACAGGATGCCATTGGGGAAGGCATCATCAGAACGGTGATCGCTTCCGAAGGCGTACTGGAAGACACAGAGAACCTTGAGCACCGGGCAAATCTCAGCTGGGCGGCCACTATCGCGATCAACGGCTGGGCTGATGTGGGCAGAGCCGGCAAGCCATGGGACGCGCATACCATCGAGCATGATATCGGAGCCATCACAGACTGCGCGCACGGCGCCGGACTCGCGGTTGCGCATCCGGCTTGGCTGAAGCACCTCAACAGGAAGGCCCCCGCCAAGTTCGTAAGATTCGCCAAGGCTGTGTTTGGCCTCGAACAGGGCAGTATGTCCGACTTTGCGTTTGGCGAAGCAGGCATCAACAAGCTCAAGGAGTACTTTTATAAATGGGGTTTGCCCGTTACGCTAAAGGATCTCGGTCTGGACAAATCGGTCCTGCCGCTGATAGCGAAGAAAATGACACAGAATCCGGAAGGTACAGCCTTGAATGAAGCTGAGGTTCTGGCCGTGCTGACAGACTGTTACGACGCGTAAGGAGGGACGGATGGAGATGGAAATGTATCCCCTTGGCGTGCGCAGGGATGGTTCATATTATACGCGAATTGAATGGTGCAGCCATACGGTGACCGATCCGCTGATCTGGGTGAACAACCTGATCGACGATGATACGGAGCGGAACGGAGGAACCTGGGGCGCCAACACCATGGGGCCTGCCAACGTGATCCTGAGCTTTTTTGGCGAGGAGCAGGAGATTTCCAAGCTGCGCATATTCCACAACGTGGGAGTACCCCACAGCATTCTTGAGGAGCTGGCGAGTGTTGTCAACATCTATGTCAGCTCGAGCGATGCGGTGCGGCAGATGAGAAGCGCGGATTGCACCGTCAACAAAAAAGACTGGCAGCAGGTGCTGTCCTGCCAAATGGAAATGCGCGAAGGGTGGTCTGAGTTTATACTGCCCAAGAGCGTAAAAGCAAAGTATGTTCGAATGGAGTTGGTCAGAAATTTCGGTACGCCAGCGGACTGTCCGTGGACGGAAACCAGCGAACTGAAAATATACTAATACCGCATTGTGGCGTGCACCTGTTTGGGTTAAACGATGCCGGGCACGGAGCGGCTGCTCCTGCCCGGCCTGCGCGCCTGATCAGTTTTACGAGGAGGTAAAGCGATGGTAGAAAAGAGAATGCCCAAGATCGGATTTTTAGGTATCATGCATGGTCTTTATGATGAGGATCAGCCTGAGCTTCCAAAAGAGCAGGAGGTTTGGGCACGGCGTGTGGTGGAACAGCTTAAGGATGTCGCGGAAATCGACTTCCCCGGCGCTGCCAAAGACCGTGGTCTGATAGAGAAACACGTCAAGCATTTCAACAGAAGCGAATATGACGGTATTATGGTGGTCAATCTGCTGTACGGCCCCGGTATGCGCGTGCTGCAGGCGTTTCAGGGCAACAACCTGCCGGTACTTGTGGCCAATATTCAGCCGGAACCTTCCGTGACACCGGACTGGAACTGGAAGAAGTGCACCACCAACCAAGGCATACACGGTATACAGGACACAAGTAATATACTGATGCGTATCGGCGTTGAGCCTGTCATCATCACGGAGGACTGGGAGACGGACACGTTCAAAAGCTTCTTTGCTGACTGGGCCGCGGCTGCTATGACGGCGGCTTCCATGAAGCGCATGCGTGTCTCGCTAATCGAGAAAATGCAGGGCATGGGCGATATCATAGGCGATGAAGTCGCCTTCATGCGCACGTTCGGCATTGAGGTCAACTATGATGGTGTCGGCGAAGTGGTCAAATGCATGGCGGAAGTGACAGAACAGGAAATCGATGCATATGTGGCCATTGACCGCAGCAACTTTGAAGTGTCGCCGGACCTTTCTGCCGAGAGCCATCGCTATGCAGCCAAGCTGCAGCTGGCATATGAAAAATTCTGCGAAAAATACAACTATGACGGCTTTTCCGCAAATTTCAATGTGTACCGGGAAGACGGCCGCATATCCCAACTGCCGATACTGGGCGCCAGCAACATGCTCGCGAAAGGTTACGGCTATTCGGCGGAGGGCGACGTGCACATTCTCGCCTGTACGCTGCTGGGGCACCTGATCGCGGAAAATCCCCACTTTACCGAAATGTACTCGCTGGACTTTAAGCGTGACGCCACGATGCTCAGCCACATGGGCGAAGGTAACTGGAAGGTGGCGAGAAAAGACCGTCCAATAAAGCTGATAGACCGTCCGCTGGACATCGGGGACCGGGACAACCCACCCACACCCATCTTCAGCGGAGAACCGGGCGAAGCCACGATCATATCGCTCGTCGCTATAGAAGGAAGCCGGTACCGTCTGATCGTTTCGTTGGGTGAAATACTCGACGACAAGGAGATTGGCGGGATGCTGATGAATTATACGTTCTTCCGTCCGTATACAGGTATCCGCTCCTCCATGAACGAATGGCTTCGCAATGGCGGCACACATCATCAGGTGATGTTTCTGGGCAACCAATGCAGAAGGATTGAGATGCTCTGCGGCATTCTAGGCATCGAATATAAGCTGGTTTAAGCTCCCACATCTAAGCGGTTTGCCGCGGAAAAGACTGGCTTCCGCGGCAAACCGCTTAATTGCTTTCGTGCGGGTAGAGTTGCATATCATTTACTTTAAGCCAAGTGTATTGTATAATACATCAGTATAACCCTCTCACATTACCCAGCCCGTGTGAAATAGACACCATTTAATAATAACATTCTGATATCAGAGGCTGTACATGCGTATGATCAGAAAACTAGTCTACGTGTACAATAATGCAAGCATGAGAGTTAAGCTGCTTGTGAGCTTTTTTTGTATAGGGCTTGTCATCATACTCATGACGGCGATTGTTGCCAACTTCGTATTTGCGAATGCTTTTGAAAAGTCTGCGATTGAAACGACGATACAGGCCATCGACCAGGCCAATGTCACTGTAGACAGCAATGTGCACAGCGCAGAGAATATCATTCGAATACTGTCAAAAAATCGCCAGGTCCTGAACCTTTTAATGAATGCAGACAAAACGAATACCGAAGACGTGACGGCCCGCATATCCATCGGCAGTTATCTGGCGACTATAGTCGATTCTTTTCCGTATTTTAAAGGGATTGCGCTGATCGGGCGCAACGATACGATATTCAGCAATGAAATGCAGAGAAATATACTGGCTGACCTGACGCAGGAGGAGTGGTATCAGCAGTGCATTAACGACCCGAGCCAGCTGTTCATCATTCCAAAGCCAAAGAACAGAGGCTTTTCGTATTACAATCCCGTCAGCGCGGATGAAATAATCATGCTGGGCATGGGCGTCGTCAATAATTCATCCAATGACGTTTTGGGCGTCATCATTATTGACCTAGATACAAGGCTGCTTTTGGATACGCTGGATAATATGCGCGTTGGCAAAGACGGCTTTATCATGATTGTGGATAACGAAGGAGAAAGCATCTATGCACCCATCAACCAACTGGCATACCGGGTCAAACAGGAGTGGTTTTTAGGTGAAGAGACGCAGATTATTAACAAAACAGTAGACAGCGAAGGGTATCAGCTGATCTATTCGATGTCTGAGTACACCGGATGGAAAACGGTAGGCGTATTCTCGATGAACAAAACTTTAGAGCAGGTGGTGAATTTTCAGTATATACTGCTTTTCGTCATGCTGTGTGTGGTCGTTTTCGTGAGTTTGTTCAGCGTCATGTTTTCGTCACGAATAACAAAACCGATCATCAAACTGAAAAGCCTGATTAACCAGGCCGAACTTGGCGATTTGACAGTCCACTTTGATTCAAAATACAAGGATGAGGTTGGGCAACTGGGCAACAGTTTTAACGCCATGATAGAAAAGATTCGTCATTTGATTGAGACGATTTACTATCAGCAGAAACAAAAGCGGGAGGATGATCTGGCTTTTCTACAGGCCCAGATCAAGCCGCATTTCTTGTATAACACATTTGATACAATCCACTGGATGGCTAAAGATTATAATGCGCAGGACATCATTCAGATAATATCCGCTCTTACCAAGCTTTATCGAATTGGCCTTAGCAAAGGGTCGGATACTATTACTCTGGCTGAGGAAATTGAACACGTCAGGAACTATCTGATTATACAGGGTACGCGCTATTCGGATATTCTGGAGTATGAGATCAACTGCTCAGTCGATGCAGCCCATTTATACGTTCAAAAGCTGATATTGCAGCCTCTGGTGGAGAACGCGATTTATCATGGGGTCAGGCAGAGGGTGGAGCCTGGAAAAGTCAGTGTCAATATTTATGAACATGAAAACGCACTATGCCTTGAAGTAACCGACAACGGTCCGGGGATCGATTCGAAAAAGCTTGAAACACTGAATGAACAGATCCAGTCGGATGAAAATCCGTTCATTGGATATGGGCTCTATAACGTGAACAGGCGTATTATGCTGCGATATGGTAAGGACTACAAGCTTGTTGTTGATAGTGTCCAGGGGCAGGGGACGACGGTGACGATCAGGTATCCGTTGGTTCGCGAGAGGGGATTAGAAAACGATGTATAAAGTATTGATAGCGGATGACGAAAGAATTATCCGCAATGCGCTGATGAGCGCCTTCGATTGGGCTGAGTACGGTATGGAAGTGGTCGCAACCGGCAAAAACGGATGGGAGGCTATTTCGCTTGTCAGAACATTTCGTCCGGATATATGCTTGCTGGACATTCAGATGCCGCTGCTAAACGGTCTTGAGTTGATTGAAAGGATTAATATGATCGACAAGAGTATCCTTAAAATAATCATTAGCGGCCATGATGAATTTGAGTATGCGAGGAAAGCTGTGGACCTGGGTGTTTACAGTTATATTTTGAAGCCCATTGACGAAGAGGAGTTTGCAAAATTACTGGTTAAAGTCAAGCTGCAGCTGGATGATGAGAGAAAAGAGTTAATGGCCAATAAGCGCAAGGAGAGAATGATTCAGGAAAACCGGAATCTTCTTCGTGATGGCTTGCTGAGCGAATGGATTACAGGGGGACTTAAACTGACTTCTGAAAATGGGACCCCGGAGGAATATTTTGAGGATCTCGGGTTTGCACTCTCAGAAGTGACAGGCATGATATGGGTTAATATTTCATTTCCTGTGGGCATTATTGAGAACGAGAGTATGAAGGAACAGCAAATGAAACAGTGCAGAAAACGGCTGGAAAAGTATTTTGCCAACGATGCGTCTTTCTGTTTTGTGCGGTTGTTTTCCGATAGCTTTCTGCTGCTTTACCATGCCGCGGACGGTGAAAGATGGGACGATATGCAAAAAGAACTGATGCCTGTCATATGCAGCGATAACAGCTGGAACATAATCGTACACAAAAGACCGGTAAAGGGCAGTTATAAGGACCTCCCAGCGGTGTTTGCCGAGCTGAATGAAAGCCTGAAAAATGAAGTTCAATATATGCCAATGGTCAAGCGGGTGAAAAAGTATGTTGAGGATCAATATCAGGACATGCAGCTTCGGCTTTCGAAATTTGCTGAGCAGAATAATGTGAGTTTAAGCTACATCAGCAAGCTGTTTAAACATGAGGCCGGGGTATCTTTTACCGACTATCTGATTCGGTACCGAATAAAGCGCTCGCTTGAGTTATTGTCGGACACAGATTATAAAGTGTGTGAAATATCAGAACGTGTTGGTTACAGCAGTCAGCATTACTATTGCGAGGCGTTCAAAAAGGTTATGAGCATATCGCCGACTGAGTACAGGCGCAAAAAGAATTAACGGGTGCCGTATGGAGAATAAAGAAATTAAGCACATGATCAAACCTGAAAACAAAAAGAAGCTCCTTATTGCCGCAGCGCTTTTCGTTACTGCCTGCTTAATAACGGCTTTTATCATTGTCAGCATTCCGTTAAAGGAAGACGGAGTCAAATACTTGATCGGTGTTTCGCAGCCCAATATGACCGATAATTTTGAGCTGGAGCTCTATAATGATATCAATTATCAGTGCCAGCAATATGATAGCGTGCGATTTGTGAGCTATGATGCCGGAGAAAGCATGGAAAAACAAAAGCAGGACATAAAGAATCTGTTGAAACTGGGCGTTGATGCATTGATCATTGTAACTTTTGAACCCCAAAACATTGCTGAAACCATGAAGGAGGTATATGACCAGGGGATACCTGTTATCCTGATCGGATATGCGCCGGATATAGATTGTTATACGACAAGAATATACACGGATAATGAAAAGATAGGCAATATGGCAGGCAAATATGTTAACAAACTGGCCAATGGACGGATATGTACGGTGTTGGAAATACAAGGGGAGCCTCATTCGCAGATCAGTATAGACAGAAAGAACGGATTCATTGAGGGTATAGCTCCCCATAAGAATATAACTAAAGAATATGTGATGACCGGATACTGGTCACAGGAAAAGACGCGGGCACGAATGAAAGAGAGTGAATTCTTTTCAAAAGAGCCCCCCATCAATGTTATATATGCTCATAATGATATGATGGCTTTAGGGGCTGCTGTCAATCTGAAACAAACGAGGAAGAGTGCTTATATCATCAGTGTCGGTGGTTATTCCGTAAAAAACAGCGATTTGCTGGCTATCAAAGAAGGACTGATTAATGCCACTTTTACATATCCCACCGGCGGTGACATTGCCGTCAATATAATAATGAACATCATGTCCGGAAAAGACGTTCCAAGATTGATCGAATTACCGTCTCAGCTAATAAAAGATGACAATGTTGATTTCTTCCTTAAATCAGGAGATGCGTCATGAAATGTACTCGTTTTTGTTTGGTCATTCTGTGTATTTTGCTGTTTGCTATGGCGGGATGCAGCATTCATCAAGGTGCGGAAGATGTAAAGACTCAGACTGCGGCTGATTTGGAACACGAACAGACAAGCAAACAACCCATGGAAGCGGTTATAAAGAAGAACGATTCATTTCGCGTTGGGTTATCGCTGCAGGATGACTCGCCCTTTGTAATGCGAGTCGGCAGCAAGCTTCAGAAAATGATTGAGGATGGAGATGAGGAAATAGAGCTCGTGGTTTATAACGGAATGGCAGACGCGAACGCACAGATTGCCCATGTAGAATCATTTAGCTCAAGCGGATTCGATGTCATTATATTGGATCCTATATCGTATGAAAACTGTGCACTGGCTGTGACAATCGCCAAGAATGCAGGCATTCCTCTTATTACGACGATCGCCCAGACTTATAACCCGTCGGGTTACATAAGCTATGTTGGTTCCGACCATTATGAATCGGGTGTGATTGAGGCCAATATGGTTGCGGACTATCTTAATGGACATGGCAAACTGGTTATCCTCGAGGGAGTAATGGGTATCAGCGCGCAAGAGGAGCGATATGAAGGCTATATGGATGTTTTCAGATATTATCCTAATATAGAAATTGTAGCAGTGCAAACGGCCGCCTGGCAGCGGGATGAAGCCTATGCGATCGTAGAAAATTGGATTCGGAGCAATAAGGAATTTTCCATTGTTCTATCAGAAAATGATAATATGGCGATGGGAGCAATTGAAGCAATTGAGGAGTTCGGCAAACAGGACGAAATAGCTGTATTTGGTATAGACGGTGATATGGATGCGCTGTTAGCTGTTAAAGACGGCCGTCTTGAGGGCACGGTTTTTCATAATGCACAGGAAATTGCGCAAACATTATATAATTGTGTACTTACATTAAAAATATATGAGACGGTTGACTCAACATACTTAATACCGTTTGAGCCGGTTACAAAGGAGAACGCAGACAAATACATTTCAGAGTATTGATATATATATTTCAGGAAGAAACCTAAAAAAATGTACCAATATCAAAGAAAATTCCATTGTTTATTATGATTTAATAATGCATAATACGAAGGGGTCGTGCGCACATCGAATACATAGACACGTCTGTTAGAAAGGAAGATCAGCCATGTTTAAGGTCTTTCTTGTCGAAGATGAGATCGTAGTACGTGAAGGCATTCGCAAAAACATTCTTTGGGAGCAGTATGGCTTTCAATATGCCGGCGACGCATCGGACGGTGAGCTTGCTTTACCGTTGATTCGCCAAATACAGCCTGATCTTATTATCACGGATATAAAGATGCCGTTTATGGACGGGCTGGAGCTGATAAAGCTGGTCCGTAAAGAACTGCCAAGGACGAAAATTGTCATTATCAGCGGATACGACGATTTTTCATATGCGCAGCAGGCAATTCACCTGGGCGTAGAACAATATCTGCTGAAGCCGATTCTAAAGGAAAAAATGGTTGAAATCTTGATCGCCCTTCAGAAAAAAATGGAGGACGAGCATCAGCAACAGCAATACCTTGCGAGGTTCCAGCGAGAAGCACAGGAATATGAAACGTTTTCACGCAGGAGGTTTTTTGAGCAAATTGTCACTGGTGGTTTGAGCGTCTCGGAAATATCTGAAACTGCGAAGACAATGGGTATCGACTTGAACTCTCCTTTCTATAATACTGTGCTTTTTTCACTTAACAATGCCGGATACGATGGCAGCGCGCCCGAAAGCTATACCGATGCACTCGCAACCGTGCAGGAGAAAGTGACGGAGTATATCGTTAGCCACCCGGAACTGATCTTGTTCCGCTGGAACATCACGACGTTTGCTGTTCTGGTAAAGGGCAGTCAGGACGATATTGAGAGGCGAACCTGCGATTGCATAGAAAACATCCGCAGCCGCTGTGTGATGTCCGGGCGAGATGTGGATTGGTATATAGCCTGCGGCACGGCAGTATCGCGCCTTGGGGCCATTCCGGCCTGCTTTTCAGAGGCAAGCCGAATCCTATCTTACCGTTATCTGTGCCCGCAAGAGCATATCCTTTCTGAAAAAAGCATCGGATATATACGAAAGAAAAACCTTTCAAAAACGGAAACGGATCACATGGATATCTGTCAGGAGCGCATCCGTAATTTTTTGAACAGCGGTACTGTAGAAGAAATCGACCGTTTTCTCGATCAACTGTTGCAGAATGCCGGAGAGGAAGCCGTTTCATTGCCGTTGTTATGGAGATATTTGATCATGACGGTCTATTTCGCGGCGGTGGAGTATCTTGATTCGATTGGCTACCGTGCGGACAGTATCTGGCCGTTTGAATTACGGCCGAAAGACGACGTATCGACGCCGGAGGAAGTACGGCAATATGCGAGCCAAGTCATGGCACATGCGATTGAGCAGCGTGACCTTGAAAGCAAAAAGCATCAGCACGACCTGCTGATCCAAGCGATAGAGTTCATTGACGAGCATTACCCGGATGAGTCGATTTCGCTGGATAGAGTGGCCAGAAAAGTGAATATCAGTCCTAACTATTTTTCGGCAATGTTCAGCCAGGAAGCTGGACAAACCTTTGTTGAATATCTTACCAGCAAACGGATCGGTGAGGCCAAGCGAATGCTTCGGCACACAGATAAGCGTTCCGGCGAGATTGCATTCGCTGTGGGCTATAAGGATCCTCATTATTTCAGCTTTGTGTTCAAGAAAGTATCGGGTTGTACGCCAAGTGAATATCGGAGAGGAAACAAGCAGTGAGCGTCAATATCCCGCACAGAGCGATAATGGGAAAGAGGACAATGCAGAGCAAACTTTGGAAGATGATACTGATCGTCGCACTTCCGCTGATGATCGTGATCATCGCGATTGCTCTTATTGGAATAGTCTATGCGCTGCAGTACCATGCGATTCTGAACAATGTAACGGCGGCTTCTGACTTTAACCAGAATTTCAAGGACGACGTCGATCTCAAAATGTACTACTTTGTTATAGACAGTCAGTATTCTGAAGGGTTACCGATTGAAGAGGTTCAGTCTGCCGAGGAGATCGCCCGAAAGCTGATCGATACCACAACGGAAAAGGACAGCCTCCACTCCATCAGCAGCGTGCTGAGCCTGTGTCATAATCTGGAGGATAAGATGCAGGAGATCGCGGAAACGGAGGAATATGATTCCCGCGTCGATCAACTGGAAAATAACATCTATATACTGACAGATTTGATTCAGAAATACATGTACACCTACCTGTACTACGAGGCTGCCCATCTGAACGCTCTGCAATCAGCCATGATTTCGAGTATGATCGTTTTTATGGGCGTCGTTGTCGTTTTGTCGTTGGTGCTGCTGTATATCCTATTGACTCATTCGAGAAATCTGAGCCGCCGGATAGTGAACCCGATTGATAAAATATGTGAGCGCTTGGAAGCAATCGGCAAGGGCAGCCTGCTGGTTTGTGAGCCTATTCAGGCCGACGTAGAGGAGGTGCAGATACTCTCGGACGGTATAGAGAGTATGGTTGGGCGCTTAAAACAGCAGATCGATAAAAACACAGAGCAGGAAAAGCAGCGCCGGCGTACGGAATTTGCGCTGCTGCAGGCTCAAATGAACCCGCATTTTCTCTATAACACGCTGGATACCATCATCTGGCTGATTGAATCCAAGGAGATAAGTGAAGCTGTCACCATGATCTGCAGCTTGTCGAATTATTTCCGCTTTTCCCTGAGCCGCGGGAAGTACGTTATTACACTCGCGGAGGAAGAACAGCATATTCGTAGCTATCTGGAAATCCAGCAGATGCGCTATCGGGATCTGATGGATTACGAAATCGACATTCCGGATTCGGTAAAGAGCTTTATACTGCCAAAACTCACACTGCAGCCGCTGGTGGAAAATGCACTGTATCATGGCATAAAGATAAGCCGCCGCAAAGGCTTTATTCGCGTGACGGGCAGATTGCAGGACGACAACCTGATTCTGGAGGTGGCGGATGACGGATCAGGCATGACGAAGGAGCGCCTGGATGAAGTGCGCGCATCAATAGCTGATGACAGGCGAGACGGTTTTGGACTGAGGACGGTACACCAGAGGATTCAAATTCTGTTCGGCAACGAATATGGTTTGGATATTGAAAGTACGCCGGACAATGGCACAAATATCATTATGACCATTCCCATGAAGACGATCGACAAGGAGATGGAGGCATGAAGAAAAGCATATTATGTATAACGATCTGTCTTGTGGTTTTGCTTAGCGGCTGTGCTAAAGAAGAAACGCAGCCCACGGCGGGCGAATCCAAAGATCGACTGATTGTTGTCGGGTTTTCGCAGGTAGGTGCGGAATCGGAGTGGCGCGTGGCCAATACCGAGAGTGTGAAAGCTGCACTGAGTGAAGAAAACGGATATGAGTTGATTTTTGATGATGCGCGAAACAAACCGGAAAATCAGATCCGCGCGATACGCACGTTCATTCAGCAGGACGTGGACTATATAGTCTTCTCCCCAATAGTTGAAACAGGATGGGATTCCATTCTGCAGGAGGCAAAGGAGGCAGGTATACCGATCATCATGATCGACCGCTATATCAGAGCGGTGGACCAGAGCCTTTATACGGCTTACATCGGCTCCGATTTCCGCAAAGAAGGCGATAGAGCCGTCAAGTGGCTGGAGGACCTGCTTGAAGAACAGGGGCGGACGGAAGAAGAAGTTCGGATTGTAAACATACAGGGGACTATAGACTCCTCAGCGCAGATCGGCAGGACTGCTGCGCTGGAACAGGCGGTCGACCTGCATCCGAACTGGAAAATGGTCGCACAGGAGTGTGCTGATTTTACAAGAGCAAAAGCGTACGAAGTCATGAGCGATATTTTAAGGAAGACAATAGATATCGACGTTGTATATTGCGAGAACGATGGTGAGGCTCTGGGCGCAATTGATGCAATAAAAGAGGTAGGCCTGGAGTGCAACGCGGAAAATGGTGTCATCGTCATATCTTTTGACGCAACAAGGCTGGGGCTCGAATACTGCTTAGAGGGTAAAATCGCGCTGAATGTGGAATGTAACCCACTGCAAGGCCCCTATGTTGATGCGATTATCAAGCGGCTGCAGAATGGGGATCCGATAGAGCAGGTTCAATATATCAATGAAACTCAGTTCGACTACCTGACCATCACGAAAGAAATGATTGAACGCAGGGACTACTGATATCTGGCAAACTTCTGCGAACAGGGACCATCGATTAGCCTGCTTGCGTGCGACTGTTCTTTGCGAGGCAAGCCGCACCCCGGTGATTGATCCATATTATACACACGGGGACGGTATATGGGATGGGGAAATTTTTATGATATTTTGTTTAAAAAATTACGGTAAGCATATGCGTTGTTCTGGTCAAATTTGCAGATGTTTCGTTATCTAATCGATATGGTTTGAATATTTCCGCGGTTCTTCTTAGGGTATTGTATAAGCCTTTTCCAATGTGTTATAGAAAAGATGTGTGCATCTGCATACATTAAATATTGGAAAGGAAACCGAAGTATGAAAAAACTCATTGCTGTTCTTATTGTTGTTGTCATGGCGTTTGGATTAGTCGCATGTAATGCGGGAACGCCGGCACCGGCGGAGACCGAAGAAGCCCCCGCCGCAACCGAAGCCCCCGCCGCGCCTGCCGAACCCGAGGAACCCGTTGCCGAAGAACCGACAGGCGAACTGATCAAAGTTGGTATCGTCAACAATCCGCCAGCCGAGTCCGGATATCGCGCGGCGAATGTGGCAGACTTCGAAAAAGTCTTCACGGAAGAGAACGGATATGCAGTATCAACCTTCTACAGCCTGAAGAATGATGAGCAGTTGAATGCAGCAGCGCAGTTTATCACCGATGGCGTAGACTATCTTCTTATCTCGGCCGCCGCTACGGATGGTTGGGATACTGTCCTTGCCAATGCTAAGGAAGCTGGCATCAAAGTATTCCTCTTTGACCGTATGATGAACGCTGACGAGAGCATGTATGAAGCTGCTGTTGTTTCCGATATGGCAGTGCAAGGTACCACCGCTGTGGATTGGTTGAAGGGGCAGAAGCTTGCAGAGTATAACGTCATCCACATTCAGGGCGCGATGGGCTCCGATGCTCAGATTGGCCGTACTGCTGCGCTGCAGGCTGAATTCGATGCCGGCACTATGAAAATGGTTGTTCAGCAGACCGCTACCTGGGATGAAGCCACGGCGAAGCAGATCGTAGAATCCGTCATCAATGCTGGTGACAAGTTCAACGTAATCTATGCCGAAAATGATGGCATGGCCAAGGGTGCCGTTGCGGCGCTGGATGAAGCCGGTATTACCCACGGTGTTGGCAAAGATGTTATCGTTATGGGCTTCGATTGCAACAAGTGGGCGCTCAGAGAACTGCTTGCGGGCAACTGGAACTACGACGGACAGTGCAGCCCGTTCCAGGCGGCTGTTATCGCTGACATGATTCAGAAACTGGAAGCCGGCGAGACGCTTGCGGAAAAGAAGGTTATTTCTGAAGAGCGTGGCTTTGATGCAACAACGATTACGCAGGAAGACATCGATACATACGGTCTTGGCGAATAACCAATAAATCTTCCTCCTACTAATAACAGGGACTTCGTATCAAGTGATGTGCGGTGCGGAGTATGTGGAATTCTCCGCATACCCGCACCGCGATCTTTAAGAAACTTCCAATGCTAAAAGGATGGGTACCTATGCAAAACGACATCGTTTTATCCATGCGGAAAATATGCAAAGCATTCCCGGGTGTACGTGCTTTACAAAATGTGGATTTCACTCTGTGTAAAGGCGAAATTCACGCTCTGATGGGTGAGAATGGAGCCGGTAAGTCAACCTTAATTAAAGTATTAACAGGTGTATACCAGAAAGATTCAGGACAAATCCACCTAGCGGGCATTAACAAAGAAATCAATGTAAAATCACCTCAAGAGGCCCAGAACTTGGGAATCAGCACGGTTTATCAGGAGATAACACTTTGCCCAAACTTGACGGTTGCCGAAAATTTGTTTATCGGGCGGGGCAATTACCGTTTCGTCAATTGGCGCTCCATAGAAAAGAAGACGACGAAGATACTTGCTAAACTTAATATCCCGGCAAGAGCCACACAGCAGCTGGCCACTTGCTCACTGGCTGTACAGCAAATGGTCGCCATTGCCCGCGCTGTGGATATGGATTGCAAAGTACTGATTCTGGATGAGCCGACCTCCTCGCTGGATGAGCACGAGGTTGCAAAACTTTTTTCTCTGATGCGCGAACTGAAATCCCGTGGGGTTGGGATCATTTTCATCACGCATTTCCTCGAACAGGTATATGAGATATGCGACAAGATAACCGTTTTGCGGAACGGCGAGCTCGTCGGAGAATATGAAGTAAAGGATTTGCCGCGTGTACAGCTCATCTCAAAGATGATGGGTAAAGAGCTTGACGACATCTCGGCGTTGGAAAATCAAAAGACATTACAATCAAAGGCGGATGATACACCCGTTTTCGAGGCATATGGGTTGTCCAGTGCGGAGGGTACAAAGGCGTTTGATTTCATAATTCACAAGGGAGAAGTGAACGGATTTACCGGGCTTCTTGGCTCAGGACGTAGCGAAAGCGTACGGGCGATATTCGGTGCAGATAAAGTTACCGGCGGCAGGGTGAAGATAAACGGAAAAACCGTTAAAATATCAAAGCCAAAGGACGCCATGATGAATGGTATCGGGTATCTGCCTGAGGACAGAAAGATGGACGGAATCGTTGACGATCTGTCCGTGCGTGAGAATATTATACTTGCATTACAGGTCATGAAAGGCTTTTTCCGGCCGTTTTCCAAAACTGAGGCGGAAGCCTTTGCAGATCAGTATATCAAATTATTAGGTATAAAGACTGCTTCGACGGATACACCCATAAAATCGCTTTCGGGAGGCAATCAGCAAAAGGTGATACTTGCGCGCTGGCTGCTCACAAATCCAGAGTATCTTATCTTGGACGAACCGACGCGCGGTATTGACGTCGGAACAAAAGTTGAAATACAAAAGCTTGTTCTGAAGCTTGCCGAAGATGGCGTGAGCGTCACGTTTATATCCTCCGAAATAGAGGAGATGCTCCGCACTTGTTCGCGGCTCATCGTTATGCGGGATCGCAACATTGTGGGTGAACTTAAGGGCAAGGATATGACACAAGTTAATATTATGCACACGATAGCGGGGGAGGCTGCTCAAAATGGGTAAGGCTTTAAAGAATTTAACAAGGTCTCAATTGTTTGTCCCGTTGTTCGCGCTTTTTCTGATAATAGTTTTTAATTTAATCAGGGATGTTGGATTTTTCTCGATAACCATTAAAAATAATACGCTTCAAGGGAATATAATGAGCATCTTGAACAACGCATCCGAGCGTGTTATTTTGGCAATCGGGATGACGTTGGTGACCGCATCATCGAGAGGACAGGATATCAGCGTCGGCGCTGTGGCGGCAATAGCGGGCAGCGTTTTCGTCAGTGTGCTTCGCGCAAATGAAATTACAATGCCAATTATTCTATTTGCCTTTTTGGCAAGCTGTGTGGTTGCAATTATGTGCGGCGCATTCAATGGTACTTTGGTTGCTGCATTCAAGATTCAGCCAATGATTGCGACATTAATATTGTTTTCTGCCGGACGCTCGATAGCATACTGGATAAATGGCGGGGCTACACCCACTGTTGAAAGTCCGTTGCTCGAATCTATCGGTATATTTATTCCGGGTGTCCCCATAAACACCCCCATTATTATCGTAATAGTATTTGGACTATTGGTTTGGCTTGCCTTAAGGTTCACTAATCTCGGATTATACACACAAGCGGTTGGAATCAACGAAAAATCCGCCCGCTTAAACGGAATCAATGCTCCCTGGATAAAGCTGTTATCATTTATGATACTGGGCGTTTGCTGCGCGATAGCAGGCGCAATCGGCGTCAGCAGAATGGGACTTATCAACCATGAAACAATCCTTGGGGATGTCGAATTAGATGCTATTTTGGCAGTCGCCATCGGAGGCAATGCACTGGGCGGCGGAAAATTCAGCTTGGCCGGTTCAGTGATTGGGGCATACATTATTCAGGCGTTAACGACTACGCTTTTTGCTATGAAGGTTCCTTCGACGGCTATAACAGTCTATAAGGCACTTGTCATAATAATCATTGTTGTACTTGGTTCGCCAATTGTAAAAGCCTATGTACTTCAGCTGCGAGATAGAATGTTAAAAAAACCGACGAAAGTAACGGAGAACTAATAATATGACAGGTAATAGAGGTTCATTTGCCGGGATACCAGGTAAAAAGCGCAGGGAGCGTATTTCCAACACCAATTTGCTCTTGACTATAACGATTTGCACCTTTATTGGCATGTACTTGCTTGCCATGCTTGTTTGGGGCGGCGGTTTCTTAAATCCGCAGCAGTTCCTTGATATTTTCAACAATAATGCGTTTTTGATTGTGCTTGCCTGCGGACTGACGGTCGTGATGATAGCAGGCGGCATAGATATTTCGGTGGGGTGCCTGACCGCTTTGGTAGCCATGACTTGCATTGTTTATCTGGACGACTATAGCGGCAGCGTGATCGGCTCCTTGGGTGTGGCTTTGGGTATTGGTATAGCGTTCGGACTGGTTCAGGGTTATTTGATATCATATTTGGAGATACAGCCCTTTATTGTCACCTTAGCGGGTCTGTTCTTTGCAAAAGGCATGACAACCGTCGTCAGTGCTGTGCCGCGCACAGCAGTGCATGAAGCTTTTCTTGCCCTAAAGAATTTTCGTATTGTCATTCCGGGTGTCGGTTCTTACGGAAAAGCCGAGAATTTTATTCCCGCCAAAATTGAGCCCGGTGTGGTAGCTGCCATAGCAGTAGTATTCATTATATTTATAATTCTGAGATGGACGCGATTCGGGCGTAACCTCTATGCGGTGGGCGGAAATAGCCAGAGCGCATTAATGCTCGGCATTAATGTAAAGCGTACAAAATTCTATGCCTATTTGCTGTGCGGGTTATTATCCGGAATCGGCGGTTATGTCTATCTGCTGCATACGGGCGCGGGAGATCCTACCAGTGCTAAAACCGCAGAAATGCAGGCGATTGCCGCTGCGATTATCGGCGGGACATTATTAACCGGTGGCGTCGGTAATGCAATCGGTACGCTTTTCGGAGTGCTTTCTTTAAAGACGATTACCAATATTGTGATTGCTTCAGGGCTTAGGGAGCCATATTGGCAGAGCATTACCACTGGGCTTATGCTGTTCTTCTTTATTCTGCTTCAGAGCGTCGTTCTTGCGCTTCGTGATAAGGGCGGCTTCAAACTGCAGCTGCCGGAATGGATGAAGTTTAAGAGCGAGAAGAATAAAAAGGATTTCACTATTTAGCAGAAAACAAACCTGTAGATGCAACAAAGCCGCCATGCATGGTTCCGATAAGCATGGAGGCTTTGTTGTCTCTTGAAGATATTTATCTTGTGAATCGTACGCAGTACATAATCCTTTATAAAGCGTCAATATTATTGCATAATACAACAGATTACGATATAGTCTTTGTATGCATCATCATTCCATTTTTCATATTTGAGAGGTATTATTCATATGGCCAAAAGAGATGGGCGCATAGTCAAGGTGCATCCGCTGAACGCGATGTTTCCTTACATGATGCGCACCAGGACGGAGTCGCTGGTTTATTTCAGCACGGCGCTCGATGTGGAAAACCTGCTGGCATACATCGACAATAAAAAAGCCCAAGACGTCGATATCAAGTTCTTTCAGCTGTTTGTCGCCGCAATGGTTAAGCTCATGAAGGAACGGCCGTATCTTAACCGCTTCGTATCCGGCAGAAGGCTGTATCAGCGCAACGACATCAAGGTTTCGTTCATTGCAAAGAAAGCAGCCTCCGATGAAGGAGAAGAAACCAACGTATCACTGACATTCAATGAGAAAACAACTTTTGAAGAGGTCATTTCCAAGCTCAAACGCGACATCAAGGTGGCCAAATCGGACGAAGAAAAAAAGGATGACGACAAGCTGATTGAGACGCTGATGAAGCTTCCACGATTTTTGCTGCGGTTTTTATTTGGCTTTTTGCGTTGGATGGATTTCTACTTCAATATGCCAAGGGCGTTCGCAGATGTGGATCCGCTGCGCTGCAGCGCTTACATCGCCAATCTGGGCAGCATCGGCATTGAGGCGCCGTTCCATCATCTGTTTGAATGGGGCAACTGCTCCATGTTTGTGGCCATCGGCAAGATCGGGTACAAGCCTGTGGCGCTGGAGGATGGCACCATCGTCGCGAGGAAGATGGTGGAGATTAAGGTGTCGCTGGACGAGCGCATCGCTGACGGGTTTTACTTTGCGCGCTCTCTGGAGCTGATGGAGAGCTACCTCAAAAACCCGGAAACGCTGGAAACGCTGTGAGCGGAGGGTGAAGGAAATGGAATACGAAATTTACAGAGGCGACAAGGTTAAGAAGCCATGGCTGAAGCATTACGGAGATATCCCCGAATTTACCGAGGTCCCCGACCTTACGATGTATGAACTGCTTCGTGAAACCGCGGTTAAATATCCGGACAAAACAGCCATTGACTACTTGGGCGCGAAGATGCCGTTCGGCAGGTTTGTGTCGATGATCGACCAGTGCGCCGCTTCGTTTACGGCGTACGGCGTGAAGACGGGCGATTGCGTGCTGCAGTCGATGCCCAACATCCCTAATGCACTCATCATATTCTACGCTCTGAATAAGATAGGGGCGCGCGTCGCGATGACGCACCCGCTGTATTCGTCAGCGGAGCTGGCGCAGTACGTGAAGGAGACTGACAGCGTCTGGTGCGTGACGGTAGACATGTTTTATGACCGGTTTAAGGATATACTGCGACCGGACCAGAAGCTGCTGGTCACCAAGATATCCGATTTTCTGCCCGGCTCCAAGAAGGTAATGTTCAACATTATCAAGGGCGGACAAAACAAGGTGCCCGAGGACAGCCGCGTGATATACTGGAAGGATTTCATGAAGAAGTCCGAAGGAGCCCAGCTGCCGCCCTATCAGCGCGCAATCAGCCCTAAGGAGGGAGCAGTGGTGCTGTTCTCCGGCGGCACGACGAACATGCCCAAGGGTATACTACTGTCCTCATATAATTTTAATGCGCTGTCGGCGATCATCGGTCCCTTCGCTAAATTCACGAAGGACGACAGCGTGATTGCGATACTGCCTGTGTTTCACGGTTTCGGCCTTGGTATCTGTATCCACTCCATCATCTGCAACGGCGGCACAGTGTTCCTTGAGCCCAAATTCGGCACCAAGATATACATCGACAGCCTCCGCAAGCATCAGCCCACGTTCATCGCGGGAGTACCCACGATGTTCGAGGCTATGCTGCGCGACAAGAACTTTGCCAAGGTGCGTTTTGACAAGCTCAAAGCGATATATAGCGGCGGCGACAGCCTGTCGCCCGAGCTTAAAAGCCGCTTCGACGAGCGCCTTAAAGCACAGGGCAGCAAGGTGGAGCTGGCGGAGGGCTATGGCCTCACCGAAACGGTGACGGGCTGCGTGCTGACTCCGGCCAGCCTGTACCGCCGCGGCGCGATCGGTATCCCCATGCCGGGCATGCTCGCCAAGGTGGTGGACATGAAGACGAAGGAAGAGCTGCCGTATGGCGAAAACGGTGAGATTGCGCTGGCAGGCCCCACGCTGATGCTGGAGTACATTAACCACCCCGAGGAAACGGCGGATACGATACGCACAGACGAAAACGGCATCCGGTGGCTCTATACGGGTGACATCGGCACGATGGACGATGATGGTTACCTCTACTTTAGGAGCCGAGAGAAGCGCATGCTCAAGGTTTCCGGCGTGAACGTATACCCAATGCAGGTGGAGCAGATACTTGAGCAGCACGAGCTGGTGTTCCGGGCTTGCGTTGTGGGCGTGCCGGATGACTACCAGATGACCAGCGTGAAGGCATACATTGTGCTGGAGGATCAATCGCTGGCGACGGACGAGACCAAGAAGCTGCTGATCAAGCACTGCCAGAAGCACCTGATCAAATGGAGCGTGCCGCGCGCCATTGAGTTCCGGGACAAGCTCCCAACGACGCTGGTTGGCAAGGTGGAGTACAGTGCGCTGGAGAAATCCCGCATTACGGCGGAGGACCTTGCGTTGGAGGCCGGCGAGGTGTAGCGCAGCGCAATAAAATATCGTCAACAAAAGACCTCGGAGGCAGACTGCTTTCGGGGTCTTTAATTTGTTGGACTCAGCACATGGAGCTAATGTCTGGCCAGACAGGATAACGTCAGGTCGTTCGCCGCTTGCATACCCGTCTGCAGCGCGCCCTGCATCCAGCGGTGAAGCCCCGAGATATGCTCTCCCGCGAAGAATACCCGCCCTTCGTATTCGGGCAGCGTCATGCCGTAAGAAAAGATTTCTTTCTGCCCGGGCGCAAAGTAGCACAGCGCACCCCTAAAGGCCGGCTCCTGGTTCCAGTTGACCGATTTAAAACCCTGCACGACGCTGTCCACGTAATTCAAGGGCAAACCGTGCACCTGGGATATCTCCTTCTTGATATCATACAGCATTGTATCCTGCGGTTGGTTATACAGGCGGTTCGAGTCCAGGTTGGTATTATACGATGCCAGCATGACGCCGGGTCTTTTCCACAGATTCTCCGGACTGAAACCGTTCGGATTGTTGAGATACTGGGCGTGGTCGGACGGGTACCAGACGGAAGATACGGGAAGATCGGTCATGGAGCCGCCGCCAAAGATCCCCTCCTTCTCCCAAAAGCGCTCTCGGCACAGCATCATCGATTTCTGTGCGGGCGCATAATTTACCTCGCGGATGGCGCACATCTTGATGCCACTGAACAGCGGGTCGATATCGACCATTCGCAGGGTGGAAAAAGGGATGGCGCAGACGATATAATCAAAATCTTCAAAAAATCGCTGTTTGGATTTGACGGGCCGGTATTTCAAACTCACTTTGCCACTGCCGTTATAATGGATGCCTTCCACCCAGCATCCTTTCTGATAAGAAACCGGGCTCGCGTATGCTCCGCCCAGCTCAGGATAAGGGCTAGAACTCATGAAAGAGTTATAGAAGGACATGGGCAGTTTGCAGAGTCCTCCAGGTATTTCATATACGTAGGTTGTGCTTGCGGCATAGTCCTCCTGAGCATAGTCGATATAGCTGTTGTACAGGTTTCCCACTAACACCGGATGGAAGTTTGTGACCAGATTAATGGCACCCTGGCTCAGCCCACCGGACTGCATCATGCGCAGGCTGGTGTTGCCGCTCCAAATGAGTGCCTTATCGCTGTATTGAGGTAAGACTTGAATGATCTGCAAGCGCTCCTCTGGCGTCGCCGACAGCAGAGGGCTGTCTATGCCGATATAGAACAGCTGCTGCCAGCTCAAAGTTCTCTCATAGCTGGTCAGTTCGTAGTGGGGGTATATGTACTGCATGACATTTAAGCCGTCGCGGTCGCTGCGCACACGTATGTTTTTCAGGTAAGCATAACCGTTAGGGTTATATTGCATAAATGTACGGGTGGGCAGATCAAACAGGTTTATATAGTGCCATACCGTCTCGTGCGTAACCGGAATGCGCATCGCACCGAATTCATGATACAGATCCTTCTGTCCGTTGAAATAGTAGGTGTAGATCCTGCCGCCGACGCGGTCTTCCAGTGCATCAAACACTTTGATCTCAAAGCCCAGTTTACGCAGCTCATAGGCGGCAGCCAGCCCAGCCAGTCCGCCTCCGATCACGCCCACTTTGAGCCCTTTGAACTGCCCTGGATGGGCAAGCTCCGTCACAGGCGCAGGCGGTGACAGCTGATGTAAAATGAGGTTCAGGTCCTCAGGCCAACCTTTTTCCTCCAGTGTAAACCGCGCGAGCACATACCGTTGCGCGTCGGTTGGGTTGTCAGGCTGCAGCGGCTCAAACAAATACTGACTGTTCACATTCATGGTCGAATACCTTCCTTCCTGTTATCATATGAACCAACGTATGCCCGACATGATAACAATCTGTCTCCGTCGCCATAAAACCGTGAACTGTGCCTTTTAACTATTTGATTGTAAAATTTATGCTTCAACCTTCAATTTTCGGGGTATAAAATATACGGACTGTTTCAAACATGCATCATGAGGACCGAATTCTGACAGATGCACCCGGCAAGCATTGTATCTGGTGAAAGGAACGATAAATAGCTAATGAACGCAGTTGCTCTAAACAACTGGCTCTCGGTTCAATATGATAATTCAACCGGCACGGCGGCGACCAAAACGGCAGCCGACAGTCAGCCTTTTTCGGCTTATCTGTCGGCACAGCTCAGCGACGGATCCGCGGAAACGGCTGCGGAAAATACCGAACCGGAGATGACACTGTATGAGGCAGCAGCCGCGCGCCGGAATGCTGTCATTGACACGAACTCAGCCGATATCGGCACAGCGCAGTCTGAAGCAGTGGCGGATGTGGTAACACTGAATGAGACAGCAGGGGTGGATACCGATAACAGTACCCTGATGATGCTGCTGTTAATGATGATGGGCTCGTCCGGGGAGAACAGCAGCATGAACACTGCGATGATGAGCCTGCTCTCCGGCATCCAAGGCGAGGGTTTAAACAGCCTGCTGGGAACATCCAGTCTCTCGGAGATCGCGTCCATACTGACCGGCCAGCTCACAAATGCGACGGGGCAGACCATTGTTGATCAGGCGATGACGCGGCTGGGCGATCCCTACTCCAAATCGAAGCGGGGCACGGGCAATTATGTGGACTGCTCGTATCTGGCGCAGTGGGCATACAAACAGGCGGGCATCGACATTCCCGGGACGGCGGCCAAACAGGCTCAGTACTGCCATGAAAACGGATATGAAATATCTAAGAACGAACTTAAGCCGGGCGACTTGATATTCTGGACCAAGCACTCCAGCAACGCCGGCCGGTGGCGCAACATCCATCACGTGGGCATATACGCGGGCAATGGCAGAATCGTGGAAGCGAAGAACCCGCAGAACGGCGTGGAAGTGGCCGATATGTGGGGGATGGAGGGTAACGGCGGCGACTGGGAGATCGTGATGTATGCGAGGCCGCGCTGATGCCACAGACATATAATATGATTAAAGAGCTGACCGTACCGGTTGGCTCTTTTTTGTAGTACAATGGATGCGAAAGGGAGGGGTGTTATGCTGAAGATCGGTATCAGTGGTGCGGGTTATGCCGGACGGTATTTTGCTAAAGCGTTTGGGGAACTGGGTTACCCCATTGCGGGAATCGCCAACCGCACCAGGGAGCGGGGCGCTGCGCTGGCTGCTGAGGCGGGTGCGCACTTCTATGACACTCTGGAGGAAATGCTGGCGCATTCGGGTGCGGAGGTGCTGGTTGTTGCAACGTCGACACAACGGCATCTGCCGGATATACAGGCGGCGGCGGCGGCCGGCATCCGCCATGTATTCTGCGAAAAACCGGTGGGCATTTCCGTTGAAGACACACTGAGTATCCGTCAGGTGTGCGCAAACCATTCTATCAATCTCGGCGTGGGGTACAAGATGCGCTTTGAAAGCATATTCAGCATCGCACGTAGTTTGCTGGCTGCGGGCCGTATAGGTGATCCCGTCAGTATCACGCTGAACTTCTGGCAGACGATACCCCACAGCGCATGGTATTTAAACAGCGGCTATGTACGGGAGACGATGGTGCATTCGCTGGACCTTGCGTGCTGGCTGGCCGGTGCACCGCCCGAACGCGTGACGTGCCACACGGAAAACTTCGCGGGCGGCAGCAAGGAGGATAGAGCATCCGTCCTGCTGCGCTTCGGAAGCGGCGTGACGGCATCTCTGAGCGGCGGCTGGATACGGGACTACCCGTACATTGCAGGGCGTAAGAATATCCGTTTTGAGATCGTGGGTACGGAGGGGTACATCTGCGGTATACGGCCGGGTCATTTGCTGCTGTGCGATGCGGACGGCATACAGCAGCTGGAAGTATCGCAGAATGATCCCATCCGGGACGAGCTGGCCGATTACTTCGGGAGGGCAGCGGGCGATCATCCGGCTGCGGTCAATATCGAAGATGCGTTGCGCGTGCAGCGGATATTGAAGGCCGCCGCCGCGTCAGACAAGTCCGGGCGGGCGGAGCCCGTGTGGCAGGGGGATTAGGTAATCAAAAAACACAGAAAATGCATAGCATTTTTCCATTGCGATTCTTATACCACAGACGGTGTAAGCCTCTTAAGTGGCGTGGAGCCGGAGTCTCCGCCTGTAATTCCTAAATATCAGAAAACACCGTCGTAATGGCGGTGTTTTGCATTAAGGGAGGAAGTTCTTCAGAAAGTACCGGATGTGCTCGTCATCATGCTGCTGTACCCTGGACATATCGGGAGGCGGGCCGTCTATGGACAGGCTGTTCTCGTAGAATCGGTAGATATAGAATGCATGAAACTCCCTGGCCGCGAACTCCGGGTCCGCCTTGACCATCTTCCCCTCCGCCATAAGCTGTGAGAAATACCGGATGAACGCATTGCGTGGCCCAATGATCAGCTCATCCAGCAGCATACGGCGCACCTTGGCGTTGGTAAACTGTTCGCGCAGTATGATGCTGCCGATCCGCGCCATCTGCGGGCTCGCGAAGAACTGCTGGTTGGACGAAACGACGTTCTGAATGAACCGGTGAATGTCAAGGCTGCTGCCGCTGTCGAAACGGGGGTAAATCTCGCTGTGGAGTCCGGCGCGGAACCGCTCGACGATCTCGTCCAGCAGTGCCTCCTTGCCGGAGTAGTGGTTGTATATGGACGCCGCCTTGATGCTGACCTGTGCGGCGATCTCGCGCATGGTGACAGCGGCGTAACCCTTTTGCGCGAATAGCTCTATCGCAGCTTGGATGATCTTATCCTTGTTGGAACGGGGTTGCTCGGTTTCCGTGGGGTTCATTTGGATATTCCTCCTATTTAGCACACTTGTATTTATATTAAACTAACGACGTTAGTCTGTCAACCCCGAGCCGAGTTATATATCTTTGTTGAGAAAAATAAGTAGAGATATTGACAAACTAACAAAGTTAGTTTATTGTTAGACTAACAATGTTAGTTTTTAGTTTATGAAAGGAGATTGGTTATGGAAAAGGTGTTGATCGTCTATGCATCCAAGACTGGAACTACGCAGGATGTGGCTGCCGTGCTGGCGGAAAGAACAGGCGCGGCGCTGTACGACTGCCGTGCCAATACGCTCGTTGGGGCGGACGGCAGACAAGTGAAGCAGCAGCCCCGGCTGGCCGACTACGGTGTGGTTGTCATCGGAACGGCAATGTACATAGGTGCCCCGATGAAGGAGGCGAAGCGGTTTATGAAGGCACACAACGCGGAGCTTACCCAAAAGCCGCTGATGCTGTTCACCTGCGGTATGGGCACGGAGGAAGAGGACGGCGCGTATCTGCGAAAACATTTGCCGGAGGGCGTGCAGCCCAGGTTTTACCGTCACATGGGCGGCGAGATCAGGCCGGAGAGGATGAACGGCTTCGCGCGTATGGCGATGAAAGAGTATGAAAAGAAGCACGGCGTCAGACCAAGCATAGACTGGGACGCAGTGGACGCGCTGAGCCAGGAAATTAAAGCAAATTCGGGAGGGGATATATCATGACAAGCAATGGCAAGAAGAAAAGAGTATGGCTTCGTGTACTCTTAGGTATACTGATCGGTATCGCGGCGGTCATAGGAGGAGTGGTCGCGTTTGCATTGCTGGGCAAGGAAGCGACGATGGCGCAACTGCCGCACACCGTCCCGCTGGACGATGTGGCGGACGGCGTCTACGAAGGCAGCTATGCGGGCTTCCGCTGGAGCAACACGCTGCAGGTGACGGTGCAAGACCATCTGATCACGAACATCACGGTAACGCAGCCGCAGACGGTCATCAAGGAGGAGACGATGGCAACACTGGAGGAGCGCGTGCTTGAGGCGCAGAGCCCGGATGTGGACACAGTTGCGGAAGCCACCGTGGACAGCAAAGCGTATCTGAAAGCGGTTGAAAACGCGCTGATAAGCGCAGCGGCTGAATAATATTCGCTATGCCCCAGCTGTAAAATATGACTTGCCGATGTCATGTTTTGTTGATAGATTATCAGTGGAGGGGCGTATATGAAGCTGGATCGGCTGTTTGAAATCATTTATATACTGCTGGAGCGCGAGCGTATGACCGCCGGTAAGCTGGCGGAGCGGTTTGAGGTGTCGCGGCGGACAATCTACCGTGATGTGGAGACGCTCTCCGCAGCGGGCATACCGGTATACATGAACAAGGGCAAGGGCGGCGGCATCGCGCTCCTGCCCGGTTTTGTTTTGAACAAGGCGCTGCTGACCGAGGCCGAAAAGGCAGACGTGCTGTCATCACTGAAGGCGCTAGGGCAAGTGACGCCGGGCGCGGAGGATGGCGCTCTGCGAAAGCTGGGCAGCTTGCTGGGGCAGGCTGCTGCCGACTGGATCGAGGTGGACTTCACGTCGTGGCAAAACCCCGGGCAGCAGGCGGAGCTGTTCCGGCAGCTTAAGACCGCGATACTGCATCGGCACGCGGTATCATTTCAGTACGCCAGCGGGCGCGGAGAGATAACGGCGCGCACCGTTGAGCCGATGAAGCTGTGCTTCAAGGGGCAGGCGTGGTATCTGTTTGGATTTTGCCTAACACGTCAGGACTTCCGTTTCTATAAGCTGCGCAGGATCAAGGAACTGACGGTTACTGATGAACGGTTTGAACGCACGTGTGCGGTGTTGCCGGAGAGCGGCGAACAGCCCATCGATATGGTGGAGCTGGTGCTGCGTCTGCCGGAGCGGATGGCGTTCCGTGTGTACGACGAATTCGAGTCGTATGAGCGGACAGAGGACGGCGGCTTCATCGCGCGGGTGCATATGCCGGCGGGCGACTGGGCGTTCAGCTATGTGACGTCGTTCGGCGAACACGGCGTGGTGCTTGAACCGCCGGAGCTGCGCGCCGAGGTGGCGGAAAAACTCCGAATCATTTTGAAGATGTATAGGTAATATGACGGGTTTGTGTCATATTAAGTGCGCTATACTGGGCTCATCAATCAACACGAAACGAGGGAATAAGATGAGCAAGCTGGATTACAAAACGGCCTATAAGGAGCTTTATGCCCCCAAGGCGACGCCGTCGGTGATCGACGTTGGACCCATGACGTTTATCATGGTGGACGGATACGGCAATCCCAATGATGAGGAGGGAGAGTTTCAGCGCGCGGTGGAGCTGCTGTATGCACTGGCGTATACTGTCAAGATGTCGCCCAAGAACGGCAACACACCGGAAGGGTATTTTGAGTACGTGGTGCCGCCGCTGGAGGGACTGTGGTGGATGGATGACCCGGAGCATGCCGATTTTCAAGACAAGGACAAATACCGTTGGACGGCGATGATCCGCCAGCCGGAGTTCGTGACGCCAGCTGTGTTTGACTGGGCTGCGCAGGAGGTACGCTGCAAAAAGAAGCTGGATACGGAAATAGCCCGGCTGGAACAATTCACCGAAGGGTTGTGCGTGCAGTGCATGCACATTGGCCCGTTCAGCGAAGAACCGGACACGATTGAAAAGATGGAAGCGTTCATCGCGCAGAGCGGTCTGATTCGTGATCTGTCGGACACGCGCAAGCATCACGAGATATACCTTGGTGATCCGAGAAAGACAGAGCCGGCCAAGCTGAGGACGGTACTGCGTTATCCGGTGAAGCGGGCGTAAGCTGCTGCGGGTTTATGCTGTAGTATAAGAACATGGAGTCGCCGCCTCTGCACCACTGCTTAAGGGATGAATCCCTTAAGAATTTTCAACAGGGAAGGGATTCCCAGCGGATTAATACGGATAGTAATTATAAACGCCGGACAGTCGCGGCGTTTTTTACTTCAGAAGAACTTTACCGTTATAGCAGGAAGCCAGAACAGCAGACGCGAATATTCCGTAGAGAGAATCGAAAACGGAGGCATATTGATGGAACACTGGATTGACCTGAGAAGCGACACCGTGACCCAACCGACGCAGCAAATGCGGCAGAGCATGTTCGAGGCGGCGGTGGGAGACGACGTATACAGAGACGACCCGACGGTCAGCGAGTTGGAGCGGTTGGCCGCCGAAACCTTCGGCAAGGAAGCGGCACTGTTCGTGCCCTCCGGTACGATGGGCAACCAACTGGCGGTGATGACGCACACGCGCCGGGGCGACGAAGTGATCGCCGGGGCACAAAGCCATGTAGTGATACACGAGGTGGGGGCGGCGGCGGTGCTGTCCGGCGTGTCCATCCGCACGATACCGTTTGAGAACGGTATGCCGGACGCAGAGCTGATCGAAGCAGCGATACGCACAGACGACATCCACGAGCCGCGCACATCGCTGGTGCTGATAGAGAATGCGCTGGCGAACGGCCGCGTGGTGCCGGAGGATACGATGGCCGAAGTTTACCGGCTGGCGCAAAGCAGGGGCCTCAAGGTGCATCTGGACGGTGCGCGTATCTTCAACGCGGCGCTGGCGCTGGGGGTTCCAGTGCGGCAACTCACAGTGCACTGTGATTCGGTGATGTGCTGCCTGTCCAAGGGGCTGTGTGCGCCTGTGGGATCGGTGCTGGCGGGCGATGCGGCGTTCGTGGAGCGCGCGCGAAAGCACCGCAAGCTGCTGGGCGGCGGCATGCGGCAGGCGGGTTTCGTTGCTGCGGCGGGCATCATCGCGCTGCGCGACATGCCTGTACGCTTGAAAGAGGATCATGATAACGCGAAATACATGGCGCAGGGGCTGGCAGAGATACCCGGCGTGACGGCGGACTTGGATGCGGTGGATATCAATCTGGTTTTCTTCCGGCTGGACTGCTCCGCGGCGCTGCTGGCCGAGCTGCCTGCGCGCATGCGTGAGAAGGGTATTAAGATCAACGGCTTTGAGGGCACCGAAGGCCGGTTCGTCACCCATTACGGTGTCTCTCGGGAGGATGTGGACATGGCAGTTGCCGCACTGGCGGAGTTGGTGGGTTGATACTGAGCAGTGGTTATGATTGGCTTGTCATTTGTGCGCATATAGAATAAAGTATAACAAAGCGGCAGAGCGGCGAAAGGAGACAACCGATGGCGAAAAGGATCACCGAAGCTGTCAAAGAAGGCAGGATACTCGTTTCGGACGGCGCATGGGGAACATTCCTGTATCAGAAGGGCTTAAAGGCGGGCGACTGTCCCGAGCGCTGGTGCCTGGACAGATATGCGGATGTGCGTGACATCGCGAAAAGCTATGTTGACGCGGGTGCGGATATGGTGGAGACCAACAGCTTCGGGGGCAGCAGCATCAAACTGAAAAGCTACGGGTTGAGCGAACGAGCGGCTGAAATCAACGAGGCGGCGGCGCGGGCGTCCCGGGAAGCCGCGGGCGATAAGCATGTGATTGCGTCCATAGGCCCCACGGGCAAGATGCTCATCATCGGGGAGGTGTCGGAGGAGGAGCTGTACGAATCGTTCAAAGAGCAGGCGGTGGCGCTGGAAAAAGGCGGCGCGAATGCGATCTGCATCGAGACGATGATGGACAAGGACGAGGCCGCGATTGCCGTGAGGGCGGCAAAAGAAAACACATCGTGCGAGGTGATCTGCACGTTCACGTTTGACAAAACCAAGTCGGGCGATTACAAAACCATGATGGGCACATCGCCCGTGGAGGCGGCGGAGGCGGTTCTCGAGGCGGGCGCGGACATCATCGGCACCAACTGCGGCAACGGCATGGAGCGCATGGTGGAGATCGTGCGGGAGCTGCGCGCGGCCTTCCCCGATAAGCCGATACTGGTACACGCCAACGCCGGACTGCCCGAAACGGTGGGCGGTGAACTTGTCTATCCCGAAACGCCCGAGATCATGGCGTCGTTTGTACCGGCGCTGGCAGAGGCAGGCGCGAACATCATCGGCGGGTGCTGCGGCACTACACCGGCCCACATCACTGCCATGAAGCAGGCGGCCGCCGCGCTGTAAGCGTATGACTCAGGCCAGCTGGTAAACAGCCGACAGGCATGGCAGACAACAAACCATGCGTAAATTGAGGAATTGCGATATAGAGAAAACGACAGATTGGTCGCTTTCTCTTTTTTGTTTCGTCAGCTGATATGAGGCATGCTTATAGAAAGTTGGTGAGGGAGATTGGTTATTTATTCGGAGAAGGCGTTGACAACCTTATATTTGAATGATAGAATCAAATTAAAATTTAGAAGATACCAAAAATATTTTTTATATCCGGATGAAGGATACGGGAGAGAGGCTATTAAAGCCCACCGACGATGTAAACCGCATATGTCAAAGTGCGGTGAAACTTTCAGGTAACAGGACTGTATCCGGACGGGACTCTGGAAAGACCGTGCATGATGCCGGCACCAAAGGGGCAATATTAATCCCAAGGATTAATGGAATCTCTCGGGTCAAAAAACAGAGAAAACGACAGTTGATTTCGTTTTCTTTTTTATTTACCTATAAAGACATTAAACCCGCATTTTTAATGAATGGAGAGGAAAGTACAATGACAAAAGTATTGATTACGGATGGTATTGAGAAAAGCGCAGCAACGGCGCTGCGTGAAAAAGGCTATGATCTTGTAGAAAAGAGCTGCCAGATTGAGGAACTGAAGTCGGAAATCCAGCACTGTGATGCAATCATCATTCGTTCAGCGACCAAAGTGACGCGCGAGATCATTGACGCCGCCCTGAAGACGAAGCGGCTTAGCCTCATCGTCCGCGGCGGCGTGGGTGTGGACAACATCGACGTGGCTTACGCGCGCGAAAACGGCATCGCCGTCAATAACACACCGTGCGCCAGCTCGCTGGCTGTGGCTGAACTCACCATCGGGCACATGTTTTCGCTGGCGAGAAAGATGTACTTTGCCAACATGTCGATGCATGGCGGGCTGTGGGAAAAGAAGAAGCTGGAAGGCATTGAGCTTAACGGCAAGACGCTGGGTCTCATCGGCTTTGGACATATCGCCAGAGAGGTGGCCCGGCTGGCCCGCGCGATCGGCATGACGGTAATCTACAACACCCGCTCCGGCAAAAAAGAAGGGTACGATTATGAATTTGTATCGATGGACGAGCTGCTGAAGTGTTCGGATTTCATCTCGCTGCACATTCCGTACGACAAGAAGGCAGGCGCGATGATCGGCGAGAAGGAATTCGCGATGATGAAAAAGGGCGTCTATCTCGTCAACTGCGCCAGAGGCGGTGTGGTCAGCGAAGCGGCGCTGCTGGACGCGCTGGACAGCGGACAGGTAGCGGCAGCGGCGGTGGACGTGTTTGAAGAGGAGCCGACGCACAATGACCGGCTTTGCGCGCATGAGCGTGTCAGCTTGTCTCCGCACATCGGCGCTTCCACCGTGGAAGCTCAGCTTAAAATCGGTTCGGAGATCGTTGAGATCGTGAATAATTTCTTCAAGGATCAGGAAGAGCAAATTGACAAACAAAAGGCGATATGATACGATCCTCCCATTGGTTGGCAATCTACAACTGCATAGCTGAATGATGGATGTGGGAGAGCGGCTGCAAAGCCCACCGACGATGTAAGCCCCGGTATGTCAAACCGCGGCGAACCTTTCAGGTAACAGGACTGCATCCGGACAGAACTCTGGAAAGCCGGCGCTGCCGGCACCAAAGGTGCAATACCAAATCGCACGATTGTGGTAGAATCTCTCGGGTTACAGAACAGAGAAAACGACAGGTTTGTTCGTTTTCTCTTTTTTATTTTTTTAAAAAGCAGAATCGCAGACGGGAATTGACATAATAAGAATTGGCATCAGCCAGTTTCAAGGAGGGCAGCAGTATGAAAAGGACGCCGCTATACGAGAAACACGTGGCGCTGGGAGGCCGGATGATCGACTTCGGCGGATGGGAGCTTCCGGTGCAGTATCAGGGGATCATCAAGGAGCATGAACAGACAAGAAAAGCGGCGGGGCTGTTCGACGTGTCCCACATGGGCGAGATTACGGTGAAGGGGCCGGACGCGCAGCGGTTCATCCAGCATATGGTCACCAACGATATCTCAGGTGCGCAGAACCTGCAGGCGGTGTATTCGCCGATGTGCTATGAAGACGGCGGCGTGGTGGATGATCTGCTCATCTACCGGTTGGGCGAAGAGGATTATCTGCTGATCGTCAACGCGGCCAACGCCAACAAGGACTTTGAGTGGCTGTGCCGCCACGTGTCGGATCAGGTCGAGCTGCGTAACGTATCGAATGACTACGCGCAGATGGCCATACAGGGCCCGAACGCCGAGCGCATACTGCAGCAGCTGTGCGATGTGCCGCTGGAGGACATCAAATTCTATCGGTTCCGGACAGACGTGAGTGTAGCGGGCGTTTCCGGTATCGTATCGCGCACGGGCTATACAGGAGAAGATGGGTTCGAGTTGTATCTCCCGGCTGCGGAGGCCGCCGGTGTGTGGGATGCGCTGCTGGAGGCAGGCAAGGACGACGGTCTTGTTCCGGCGGGGCTGGGCGCGCGCGATACGCTGCGGTTTGAGGTGGCGCTGCCGCTGTATGGTCAAGAGCTGTCGGACAGCATTTCGCCGCTGGAGGCAGGCCTCGGCATGTTTGTGAAGCTGGATAAGGAAGAGTTTATTGGAAGAGAGGCGCTGGAAGCACAGAAGGAGGCAGGCTTGAAGCGTCGCGTCGTCGGGTTCGAGATGTCGGAGCGCGGCATACCGAGAGCGCACCTTGACGTACAGAAGGACGGTGCGTCGGTGGGTTTTGTGACATCGGGCGGGTTCGCGCCCAGCGTGGGTAAGAACCTAGGGCTGGCGCTGGTGGACATAACCTGCGCGGCGGAGGGCACGGAGCTGGACATCATCATCCGCGACAAGCCGATGAAGGCGCAGGTCGTGGGGAAGCCGTTCTACAGTAAGAAGTATAAGAAATAGGCTTCATGCTGAGGGCGCTGCCCTCAGGCTCCCGGTTCTTTTCTTTAAGAAAAGAACCAAAAGAATCATCGGAAATGCTTTGCATTTCCTGACACATGATTAATTAATACGGAAAATGCCGTATGGCATTTTCTCGATGAGATTTCCAAAGGGACATGTCCCTTTGGCGGTGTGGAGGCAGCGCCTCCACAGTCCTCGATTATAATAAAATATTCAAATATCAGGAGGGACAAAACATGAACATCGCGGAAGGTTTGAAGTATTCGAAGGATCATGAGTGGATTCGAGTCGAAGGTGACACGGCTGATGTGGGCATTACGGACTATGCTCAGCACAATCTTGGCGACATCGTGTACGTGGAGCTGCCGGGTGTGGGAACGACTCTGAGTGCGGGGGACGTGCTGGGCGCGGTAGACTCCGTCAAATCCGCGTCGGATATCTACACACCCGTCTCCGGCGAAGTGCTGAAGGTGAACGAATCCTTAAGCGACGCGCCCGAGCAGGTCAACACGGACGCTTATGCCAGCTGGATCGCAGAACTGAAGCTGACAGACCTGTCGGAGCTGGACGGACTGATGGACGCGGCCGCGTACAAAGAATACTGTGCCTCGGAGGAATAACATGCACCGTTATATGCCCAATACCGAGGCAGACCAGCGGTCGATGCTGGACGCCATTGGCTTGAGCAGTACGGACGAGCTGTTTGCCGGCGTGCCCGAGGAGGTGCGCCTGAACAGAGCATTGAAACTGGGCGGCGCGCTGTCGGAGCCGGAGGTGAGCCGCCGTTTGAAAACGCTGGCGAAGCAGAATGCCGACACGGAAAGCCACGTTTGTTTCTTGGGCGCGGGCGCTTATGACCATTTCATCCCCGCGGTGGTGGACAGCCTGCTGCAACGGCAGGAATTCTACACCGCATATACGCCGTACCAGCCGGAGATCAGCCAGGGCACGTTGCAGGCGATATTCGAGTACCAGTCAATGATCTGCATGCTGACGGGCATGGACGTGGCCAACGCGTCAATGTACGACGGCGCGTCCGCGCTGGCGGAAGCCGCGATGATGGCGTGCCGGGAGACGCGGCGGGACAAGGTATTGGCCGCGCGGTCGGTGCACCCGCAGAGCCGCGAGACGCTGCGCACCTACGCACGGTTCCAGAACGTGGCGGTCGGCGAGTTCGGTTGCGCGGACGGCATGGCGGGCATCGCCGATCTGGAGAAACAGCTGGGCGGCGGCGATGTTGCCGCGGTCATCGTGCAGACGCCCAACTTCTTCGGCGTTATCGAAGACCTGACCGAGGTCAGCCGCTTGGCGCACGCCGCGGGCGCGCTGCTGGTGGTGTGCGCCGACCCCATCTCTTTGGCGCTGCTGAAATCGCCGGGTGAGCTGGGCGCGGACATCGCGGTGGGCGAGGGGCAGCCGCTGGGCAACACGCTGTCGTACGGAGGGCCGTACCTCGGGTTTTTCGCCGCGAAGGAAAAGCTGCTGCGCAAGATGCCGGGGCGCATCGTCGGACAGACGGTGGACCGAAACGGCAATCCCGGCTTTGTGCTGACGATGCAAACGCGCGAGCAGCACATCCGGCGCGAGAAAGCGACCTCTAACATCTGCTCCAACGAGGCGCTGTGTGCGTTGGCTGCGACGGTATACCTGACGGCGATGGGGCCGCACGGCCTGAAGGAGACGGCGTCGCAGTGCATGTCCAAGGCGAAATACGCCCATGACGCGCTGGTCGCAACGGGCCTGTTTACGCCGCTGTTTGGCAAACCGTTCTTCCGCGAATTTGCATTGGAGTACAGGGGTGACATGACAGGGCTGAACAAACAGCTGCTGGCCGCAGGGATACTCGGCGGATATGCGCTGGAGCAGGATTATCCGGAATACAACAACGCGTGGCTGGTGGCCGTAACGGAAAAACGGACGAAAGCGGAGATTGACGCGCTGGTGAAGGCGGTGACGGCATGACATGCAACAAAAATACACTGATATTCGAGATGAGCCATCCGGGCCGCGTAGCGTACTCGCTGCCTGCGTGCGACGTGCCGGAGATAGACCCCACTGAGATGATCCCTGAAGCGCTGCTGCGGACGAATCTGCCCGCATTGCCCGAGGTGAGCGAGACGGAGCTGATTCGCCACTTTACGCTGCTGTCGCAGAAGAACTACGGCGTGGACGCCGGGTTCTATCCATTGGGGTCGTGCACGATGAAGTATAACCCCAAGATGAACGAGGCTGCGGCGCGGTTATCCGGCTTTGCGAATGCGCATCCGGCGCAGCCCGAGGAGGTCTCACAGGGGGCGCTGGCGCTGCTGCACGAGCTGGACGGTATGCTGTCTGAGATCACCGGCATGGCGCGCATATCGCTGCAGCCCGCGGCGGGCGCGCACGGCGAGATGGCGGGGCTTATGATCATCAAGGCGTACCACGAAAGCCGAGGCGATCTCAAACGCACCAAGATACTTGTGCCCGACTCGGCGCACGGCACCAACCCGGCCTCTGCCGCGGTGGCGGGTTTCGACGTGGTCAACGTGAGGTCCGACGCGCGGGGGATGGTGGACCTAGACGAACTGACTCGGCTGCTCGACAATGAAACGGCGGGGCTGATGCTCACCAATCCCAACACGCTGGGGTTGTTCGATACCAACATCAAGGCAATCGCCGATAAGGTGCACGCGGCAGGCGGCCTGCTGTATTACGACGGCGCCAACCTCAACGCAATACTCGGCGTGGCGCGTCCGGGCGACATGGGCTTCGACGTGGTGCACCTAAACCTGCACAAGACGTTCAGCACGCCGCACGGCGGCGGCGGCCCCGGCTCCGGTCCGGTGGGCGTTCGGGCAGACCTCGTGCCGTTTCTGCCTGCGCCGGTGGTGGAAAAGACGGAAACAGGCTATGTGCTGGATAGTGACAGGCCGCAGTCCATCGGGCGGGTGCGCTCGTTTTACGGCAACTTCGGTGTGGCGGTGAGGGCGTACGCCTATATACTCTCGATGGGGGCGGAAGGTCTGCGTCAGGTGGCAGAAAACGCCGTGCTGAACGCGAATTATGTGCAGTGCCGTTTGAAGGAGAAGTATGATCTGCCGTACGACGCCGTCTGCATGCACGAGACGGTGCTGTCCGGCAAGCGGCAGGGCACGTTCGGTGTCACCAGTCTGGATATCGCCAAACGGCTGATCGACAACGGCTATCACCCACCGACGATGTATTTTCCGCTGATCGTCAAGGAGGCGCTGATGATAGAGCCCACCGAGACGGAGAGCAAGGAGACGCTGGACGGCTTCATTGAGGCCATGCTGCGCATCGCGGATGAGGCGGAGCAAAGCCCTGAGCTGCTCAAATCCGCGCCCAACACCACGTCGCTGTCCCGTATGGATGAAGCCCGTGCTGTGCGTCAGCCAGTTCTCAAGTATCAGGGATAAAATATATATCTAAATGGAAACGGGGCAGCAAGTACAATAAGCCGCTAATCCGTTTTGTATTTATGCGGAGCGGCCATATCATTTCGGCTTATTCTTGAACGGAAATGGCAGTGCGATCTTTGCGTTCTCGTATTTCTCAATCTTGGTTCCTGCTTTGATGTAGGCGACAGTCGCATTGATCTCGCCGCCGAGCAGCAGCACGACGCTGCTGATATACAGCCACGACATCAGCAGTATGACCGCGCCGATGCTGCCATAAATGCGCGTAAACCCTGCGAAATGGTTGACGTAGAAGGCGAACGCCAGTGATGTGAGTACCCAGCCCGCCGTGGAGAACAGCGCTCCGGGCAGCACTTCTCTTCTGGTAAGGCGGCAGTTGGGGATAATCTTGAAAAGCAGGAAGAAAACCAGAAACATCATCGCAATGGGGAAGGCGTACCGCAGCAGCGTCCAAAGCCATGGGAATACCTGCTCCGCATTGATGTAACCGAAAAGGCTCTCGCCGATTACCCTGCCGAATATCAGAAACAGCAGCGTCACCATCACCATCACCGCAATACAGACGGTGAAGAAAATGGTGATGGCGGACACCTTCCAGAAGGGACGGTCCTCATCCTTGTCGCATGCTTTGTTGAGGCATGCGCTGATGGCGTGGATGCCACGGGAAGCGCCCCACAGCGTGGCAACCAGACTGATGGACAGCAGGGCGGCGCTTCTCGCACCCAGCATTTCAGATACCAGTTCTCGAAAGAACGTATTTACATCGCCCGGCAGGAATCTTGCCACGCTTTCGGTGAAATCTTGGGGGGAAACGGCGGTATAGCTCAGTATATTCAGCAAGAACAGCAGGAATGGAAACAGCGAAAACAGCAGGTAGAATGTAAGCTGCGCGCTGAGCGAGGGTAAATCATCATCCTTGAAACGAACAAAGAGCTGAGCGGCATATTTTTTCCATTTGGGCGAGGGTTTACCCAAGGGTGTCATTCCTCCGGTTTTCTCAGGCATAATCACCGTTATTATTTCCGAACAATCGGTTTTCAATCCTGCGTCGGTTATTGCGCCGATATGGTATAATAATTGAAACGACAGGAGGAACGCCGATGATTTCAATCGACGAAATGCAGGCCATGCTGGATGGTATTGTGGAATCGCTGCCGGAAGAGTTTTATACGCGGCTCAACGGCGGTATTATACTGATGCCGCAGGCCAAGCGTGACCGCAGAAAGGGCGCGGAGAGCTTGTTCATACTCGGCGAATATCACAACGGCGGAAACCTGGGGCGGTATATCACCATCTACTACGGTTCTTTTGAGCAGGTGTACGGGCATCTGTCCAAAGAGCGGCTGGCCGAACAGCTGGACGGTACACTCAGGCATGAGTTTCGGCACCACCTGGAATCGCTGGCGGGTGAGCGCGGTCTGGACATAGAGGATGAGCGGTTTCTGGCTGATTACCTGATGCGCAAGGTGCGCCGTGAAAAATGAATTATCAGGAGGGGGTCAATGATGGAGGACAGAAGAAAGCTGGTATTGGATACATGGATGTTCCGACATGCATGCAAGCGGTTCGATGCGTTAAAAGCTGTGCCTGATGAGGATTTCGGGGTGATACTGGAGGCGGGGCGGCTGTCGCCCAGTTCCTTCGGATTTGAGCCGTGGCGGTTTCTGGTACTGGAAAACCGAACGCTGTGGGAAAAGCTGCGGCCCGTGTGCTGGGGCGCGCAAAACTGCTTCAACGGAGCGAGCCATTTTGTGGTGCTGCTGGCACGCAAAAAAGAGGATATGATGTATGATTCGGGCTACATCCGGCATATCATGGAGGATGTACACAAGCTGCCGTCAGATATTCAGGAGCAGCGAGGGCGTAAATACGAAAATTTCATGAGAAATGACTTTCAGCTGCTGGAGAGCGGCCGTGCGGTTTTCGACTGGGCGTGCAAACAGTGCTACATCGCTTTGGCAAATATGATGACGGCTGCGGCACTGCTGGGTGTAGATTCGTGCCCGGTGGAAGGCTTTGTACAGAGTGAAGCGGAGCACATACTGGCGGCTGAAGGATTGCTGGATCTGTCGCATTTTGGCATTGCCGTGATGGCGGGGTTTGGCTATCGCGCGGCGGAACCGCGGCCTAAAACGCGCCAGCCAACTGAATCAGTAATTCGGTGGTGCTGAGCTTTAGGCATATTCCTCGCCGTGGTGCGGGCTGTTGCGCACGATTCGGATGGCACTGGCAACAGCCGCGGTGATGTTGACCTGAATCTGGACGTTCATCGCTTCAAAATGCGAGTACACATCACCGCTGACGCTGACCACATAGCGGGGCGGCAGATTGTTTAAAGCAAGCGCTTTGACATCTGCGCGGCACCGCTGGCAACTGCACATGCCGGCGCTTCGCATCAGTTCGTTGAGCTTGCATTCCACAAGGTCTTCCATAATGTTTTTGGGTGTCATAGTAGCCATTCAGGCACAACTCCCGTTATAAGACATTTGTGCTCCATATTTTTCTTAATCCTTATGTATTATAACAGGAAATACCACTTGTGAAACAGTATTTTATTAATATATGTAAATAAATTTTGCTTCTTTGAGACCTTAAGCTAATATAGTACAGCTTTCATGGAGAAAAATGCGACGCTTTTATTATCTTGGAGTGAATTACATCATTATTGAAGGACATCGTTGTTGATGCAGGGTAAGCTTTTGTGATATGATATTGATGCAAACATACTAAATGAAAACGGATACTAAATGAATATATTGTTTTTTTTGAAACCGAAGGTTGATCTGGCCTACATATATGATGATTCAACGCTGAGGCAGGCTCTGGAGAAAATGAGACACTACGGCTACGCTGCAATACCTGTGATCAACAGAGATGGCGGGTATGCCGGTACACTGAGAGAGGGCGACCTGCTCTGGACGATACTGGACAATGAGACTTATGACAACCATGCCCGGGAGACTTTTCTGGTCAAAGATATATTAAAAGGTCGGCAAAACGTGCCTGTTAATGTGAATGCGGATATAGATGATCTGCTGCTGATGGCGATGAGTCAGAACTTTATCCCGGTCACCGATGACCGGGGCCTGTTTATCGGTATTGTGACTCGTGGGGATATCATGCAGTATTACTACGACAAAACGCATCCGAAGAACGATTAGGTGTGACAATACCCCTAAGGGGGCATGCACTCTGTATGCCTCCTTTTTATAAATAAAAAAATTTGACAAAATTCGCGCACGGATGTAATCTTGTTTCAATTGATTTATTAGTATATCTAACGAGTGCTCATGGTATCATGGTGTAATGACAAAAGAATAGCATCCAGCATTATTTAACTTGAAGGGAGTTAAAGATTATGCACGGGCCGCATGTAGAATGGAAGAGGGACAGCTCAACAGTCATCAAGGAGCTTGTCGGTAAATGGCTTTTTTTCTTGTATGCTATCGTCTATTTTGGATTCATATTAATTAATGTTTTCAGTCCACAGTTTATGGGTATCGGCATTGGCAGCATGAATATAGCGATTATATTTGGTTTCGGCCTGATACTTTTCGCCATGCTGCTGGCTTTTGCGTACAACCATATCAGCACGCGCGCCGAATCGATCATGAACGAAGACGACGAGAATAACCCTGATGAAGGTGAGAGGCAATGAATTATCAGGCATCGCCGTGGGCAATTGTCATCTTTGCGGCCATTGTGGCTGCAGTGCTGGGGATTTCTTTTCGTTATGCGAAAAAAGCAAAATCCGCATCAGGTTATCTCGCAGCCGGTGGAAATATCCACTGGTCGGTGAACGGTATCGCGTTTGCGGGTGATTATCTGTCGGCGGCGTCTTTTCTGGGCATCTGCGGCATGATAGCCATGTACGGCTACGACGGTTTTCTTTATTCAATTGGTTACCTTGCAGGCTGGATTGTGGCACTGTTTGTTATTGCCGAGCCGATGAAACGCTTGGGAAAATATACATTTACCGACGCTCTGGATAAAAAATTCAACAGCAAGGGTATTCAGCTTTGGGCAGCAGTCAGCACGCTGCTCGTTTCTTTGTTTTATCTCATTCCGCAGATGGTGGGTGCAGGGTCACTGGTGACGCCGCTTTTCGGTTTGCCTTACTGGGTGGGCGTTGTGCTGGTTGGCGTGATCGTGATCGTGATTGTAACCACAGCGGGTATGGCTTCCACGACTTACGTTCAGTTCTTAAAGGGAGCGATGCTGGTCATTTTCTCGATCGTGCTGGTTTTTCTGATCATGTCGCGGGGCATTTCCACCAAGCCGGATCAGGGTGGTGATGTGCCGTATCATGAATTCGTCACGCTGCAGGCAGAAAGTGTGGAGCCGGGAAATCTACAGCTGTCTGACGATGCATATGCCGTCATAGATGATTTTACTGATGCAAAGGGTCACCGTTTTGTGAAGCTGGGAAAAGGCGGCATGGAAACGGTGTGGATGCTTGACGAGGAATCCATGTTGCTTTCCGAAACGCAGACGGTGGCAAGCCTGAGTGACGGACGGACGCTTTATAACGGGCAGCCCAAGGAAGCCGGTGCGTTTTATCAGGTGGGCAACATGTCTGAGATTATGCAGGATGGCGTTGCCGTGGAAGAGACGAATACGCTTGACCCGTTTTCCTTTATCGAAACAATACGGGACGGCACCGTGATACGCTGGGACAAAACAGTGATTACGGACGGGAGCGGTATTACCACGATATATTTTCAGGTACCGACCGCCGGTGAAGATGTCATGAAGCCCGGCCTCAAATACAAAGTGGATGCCAGCAAGGGTGCCACACCATTGCAGCAGCTCGATTTTGTGTCGCTGATGCTGGCGTTATTTTTGGGAACAGCGGCGCTGCCGCATATTTTGATCCGGTATTATACCGTGCCGAACCCATCGTCAGCGCGAAAATCCACGATCGTCGCCATTGCAGTGATCGGCCTGTTCTATGTGCTGACGCTCTATATGGGGCTGGGCGCGATGGTCAGCGGCGTTGTGGACCTGTCCAATGACAATATGTCGGCACCGCTTCTGGCCAAGTCGTTTGGCATACTGATATTTGCAATCATTTCAGCGCTTGCTTTCGCGACAGTACTCGGTACGGTGAGCGGGTTGATTATTGCTTCTTCAGGCGCTGTGTCCCATGACCTGATGGACCGTTACGCCGGAAAAAACATGACTGACAAAGCGAAGGTGCGTGCCACGCGTATCGCAGCAGTATGCATCGGCGGAGTGGCTATACTGCTCGGGCTGGTTTTTGAGGGTATGAACGTATCATATCTGGTTGGTTGGGCGTTTGCTGTGGCAGCATCCGCCAATCTTCCCGCTATCGTCATGATATTGTTTTGGAAGAAGACGACCAAAGAAGGCGTCGTCGCCGGGATTATTACCGGGCTGGTGCTGTCGCTTGGGCTAATACTGTTGTCTCAGGAGACGTACAATAACGTGTATCACCTTGTGAATGTGAAAGCCCCGATACCCATCAACAACCCTGCAATCATCTCTGTCCCCATAAGCTTTATCACGCTGGTGGTGGTATCGCTGCTGACGCAGAAGAATAAGCAAAAAGCGCAGCCCGAGTAACTTATAGCCCGGATTAAAAAATACCTTAGAAAAGGGTCTTTTTTTGTTTTTTTGTGTTAAAATATGATCAATAAATGAAAAATAGGGACATATTGCATTGACATGCCATAATGCCTATGCTATTCTTAATTTAAGAAAAATATAGCAGAAAAAGATAGAAGGATCCATCTTCTAATCAGATCATTTTATTTGTTTAACTTTAGGGAATTTTATATTTCGTGAGTGGGGTAATACATTGCTGGACTATGGAGTCTTTATTTTGTTGTGAAAAGCAAACCTGTGCGAAAGCCAGGGACGCAAAGCGAGAAGTCTAAAGCGTAGTCGTTTCGTTACGCCATGATCGTTCAGCCGCCTCAGTTTATGAGCGCGGCTTTTATTTTGGGTTTATTACCGTCTTTTGCGTCAAGCCTTCGGGTTTGCGCTGGTATAAGTCCAATTCACAGAAAGGAACAAAACATGGACAAGCAATCACAATTGCCTTCGCAGCAGGTACTGGAGCATCAGCCGAAAAAGAACTACGGCGGACGGTATCAGAGCGGCGGCCATCAAATCAAATGCTACACCAAAAAACAAATGAAAAGCCTCTATCCCGGTCAGGACTTCGAGCGTGCCGCAGAATTCGTTCCCGGAAGCAAAAAGACACCGATCGGCGTGCTGGAAGGCAAAAGGAAACGGCCTGTGTATGCCTATAAAGCTCACAACCGGCTGCTCTATCATGAAAAAGGGTATCTGTCCGTGGGGGAAGACCGCTATGTGGTGCTGCTCAAAAGCGCTTTGCCGGCGCGCCTTGGAATATTCGCTGCCTGCCTGATATTGATTGCGGCGGGGGTTGTGTTCGCGCTGAATATGGACAAGATCCAGCAGGTGGCCTCCGTACCGGACGAGCAGGTGGCGGAAGCGGGCAAGCAGTTGGAGCTGGAAGAAGGCGCGGTTGACTGGGAAGGCGTTCAGCCTCAGGACACCGGCGGTGTGGTACCCGGCATCGCGATACCCGGCTACAAGAGCATCACGGTGGATGCGAGCAAAAAGGACGTGAAGGTGAATTTCCAGAACCCTGAGGGCAACCCGTGTTACTTTGAAATCAGCCTGCTGCTGGACGACGGCACTGAGCTGTATAAGTCGAAAATGATAGAGCCCGGCAAGGGCCTGTATGACATCAGCCTGAGCAAAGCGCTGGACCCCGGTGAATATGACGCGGTGGTGAAATACGATACATTCAGCTTGGACGGCCTGGCGTCGATGAACGGAGCCGAGGTTAGGATCAAGCTGATCGCGCAGTGAGCGTGAAACCCTGCACAGTATAAATGCGGCCAAAAAGCCGCCAATTATAAACAAAAGGAGATACAAAATGAAAAAGATACTGGTTTTGGTGCTGGCGCTGGTGATGGTGCTGGCGATGGTACCGACGGTCGCGATGGCGGCGGACACGACACTGACTGTTGGGACCGACTATGCGACAATACAGCAAGCAGTGAATGCAGTGGGTACAGGGACGACAGAAATCATTATCCCGGCGGGAACTTATAGCGAAGAGGTAAAGATACTTCAGCAAGCCGGGAAAAACATCATCATTACCGGACAGGGCGAAGCCGTTTTCAACGGGCAAATAATTGTTCACGGCGGCGGCCGGTCGGGCGGAACGGAAACGCTGACGATCAGAAATCTGACGTTTAAGCCGGGTTCATCGCCGTATTGGGCGATCGATCTGAAGAAGTTTGAGACCGTCCCTCCAATAAATTATGGGTATGCGCATAATGTAACAGTTGAAGACTGTACATTTATAAACCGTGGTATTCAGGCCGGCTCTTCAAGTGGCAATACCGCGTATGGAACAGTGGTCCACAACTGTAAGTTTACAGGTCTCAGTGCCAGCGCCATCCAAGCGCGCTGCACAGGGATTACAATTGAAGACGTTACTGTAACGGATTCTGCAGACGGTTTCAATCTTCAGAACTGCAGCAACATAACGATAAAGAAGGTAAGAGTTGAGGTCAGGGAGTTTGCGCTTTGGATCGGCCCTGGTGCTAACGCCGGCACTGTGAATATTATCGATTCACTGCTGTCGTCTACAGGAACGGGGGATCCGTGGTTGGGAGCGATCATTTTTAGAGATGGCTCTAGCGGCAACGTAACGATTACCGGATCGGACATTTATGGCGCTGTGAGATGCCTTTCTTCCCCCAATGTGAAAATAAGTTCAGACGACGTTTACTGGGGAGGTGACATAGAGGGGTTTGATCCGTCCCAGCTCAATATCCAGAACGACTCTCCGTCACCTCATTTAAAAGACACCGTGGTGACTGCGGGCGTCGACCCCACCTTCACCATTATCATTCCCGCAACGGTGAATCTGGGTACGCTGCAGAAGGACGGTGCACTACCGGAACAGGATTTCCCAGTGGAAGCGCAGGGCGTGATCATTGAAGCGGGCAAGAGCATTGTCGTGTCTGTAGTAAGCGACTTTAAGCTCAGCACGAGCGGCGGCGCAACGCTGGATTACGAGCTGTATAACAGCGTCCCAGCGAAATTGTTGAATAACGGAACGTTTGTGACGTTTACAAAGGATCACATTGAGAACGGTAGTGTCAGCGTGCCGAGCACCGCCGGCATTACCACAGCAGGCATCTACAGCGATACGATGACGTTTACGATTGCGTATCAATAAGCTCAAACGAATGCACGGCAGCCGTATCCGCTGAAAAGCGGCTACGGCTTGCCTTGCGTAAAGCAAGTAATACCAAAGTTCCAAGGAGCGGGTAGATGAAGAGAATTCTGGCCGTGATATTGATCGTTGGCCTGGTAGCGTGCCTGAGCGCTGTGACAGCGCTGGCCGATGATCCGGCGTATAACTTCAACGTTTCGGGCGTGATGCAGGTTTCAGAGGGCAGCACGGTTTCCGGCACGCTGACTGACGACCCGGACACGCCCACCATCACGTTGATTGTTTCGGGTACTATAACGGATTTTGCGGACCACACCGCCACGCTGACCGGCACGGTGGACGGCGATATTAAGGGTGACCTCAAAGCAGCCATCGATGACAACGGCGTGGCTGCGCTGTCCGGTGAGATTATCGGGACGGATGTCCGCTTGTGGATAACCGGCGTCTTTCCGAAATCCTTCGAGGATGGGCAGTTCGTCGGAAGGGTATCCGCAGCGCCGGCCGCGGCTTATGTAACGGGCATAACAGTGGACACGGCGACAGGCGACAATACGGTGGAAGTAGGCAAGACGCTGCAGATGGCAGCCCGTGTGGAGCCAAGCGGTGCGTCAGACAAGGTGGCGTGGTCGGTGCGGACGGTGGATGGCAGCGGTGCGGCAGAAATTGATGCGGAAACGGGCTTGCTCACCGGAAAACATGCCGGTATTGTGACGGTGACTGCCAAGGCGCTGGATGGGTCACTGAAGTACGCAGAAATGCAGGTGAATGTCACAGAGGCGTCTATGGTTTCAGGACTCGAAAATGAACCGTCGGTTGTTGACCCCACTTATACCATCGTTATTCCGGGAACGGTGGATTTTGGGAAGTTGCAGAAAGGCACAGGTGTTAGCACGCAGCCTTTTGTCATTGAAGCCAAGGATGTCCAGATCGACGATGGTGGAGGTATTCAGGTGCGCGTTAGCAGCACTTTTAAAATGTCGTATAAAGGTCAGCATCTGGGGTACTTCCTGCGCAACCATGAGAAGGCCGTGAGTGATGGTGGCCTGTTTGCGCTCTTTAAGCAGAACGATAAGGAAAAAGGCTCTGTCGGTGTCAATACCGCCGATATTACCCATTCGGGAAACTATACAGGGATTATGACATTTACTATTGCCATGAAAAATGACGGGGTTCGATATAATGGGAAAATACAGCAAGACACGCTTGAAGAATAAGCATTGGATATTTGCCATATTGGCAGTTCTGATCGTCTTCACGGCGCAGCCATTGGTATCGGCGGCAGAAGGGCCGGGCTTCCTAGATACTGACATCACCGCTGTTGTCCAACCGATCTACGAGTTCGCCCTGCCGCCTAATGTCACTGTGCGGTATCCGAATACACGGGCAGTAATCGGTCAGTTTGCCGTGAACGATCTGCTGTTGTACAGCGGAGAACAGCTCGCGATAGAGCTTGTGCCCGGCAGCATGGACGCCCGGGGGACGGGTTCCGCGCTGCCATATACCGTTGCGTTTAATCCTCCGGCCGCAGTGGATGCCGCCAATATAGGCGAGGCATATGATGTGGTGGTGACCATAGACGCGGCTGCGTTTGCTGCGACACGGCGGCCCTACCATGACGCGGATCTGCTGTTTCGGGTGCGGTCGCAGCTAACCAATGAAGTGATCTGGCAGGGGACGACAACCGTCACAGCGCGCAAGACGCCGACTGGTGGCGGCGGCGGGCCGGGAGCAGGTGATGGCGACGGAGAGGGAATCCCCGACACAGGGGATAATACCATCCCCGGTGAAGAGGTCCCTCAGGCCGGTCCAGATACAGAAGGTGATGCACAGCCTAGTACAAACACACCGGCAGAGGAGATACCGGAGGCACAGCCGGCGTCGGCTTCTTGGTGGTGGATACCGGCCGCTGTTCTGGGGGTGGTGTTGCTTCTGATCCTTTCGTTGCTGCTTCTGTGGCGGAATGTCACAGTAATGGTGTTTGGCCTTGACAGACTTGGACAGGAGGAGCTACTGCGGACTATACACCAGCTAAGTCGAAAGAGGAATGAGGTGTTTGTGGCGCTTAGCGGTAAGCAGGTACGCGGGGGTGTCAGTGGAATGGTTGAGCTGAGCGAGGCGTTAACAAAGCGCATGAAAGGCAAGGCGATTACCATCGAAGTGGACGGCCATCGGATATTCAGCACCGTCATTCCTGCTGACATTGACGGCGGGTTCCGTACGGGTTTTGATGGTTGGATGGAATAAAAGAACGAATATCGAGGGGCAAAGCAAAGTGAAGTGACCACGTCGGGGAAACTCCCTTTTTGTTTATCAAAAACCGAACATATTCTGAATATAAAGGGAAATAGATAATAATACAGAATTAATAACCTAGCGGCTTAACAGAAGACACGACCAATCAAAGGGAGGTTCATATGGCGATAGGAATAATCATTATTCTATGCATTTTATTGCTGACGTTCCTTTTTGCGTGTACGGATGATAAAAGGGATGATACTCCTGATGCAATATCGCCTGAAGCGTCGGTTATTTCCGACGAAGAAAACGGCTCACTGTCAAGGGCTGATCACAAGGCGAATAAAAATCAATACCCTGCTCCAACGGCTGCAGAAACGCCCGCTCCGCCGGAGCAGATGGAAAGCCCGATTATTCCCGACGACGAAAACGTATCAATGCCTGACCCCGGCTGATTCGGCGTGTGTCGACCTACGCTTTGTTGATGTTCCACTCCAGCAGTTTGCTCAGGAAGCGGGAAAACTCAGGCGTCTGCGGGCGAGTAAAATGCTCGGCGCTGGAGCCGTATTCGCACAGACGGCCTTCATATAGGAACGCGACGTGTTCGCATGCATGCCGCGCAAAGCCCATCTCGTGCGTTACGATGATGAAGCGCATGCCGTCCGTTTTGAGCTCACTCACCATGTCAAGCACCTCGGTGGTGAACTCGGGGTCGAGCGCACTGGTGGGCTCGTCCAGCAGCAACAGGCTGGGGCGCGGCGCGATGGCGCGCGCGATGGCGATGCGCTGCTGCTCACCGCCGGAGAGCGCGTGGGGCCGTTTGTGCGCCTGGCTGAGCAGCTCGAAGCGCGATAACAGGGCATTCGCCCGTTCATCCGCCTCGGCCTGTAAGAGGCCGTGTGCGCGCACGAGGGGTACCGTGATGTTCTGCCGCGCGGTCATGTGGCGGAACAGCCCGCCCTGCTGAAACACGAAGCCGATGTGCCGCCGGTAAGCCATCAGGCTTTTTTCATCCTGCGGCACCTCGATACCGTCTAGAAATACCCGTCCTTCGGAGGGGGATAACAGGCCGCCGATGATGCGCAGCAGCGTGGATTTGCCGCTGCCCGACGGACCGACCACAGCCAGTGTGTCGACATCGTCCGCGAAATCCACGGGACCCAGCACGTGCTGTGCGTTAAAGCTTTTGGAAAGGCCGGTGAGCTCAAGCTTCATAGCGGTACTTCCTTTCCAGCCGTTTGGTGACCAGCGTGACGGGCAGCGTGAGGCACAGGTATAGCAGCCCCAGCAGGAAATACACCTCAAACAGCTTGAAGTTAGTGGCGCTGATTTCGCGCATCGCCTGAAACAGCTCCGATACGGCGATCATCGAGAGCAGAGATGAGTCCTTGATGACGGAGGCTAACTGGCCGGTCAGCGCCGGCAGCGTGCGCGCCACCATCTGCGGCAGCACCACGAAGCGCAGTGTCTGGCGGTGGCTGAAACCCACAGCCTTCGCGGCTTCCCACTGCGTGGCGTCGATGGACAGCAGGCTGCCGCGCACGATCTCGCTGATGTACGCGCCCTCGAATATGGACAGCGTGAGCACACCCGCGACGAAGCGGTCGGTGATACCCCATGCGGTGCCGATGATATAGAAAAACAGATATATCTGCATGATGAGCGGCGTGCCGCGGATAAAATAGACATACAGCTTGCTCAGGTAACGGACAGGCAGCACGCGCGAGCCCTGCCCCAGTGCGCTGACGACACCCAGCACAAGGCTGACGGCAAAGCTGGCGATGCTGACCAGCAGCGTCATCACAAAGCCCTGCCCGATGCGCGCACGGAATCGGCTGACGAAGGAAAAATCCAGCGTGACGCCGACAGCAGACAGCGACAGCCAGAACACCGCGACGATGGCTGCAGTCAGCAGTAATAAATTGAACGCCGCCTTGAGCGGCAGCGCTTTGTATTCTTTATCTGACAGAAAGAGGTTTTTCAGTTTCATTACTTCACGTCGAAGAACCACTGGAAGCCCAGTTCGTCGAAAGCAGCTTTTTCTAGGGAGAGGTATTTTTCCGTCAGTTTGTCGAAGCCTCCTTCGGCGGCAAACTTAGGGATAAACTCGTTGAGCTTGTCCAGCAGCGCCGTATTGCCCTTTTTCACCGCGGCACCCCACTGCTCCACGTCCTGGAACGGGATGAACACGGCAACCGTCGTGTCCTCGTTGGCTTTCCAGTTGCGGTATATCGTCAGCTGGTCGTATATGAAAGCGTCAGCCTTGCCCTGAACCACTTCGGTGACGCAGGCGCTTTCGTCCGCCAGCACGATCAGCTCGGCGTTGGTCAGGTTCGATTCGGCATACGTGTGGCCGGTGGTGCCCGTCTTCACCGCGAGTTTCTTGCCGGATTGGTTGAGGTCTTCAATGGACGCAATACCTGCATCCTTGTTTGCGAGTATAGCGAGCAGCGCATTGGCGTAAGGTACGGAGAAATCCACTGTTTCCTTGCGCGCTTCGGTGATGGTCATGGAGGAGACGATCATGTCCGCCTTGCCCGTCTGCAGCGACGGTATCAGGCCGTCCCACGCGGTGTTTTCGATTACCACCTCGCGCCCGATGTACTCACCGAAGGCTTTGGCGAAGTCCACGCTGACGCCCGAGGGATTGCCCGCGTCGTCCTTGGTCTCGAACGGGGGATAAGCCAGCTCCATCGCGACAACGAGGGGACCGTCGTTTGCGGCGACAGGGGCGCACCCGGCCAGTGTGGTCAGTATCATGCATACGGTCAGTACAACGGACAGTTTCTTCATCTGTGTTTCTCCTTGGAGCAGGCCGTTCCATGCTTGGATACTCAGCCCAATGCATACATTATACGGCAATAAGGGTACAAGCGCAACCTTGCCAGGCTGTCACAATGCGGCGGCGGCCTCCAGCATTGCGCGGCAGGGGCGCTGCACATGCTCGTACGCAAACGCCGTATCGGTGAGCCACGCATGGATCTCGTCCGGCAGCAGCACCAACGGCATGCGGTTATGATACGGCGTCACGGACGCGTTGGCACCGGCGGTCAGTATCACGTACGCGTCGTATGGGTGTGCGCCGTCGCGGAACACGTTGTACAGCCCCGCGAGATACAGCATCTTGGTTTCGGGCAGGCGGAAGAGGTATTTGGTCTTCGTTTTGCCCTCCTCCTGACGCCATTCAAAAAAGCCCGTGGTGGGCACAACGCACCGCCGGGTTTCCAGTGAAGGCCGGAACGTCAGCTTGTCCTGCGCGGTCTCGGCACGCGCGTTGATGATGACGCCGCTGCCCTGCCACTTGGGGAAGCCCCATTTCATCTGCACGGCCTGCGGCTTCCCGCCACCTCGCACCAGCACAGGCGCTGTTTCGGTGGGGAATATTTCTCCCGTCTTTACAGCAGCCGCTTCCGGCGTATCCTTGTACCGTTCGTTGATCTCGTCCAGTATCTCGCGCATCTCGATGATCTCGTCTTCCATTGCAATCAGGTAACGTCCGCACATTTGGGTTCCCTCCGTTCCAAAAACCAGCGGTCCTCTTCAAAAAACAGGCAGGTCTGATGGCCGTGCACCAGGCAGGTGTAGCGAATGCCCATGCCGCCCGCCTTCAGGCTGACAGCGCGGCGCACGTCCAGTACCTTATCCACACTGTAACGGCGGCCGCTCTCCCACCAGAAGGCCTGCGGATACAGCTGGCCGTCCGGGTAAAACAGCGCCTCCACCTTGATATATACTTTGTTCGCGTTCTCGTAGCGCCTTTCCTTCATTGCAGCATACCATCCTTAAAAAATCCCACCGGGTGAATGATATGGTCGCCCTTGGGGTTGATGCCGCCGAGCGGCCCGTCCCCCAGCACCGACGCGCGCTGGATGACGAAGTGTCCGAAACGGCGTCGAAGGTCATCCACCGTGCGGTCGAGTGTCTCCTGCTTCTGGCGGTTCTCCTCGTCGCTGAACAGCGACAGCTGCAGGGGCGTGGCGGCAGAGATCAGGTCGGTGCAACGCACGCCGAGGCTGCGCACCGGCCTTGGCCATTTGTAGTGCTGCCGGAACAACGCCATCGCCGCCGCGGCCACTTCACCGGATATGCAGGACGGCTTGGGCAGCTTCACCTGCCGCTCGAAGCGCTGCAGCTCGTTGTCCCGCACTGAGATGGCGACTGTGCGGCCCAGGAAACCATGCTCGCGCAGGCGTGCGCACACGCTCTCGCACAGCACGTATAGCGTCACCTTGATGTCCTCGTCGCAGACGAGATCGCGCGGGGTGGTGGTGGAGTTGCCGACGGACTTGATCAGCGATTCTTCGTCCATCTGCATCACGGGTGATTCGTCGAAGCCGTTGGCAAAGCTGTGCAGCACATCGCCCACTTTGCCGAACAAGCCGTGCAGCAGCGGTGCGGGCGTCTCCGCCAGCGCGCCGATGGTGGATACGCCGATCTTCATCAGCTTCTGGCGCGTGGCGCGCCCCACATAGAGCAGTTCGTCCACCGGCAGCGGCCAAGCCACCGCTTTGTAGTTATCTTCGCTGATCACCGTGGTGGCATCCGGCTTTTTGATGTCCGAGCCCAACTTGGCGAATATCTTGTTGTAGCTGACGCCCACCGATGCGGTAACGCCCAGCTCGTTCTTCACGCGGTCACGGATGGCGTTGGCGACACGCTCGCCGTCTTCGCCGCTCACGTCAAGCCACGCCTCATCCAGCCCGAACGGCTCGATGCGTGAGGTGTAGTCTGCGTAGATTTGCCGCGCCAGCTTGGCGTAGCGCAGATAGAGCGGATAGTTGGGAGGCAGCACCATAAGGCCGGGGCATTTCTGCCGCGCCTGCCACAGCGCTTCCCCTGTTTTGATGCCCGTGGCCTTCGCGAGATAGTTTTTGGCCAGCACGATGCCGTGGCGCAGATCCTCGTCTCCGCCCACCACCACGGGCAGGCCGCGCAGCTCGGGCCGATGTACGCACTCCACGCTGGCATAAAAGTTGTTCATATCCGAATGTAAAATGACGCGCTGCTTCATGATACCCACCTAAAGAACATAAGTTCTATAGATAGTATATTCGATTTTATTAAAAAATCAACTGGATATGAGCGGAAAATTTTTATGTGGGTGAAAAACGGGACAGGGCAGACAACCAGAAAAAAGGAAATAAAAAGGGCTGTCTAAAAAATGGACTGAACCCTGCCGAGTAGCCACGGATAAAGAGCCCTGTCGCAGGAATTCATAAGATTAAGCCGACTGGCGTCGTTTTTCAAGCGGCGTCAGTTTTGATTTGAGCTGGATACGCTCATGGTTATAGAAGTGGATATAGTTCTGAATCAAGAGTCGAGCCTCATTGATCGTCTTCGGTTTGTGCCGACGGATACACTCAACCTTCAGAATGCTGAAGAAGTTTTCGGTCATCGCATTATCATAGCAATTTCC
>JAEZHF010000031.1 GCA_023416745.1 Bacillota bacterium
GAAGAGAATCCAGAAAAGGCTTGGATATATGTCACCGAAAGAATATCTTAAATCATTGAAAGCAGAGAAAACGGAGAGGTCAGACAGGGTAGCTTAGCAAATTGTCTACAAAATAGTTGACGTCCCAAAAACAAGCTGAAGAAAGAGAATAATATCATTTATTAGTAGGTATGAGCAATGGCAAATTAATATGCGGTGACAGATATGAAAAAGAATGGAATATGTATATTTGCCGGAAGATTTATTGGAAAAAACAGTCTGAATTCAGATTGATGTCAGTGAGTTTACGGAAGCTGAATAAAAAAAGCACCGGGTACAGGCGCTTCATTGTATCAAAAAATTATATGTATTTTCGGATATTTATCTGATATACTGTCCTTATATTATTGATGGGGCATAGAGGTATTGTGAGAGGGAAGATCAGAAAGCCCAACGCTTTTTTGTATTATACTGTCGCCTCTTTTTTCAAGCCTTATTTCCGTCTGGTTCATCAACACAAAGTTAAAAAAATAAACATGTCGGGAGTATCGCCACCGTATCTGGTGATAGCCAACCACAGCTGCTGGCTGGACTATATCATCAGCAGTGTCAGCATGTTTCCTGTGCGTATGAATTATGTGGGTGCGTACAACTTCTTTCGCAATCCGATGCTCAAATTCTTTTTTACCCTCTTGGGTGTGATCCCCAAGCATCAGTTCACAAACGATGTCGACTCGATCAGAAGCATGAAGTATTGCGTTGACTCAGGCCGTGCTGTTGCCCTTTTTCCGCATGGCTGCCTGTCCAACGAAGGCAGGCCGGGGGGATTTGCGGTATTTGGCATTGCGAAGCTGGTCAAGTTTTTGCACGTTCCCGTTATTGCGCTGAAAACGGATGGCGGATATCTCACAAGACCACGCTGGTCCAAAAAGTCCCGATATGGGCGGTTGGAGACAACGGTTATGCCGATACTCACGGTTGACGAAATCAAAACGCTGACGTTACAGCAAATCTATCAGCAGCTGATGGATGCCATAAACTTTGATGATTATAAGTGGCAGCGGCAAAGGATGATACCTTTTCGCAGCAAGCAGCCTGCCGCAGGGGTGGAATACGTGCTGTATAAATGCCCCCGCTGCATGAGCGAGTTTACACTGCGGTCGGCAGGCGACCGGCTACACTGTGAGTCTTGCGGGAACGCAGTCCGGATGAACAGGTATCTGTTGTTCGAGCCTGAGACGGCAGACACCGTTTTCTTCGACGGCATTGACCGGTGGTACGACTTCCAAAAGGAGTGCCTCGACAGGGAAACAGACGATTTGGCATTTAAGCTCACGGCAAACACGGAGCTTTTGTTTGCCGAGCCGGGCAAATACGGGTATCAGCATCAGGGGCATGGCGTCCTGCGCCTGACGCGTGAAGCCATCACGTATAGCGGCGCAGTCAAGGGTGAGACGGTGGAACTGACGCTGCCCATGATGAATATACCGATGATCCCCTATGCGGCAAATGAATATATCGAGGTGGCCGTGGGCGAGGATATCCATCGGTTTGTGCTGGAGAACCGCAGGGAGATGATGAAATGGGTGCTGTCGGTGCGTCTGATCAGGGACAAGTATTTTGAAGAGGTAAAGTGACATGAAAGAACGCAACAATGTTTTCGGGAAAATAGCGTATGCCTGCGGGGATATCTACGGCGGCGGCTCCTTTCTCATCGTCGGGCTGCTGCTGTTGGTGTTTCTGACCCGGGTGGAAGGGCTGTCCGGTGTATGGGCCGGAGCCATCATTTTTGTCGGGAAGGCGTGGGATGCGGTGACAGACCCGCTGATGGGCATGCTATCGGACAGAACAAAGTCTAAACACGGACGGCGGCGTTTCTGGTTTCTTGTCGGTGCTGCGCCTGTGCTTGTTTCCTGGGTGATGCTCTGGTATTCCTTCGGCATCGCGAATGAAACCATAAAAATTATCTACTACATGGTAACGTTCATATTCTTCTCAACCTCCTTCACCGTCGTGATGGTGCCTTACAACGCCATACTCGCTGACATGACAAGTGATTACAACAAGCGCAGCGCCTTCACTGGTGTCCGGCTCAGCTTTTCCGCCGGAGCCGCCATACTCTGCGGCATTCTGCCGGGTATGATCACAGGTGCCTTTGCCGCGCAGCAGACGGGTTACCTGGTGATGGCAGTTATATTCGGCGCGGTGTTCGGCGTCAGTTGGATAGCCGTTTTTTTTGGCACATGGGAGAATACGAAAAGCGAAAGCAAAGCCGGTTTCTCATATAAAGAATGGTTCTCAGTGCTGAAGAACAGATCATTCCGGACCTATTCGCTCACCTTCATTTTCTCGCAGATGGCCATTGATGTGGCGATGGCGCTTGCCGTATTCTATTTGAGTGTGTCGCTGCAAAAGGATCATCTTTTTGAAATGGCGATGGGCGCGATACTTGTCGTTCAGCTCATCTTCATCATTGTGTTTTCCCGCGTCGCGCAGAAATTCGGGAAAAAAATTCCCGGCTATATTGCGGCTGGCGTGTGGATATTGGCGAATATATTCATATTCTCCTTTACGCCTCAAACACCGGACATGCTCGTTGTGGTAGTTTGCGCTCTGATCGGTATCGGCGCGGCAGGCTGCAACCTGGTTTCGTGGTCCATACTGCCGGACATATCCGATGTAGACGAGCTGATGACAGGGAAGCGCAGGGAAGGCCTCTACTCTGGTGTATCCACCTTTTTGCGCAAGCTGTCCGGCGGCCTCGTGGTGGGAGCAACGGGCATTATGCTCGAAGTTTTTGAATTTTATGATACGGTGGTGAGTCCAGGAAATATTGAACCGCTTACACCAATAGGCATCAAGCTGCTGTTCTGTGCGGTGCCTGTTGTTTTCCTTGCACTGATGCTGATATTCTTACGGAAATACAGGCTGGGCAAGCATGAGTTCACTGTGATGCATGGCGTGCTCTCCTCCTACAGGCAGGATGGAACCGCCGTGAAGCTCAGCAGCGAGCAGGAGGATGTCTGTCAGAAGATTACCGGTGTGGATGCAAAAGAGCTGGTCGTAGCAGCTGAATAATTAGAGCGTTTGTTTTCAAGGAGTCAGTAAAGAGGGCTTTTCGGAACCCTCTTTTGTGCTATAATAAGAACGAGTTGCAATAAGACGGAGGCGGAATGGATACAGCAAAACTGCTGAATTGGTATAGCGCGAACAAGAGGGATCTGCCGTGGCGGAAGACGAGCGATGTCTATGCGGTGCTGGTGTCCGAGATGATGCTGCAGCAGACCACGGTGGAGACGGTGCTGGGGTACTATGATCGCTTTCTGGCGCGTTTTCCCGATGTGATGGCGCTGGCGGCGGCGAGCGAGGAGGAGGTGCTGGACGCGTGGAAAGGACTGGGCTACTACTCCCGGGCGCGCAACCTGCACAAGCTGGCGAAGCAGGTTGCGGAAAACGGCGGCGTGTTCCCCGATACGCTGGAGGGGTGGCGCAGGCTGCCCGGCGTGGGACCGTACATCGCGGGGGCGGTGACGAGCATCGCGCTGGGGCTGCCGCACGCGGCGGTGGACGGCAATGTGCTGCGCGTGTTCGCACGGGCGAATGGCATAGCGGACGACATCATGCTGCCGCAGACGCGCAAGCAAGTGGAAACGCGCGTACAGGCGCTGATGCCGCGGGACGCCACCAGTGATTTCACACAGGCGCTGATGGAGCTGGGAGCACTGGTGTGCAGACCCGTCTCACCAAGCTGCGCGGCCTGTCCGGTGGCAGAGGGCTGCGTGACGCGTCAAAGGGGCATAGTGGACGAGCTGCCTGTGAAAAAGCCCAAGGGCAAGCAGCAGGTGGTGAAATTGTGGGTGGTGGTGGCGCAAACGCCGGATGCGGTACTGCTGGAGCACCGGCGGGACGAAACGCTGCTGGCACGCATGTGGGGGTTTCCCAACGTCGAAAAACACGGGGACAGGCCAGCTGAAGAAATCCTGACGGAGAAATACGGCATTCGGCTGCCAGCAGGGCAACCTGCGGGGCATGCGGTACATGTGTTTACGCACCGGCGCTGGGAGATGGACATACTTGGTTACAAACTGAATGAGGAATTCCCGGTGAGCGGCGCATTGGAATGGGTGAGCTGGGAACAATTTGAGAGAAAGCCGGTGCCCACGGCGTTTATGAAGGCGCTGCGGACGGCACGGAAGGAGGAAAGAGCATGAACGAGAAAACTGCGGTATTTGCAGGCGGATGCTTCTGGTGTATGGAGCCGCCCTACGCTAAGCTGGATGGCGTGATTAGTGTCGAGCCGGGATATACCGGCGGCAGGCGCGAGAACCCGACCTATGAGCAGGTATGTTCCGGTGCGACAGGGCATTACGAGGCAGTACGCGTGACATATGACACGGATGCCGTGGCGTATGATCAATTGCTGGATGTGTTCTGGCGGCAGATAGACCCCACGGACGCAGGCGGGCAGTTCGCGGACAGGGGCTCGCAGTACAAGACGGCGATATTCTACGCGGACGAGGCGCAGCGTGCAGCAGCGGAAGACTCCAAAAAGCGCGTGGCGAGGCTGCTGGGCGCAGAAGTATATACGCAGATACTTCCTGTCGCCCCGTTCTGGCCTGCCGAGGGTCATCACTGCGAATACTACAAAAAGAACCCGGAGCACTATGGGCGGTACAAGCGGGGATCGGGCCGCGAGGCGTTTATCGGTAAGGTGTGGAGTGACGATGCACTTAAAGCGCGTCTTTCGCCGATGCAGTATGAGGTGACACAGCGCAGCGCGACGGAGCCGCCGTTTCGCAACGAATACTGGGACAACCATGCGGCGGGGCTGTATGTGGACGTCATCACCGGAGAACCGTTGTTCACATCACTGGACAAGTTCGACTCGGGCTGCGGCTGGCCCAGCTTTACAAAATCGGTGGACGGCCCGCGCGTGACCGAAAAAAGAGACGTGAGCCACGGCATGATACGCACCGAGGTACGGACGAAGGTGTCGGACGCGCACCTCGGGCACGTGTTCGACGATGGACCGAACGGCCGGCCGCGCTACTGCATCAACTCAGCCGCGCTGCGCTTCGTGCCGCTGGAGAGGCTGGAAGAGGAGGGCTACGGGGCGTATAAGAAGCTTTTCAGATAAGGAATGATCTTTTCCGCTCTGCGGGGCGCGTGATATATTATAACAAAGGGGGATGGGGTCAATGAAGATTGTGACATGGAATGTGAACGGTCTGCGCGCCTGCTGGAGCAAGGGGTTTGAGGATTTCTTCCGTGAGGCGGATGCGGACATTTTCTGCATACAGGAGACCAAAATGCAGCGCGGGGACTTCGAGTTTGCACCGGAGGGCTGGCATTGCTACTGGAATGATGCGGTGAAAAAGGGCTATTCCGGCACGGCGGTGTTCACCAAGCGGCAGCCCGAGGCGGTGACCTATGGCATCGGCGCGGCTGAGCACGACAGTGAGGGGCGCGTGATCACGCTGGAATACGGCGAATTCTATCTGGTAAACGTCTATGTACCCAACTCGCAGGAGGAGTTAAAGCGCCTGCCGTACCGCATGACATGGGACGAGGCGTTTCGCGACTATTTGAAGAAGCTGGATGTGAAAAAGCCAGTCGTGGTCTGCGGGGATTTCAATGTGGCGCATCAGGAGATCGACCTTAAAAACCCGGCAGCCAACCGGCGCAACGCGGGCTTCACCGATGAGGAGCGCGAGGACTTTACGCTGTTGCTCAACGCAGGTTTCGCGGATGTGTTCCGCCGTCTGAATCCGGACGCGAAGGACATGTACACCTACTGGTCGTATCGTTTCGGCGCGCGCGGCCGCAACGCAGGATGGCGCATCGATTATTTCTGTGTCTCAGAGCGACTAATGGGCAAGGTGAAGGGCATGAAGATCAACAGCGATGTGATGGGTTCGGATCACTGCCCCGTCACGTTGCATGTATTTTGACACATCAATGCCATAAGGGAGCAGCCAACGAATTTCAGTTATGCAGTCTGTAGACACATGTACTCTGCAGAAAACGATGAGTCCGGATTATGAGAAGATGAATGATCTGCTGCCGATGATTTCGTATTCCCTGCGGTGCGTTTGTGTCTGCTGAAGAGAAATAACAACGCATAATCGTGCATCGGTGCCGGATAATAACACCATGATGACACAAACGGATGTCGGCGATAAAAGTGCCGTATTTAGCGAATTTGAAAAGCACCTGATGGGCGATGAAAAACCGTCGCTGTATTTCCACGGCCTGCTTGGCGCAGGCGCGTTTCCGGAATGGCCGCCCTTCGACATGCTGAGTGGTCTTGCCGGCGTGGAGCAGTCGCCGGTGCATCACCCGGAGGGCGACGTATGGCGCCACACGATGCTGGTGACGGACAACGCAGCAATGCTGAAGAGTCAGAGTAAGAATCCGCGCGCGCTGATGTGGGCGGCGCTGCTGCATGACGTGGGCAAGAAGGAAACCACGAAGAGGCGCAACGGGCGTATCACCGCATACGACCATGACAAAGCGGGAAGGGCGCTGGCTGAACGGTTCCTGCGCGACTGCGGCCAGGATGAGGCTTTTGTGCGCGAGGTGGGAGCGCTGGTACGCTGGCACATGCAGGCGCTGTACCATGCGCGGCATTTGCCGTACTACAACCCGCGGGCGATGCGGGCGGAGACGGACATCGACGAGGTGGCGCTGCTGTGCCTTTGCGACCGGTTGGGGCGCGGGCCGGTGACATCTGCGGACATCGAGAGGGAGCAGAGCCATATCGCCGCCTTTATCAGGAAGAGCCGAAGTGCCCACTGAGCAAGCGGCTATCCGTACATGCTGGGAATAGATACAAACCCCGTCTTGACGAATAATGTTGAAACATAGGGAAACATATGCTAATATAAGGCAACGGGCTTCGGGCTCGAGATTAATAAGGGGGAAGACGAATGAAGAAGTATCCCTTGAATCCGACCGAGATCGTTCGGGATCTGAAAGAGCTGACGGACAGAAGCGCCCGGCTTTATGCGGACAAAGAAGCCTTCCTCACCATGACGGGCAAAAACGAATACAAATCGGTCACCTATGGACGGTTTGGTGAGGAACTGTGTGCGCTGGCCAACGCGCTGACAGACCACGGCCTTGCCGGAAGGCGCATGGCGCTGGTCGGCGAAAATTCCTACACCTGGCTGCTTTCCTATTTTGCAATCGTCAACACCAACTCCACCGTTGTGCCGATGGACAAAGAACTGACCGGGGAAGAACTCAAAATCCTCGTGCAGCGTTCCGGCGCGGCGGTATTGTTTTTTTCGCCCGCGTACGCGGAGGAAGCGCGTCTGATTAAAGACGCCGTGCCCGGCCTTGTCACGGTATCGCTGGGGAAAAAACGGGATGCGGAGCTGTCGGTGGACGAACTGCTGGGAGAAGGTTTTGCACTGCTTGAGAAGGGCACAGACCGGTACTCCGGTATTGAAATCGACAGGGAGCGCACCTGCTCGATACTTTTTACGTCCGGCACAACGGGTGCCTCCAAGGGCGTGATGCTGTGCCACCGGAATCTCGCCGCCAACACGGTGTCGGCCTGCGAGCTGGTGCTTTTCAGACCGAACGACGTGCTGCTCTCGGTGCTGCCCATCAACCATGCCTATGAGGACATGTGCGGTATATTCGGCCCCATCCATTACGGCTGTACAATTGCTTTTTGTCCCGGCGTCAAGAATCTGCCGGACTGTCTGCAGCTTTTCCGCCCCACCGTGATGGTGCTGGTGCCACTGTATGTGGAGACCATCTGCAAACGCATTTGGGAAAAAGCGAAAAAGCAGGGTAAAGAGAGCAAGCTGAAAACGGGAATCGCGCTGGGAAATATCGCGGCGGCGCTGGGTATCGGCATCCGGGACAAGCTGCTGCATGAAGTGCGCGATGGCGCCTTCGGCGGGCGGCTCAAGATCGTGATCAGCGGCGGCGCCTACCTGAACCCGAAGCTGGTGAAGGGGTTCAGGGATTTCGGCGTGACGATACTGAACGGCTATGGCGCGACCGAGTGCTCACCCATCGTTTCAGCCAACCGCAACCTGAGCCATAAGGACGATTCAGTGGGCTGGGTGGCTTCTTGCTGCGAGGTGCGCTTCGACGAAGGCGGACAGATACTTGTGAGGGGTCAGAACGTGATGAAGGGTTATCTGGATGACGAAGCGGGCACCGCTGAAGTGTTTGATGGCGATTGGTATAAAACTGGTGATCTCGGGTACCGGAATAAGCAGGGATTCTTATATGTCACCGGACGAATCAAAGACATGATCGTTCTTAAAAATGGTAAAAATATCATGCCTGAGGAGATTGAATACCTGATGCTGAAAAGCCCGCTGATTGCCGAGGTGATGGTGAAGGAAGCGCCGGGCGATGAGAACGGTTCGGACAAGCTCATGGCTATCATCTATCCGGATCCTGCAAAGAAGCAGGAGCTGGGCAACCAGCTGCATCAGGAGCTGCAGGCCCATATCGACATCGTAAATAAGGAATTGGCCAGCTTTAAGCAGATCCATCTCTTTGCGCTGCGCGATACAGAATTCCCCAAAACAACAACGCGGAAAATTAAAAGGTATCAGGTAACATTCGGGAAGGTATAAAAATGTTTGAAAAAGTGAAAGACATCATTGAGGAACATGTAGACTGCACCAACATTCATATCGCACCGGAGACGGATCTGATCAGCGATCTTTCCATCAATTCGCTTGACCTTGTGGAATTGGTTTGTGCTTTCGAAGTGGCATTTGATATCGTGGTACCGGAGAAGGATATCCGCAAGCTGTCTAGGGTCAGCGATATCATTGGTTACCTGGAACACCGGGCATGAAAGTTTTTTTTGCCGCTGCTGCGCCCATTGATCTTGCTTTGGGCTGGTCAGACGGTATGTGGGAGGAGAAGCGCGAACGTATAGCACGCATGCGGCGGGATACCGACAAGGCGCTGGCGCTGACGGCCCACCGGCTGCTTTGCTATACGCTCAAAACCGTTTGCGGCTTTATGCCGCAGCCGGCCGACTTTATGTTGGAGCCAAAGGGCAAGCCATATCTAAAGTCGGTGCCCGATGTCCACTTCAGCCTCAGCCATTCTGGTGGCATGGCCATGTGCGCGCTGCACGACAGCCCTGTGGGGGTGGATATTGAGCAACGCCGCTCTGTGGGCGCAGGCGTGGCTGAACGCATCATGACGGCGGAGGAACTCTGTCTTTATACGGAGGCGCCAGACAGGCAGCTGTTTTTCTTTCAAATATGGACGCTCAAAGAGGCGTACGTAAAATTTCGGGGAGCGGGTCTGGGCATGTCGATGAGTTCGTTCTATGCTTACCCGACCGGAAGCGGCGTCGCTACCGATACGGACTGTGAATTCTGGACGGGGCAACCCGCGCCGGGTTATCAGGCTGCGGTTTGTGCCAACAACGGGCTGCCTCCGCAGCTTTTGACAGTTGGTACCCGGCAGTTGTCTTTAATGAAAGTATAAAAACGGGAGAGTGGCAGCTTATATGATGCCTGAAACCGGATATTTATTTGTTTAATCAGGGATTTGTTTTCGAGCGGTTCATCGGGGCTTCCGGTAAACTCGCGTTAATTGGGGGGTAAATACAGCAATATGAACCAACAGAACATCCATTACACTCTGTCGCATCCTCAACTGCGTATTTGGTATGCGGAGATGCTGCACCCCGGTACCGGCATGTGGAACAATGCCGGTACGCTCAAGATAAAAGGCCGTCTGGATTTACCACTGCTGGAGACGGCGCTTAACATAATGATGAGGGACTGCGACACGCTGCGTATCCGCATAGGTCAAAACGATGGGGTGCCGTATCAGTATGTAGCCGAGTATTCGTCTCTGACCGTCGACGTGATCGACTTTTCCGACCGTGGCGTGGAGAAGCTTTACGAATGGGACACTGTACAGACTCACACGCCGATGCCGATGATCGACAGTAGCCTGTGTTATTTTGCGTTTCTGCGTTTGGGAGAAAACGAAGGCGGCATATATGCCAAATTCCATCACATCATTTCCGACGCGCTGTCCATTGTCAGCTTTTCCAACCACCTAATGGGAGTATATCAGGCGCTGCTGGCCGGCCGCGAGCCGGAGCCGGTACGCGTCCGTTCCTATATTGATTACCTCAATGATGAACAGGCCTACCTTTCTTCTAAACGCTTTGAATACGACAGGGAGTTCTGGACAGAGTTGTTTAAACAGCTGCCAGAACCCACGGTTTTGAAGCAGAAGAAGACCAACCATTACGGACTCAAAGCGAAGCGCCGCACTCATGTGATACGCCCGCGGCTGTCCAGACAGATACGCGATTACTGTGCGCAGACGGGCGTTACCGTCTATTCGCTATTTCTATCTGCCCTAGCGATATACATCAACCGAATCACCACGAAGAAGGACCTGGTCATCGGTTCACCGGTGGCTAACCGCACCACCGCGCAAGCTAAGGATATGTTCGGTATGTTTGTGAGTACGGTACCCATCCGTGTACAGACAGAGGACGAGATGTCGTTCAGAGATTTCGCACAGGAGGTGTCGGGCAGGTGGTTCTCCGCTTTGAAGCATCAGAAGTACCCGTACAACCTGCTGATGCAGGATCTGCGCGGTACGCACAAAGGGCTGGAAGCGCTGTATGACGTAACGTTGTCGTACCAGATCGGAAAATTCGAAAAAAACGCAGATGCGTTTACGCTGGAAGGGCGCTGGCACTTCTCTGGCTGGCAGGAACCGTCGTTGTGCATTCACGTTAACGACCGCGAGGACGAAGGCCGTTTTGTTGTGGATTACGATCACCACACACCACTGTTCTCCGTCAAGGAGATCGAATTCATTCATGCACACCTCATCAATATCATCCGCGATGGTATTACCCGTCCGGACACACCGCTGTACATGCTCGATCTGATGTCGGATGACGAGTATGAACGCGTCGTATACCAATTTAATGCCACCGAATGCATGTTCCCGCAGGGGGAAACGCTGCTGGATCTTTGGAACAGGCACTTAGCGCAGACAAACGGCAGCGATGTGGCTGTGATTTGCCGCGGAGAGTCCATGACGTACCGGCAGCTGGATGAGCGTTCATCCGCGATGGCACGGTACCTGCGGGACAAGGGTGTGGTCGCCGATCAAAGTGTAGGTCTGCTGGTGAAGCGTACGATGGACTACCCTGTCGGTGTTCTGGCGATACTCAAGGCCGGAGGCGCGTTTGTGCCCATTGATGCGGACCTTCCGTCCGAACGGCTGGCGTATATACTAAAGGACTGCGGCGCCAAGCTGCTGCTGATGTCGCCCGACCTCATGGAAAAATTCTCTGTAGATGAAAGCGTCACCGTAGTTCCCACCGATATCATTCTGGAACCTGTGCACTGCCCCGAACCCGTCTGCGTGTTCAGGAACCTGGCCTATACGATATACACCTCCGGTTCCACCGGACAGCCCAAGGGCGTGATGGTCGAACACCAGTCGATCGTTCATTTTGTTTACTCGCTCAGCCGCCTGTGGGATTTTTCCCCGGGCGCGCGGTTGCTGTGTGCCGCATCGATATCCTTCGACATCAGCGTTATGGAGCTCCTTCTGGCGATAATGAACGGTGCGGTGCTGGTGCTGGCGCAGGAACACGAAGTTTCCATACCGCGCAACATGGTGGAACTGATCCAGTCTGCCCAGGTCAATATGCTGTGTGTGACGCCGGGGCGCATGGAGCTTCTGCTGTCTGACAAGTTGGGCGCATCTTGTCTGCGTGATTTTCGTGAAATAGGAATGGGCGGTGACGTTCTTCCTGAAAAATTGCTGGCACAGGTTCAGCAGGCAACCAGTGCGCGCATTATCAATTTCTATGGCCCTACGGAGATCACGATTTGTTGTACCTGCACGGATGTTACCAACACCCGGGTGCCCAACATCGGCAAGCCGATGCATAATGTAAAGGCTTATATACTGGACGCACACAAAAACCCGGTGCCCATTGGCGTGCCGGGTGAATTGTACATCGGCGGGCGTGGCGTGGCAAGAGGCTATATCAATAAGCCGGAGCTAACATCGGAACGATTTGTGAGAGATCCCTTTCGGCCGGGAGAAACGTTGTATAGGACGGGAGACCTGGTGCGCTGGTATCCGCTGGGAGAAATCGAATTTCTGGGGCGTATCGATCAGCAGGTCAAGATACGAGGCTTCCGAATCGAATTGGCAGAGATTGAAAACCGGCTGCTGCAGGTTCCGGGCGTTGCCGCATGCGCCGTCACAGACAGGGACGATGCGGACGGGCGCAAGTTTCTGTGCGCCTATCTGGTCGGCAATCCGCCGGTCAAAGCGGTACTTCGGGCTCATCTGCTGCGCGATTTGCCCGCATATATGGTGCCATCATGGTTTGTGATGGTAAACAGCCTGCCGTATAACACCAGCGGCAAGGTGGCTCGAAGCCTTCTGCCCGACCCGCTTGAGACCCATGAAGCGCTGGTCGACGATTATGTGCCGCCGAAGACCGCTACGGAGATCATGCTGGCAAAGATATGGAGCGCTGTGCTGAACGTTAAAACCATTGGACGTAATGACAGCTTCTTTGATATCGGCGGCGATTCACTCAGTATCGTGCGCGTGCTGGCGCAGGTGCAACTGCATTTTTCAGTGGAGCTGCGTCTGGAGGACGTGAACCTCTCGCCTTACCTTAAAGACTTTGCGTCACTGATCGACTCGGCTGAGGCGCAGGATTACCGCCAGATACGGCCCATACCCGAACGTAAATATTACCCGGTGTCGTCCGCACAGCAGCGCATGTGGGTGCTCTCGCAGACGGAGAGATCAGTGACATACAATATGCCTACCGCTTTTGTGCTGCCGGACAAGCCGGATTCACAGCGGCTTGGCAATGCGTTTGAAAAGCTTATTGCACGCCATGAGGTACTGCGTACCCGGTTTGTGCTGAAGGATGGCGAGCTGCACCAGCAGGTGGAAAAAAACACCTCGTTTATGCTGGAGCAGCTTACCTGTGAGCCGAGGCAATTAAAGGCGGTGCTCAAATCCCTCGTCAAGCCGTTCAACATGGAGCAGGCCCCGTTGCTGCGCGCGGCGTTGATCGACATTGGCAGCAACCATTTGCTTTTCATCGATTCCCATCACAGCATCAGCGACGCACGGTCGACGGAGGTGCTGATGGGGGAACTGGCGGCACTGTATGCGGGCAAGGCGCTAGCCCCGCTGGCGCTGCAATACAAGGACTATGCCGTCTGGCAGCGTGAATCGGCCGAAACCGACACGATGCAGCGCCAGCGCGAATACTGGAAAAGCATACTGGAGGGTGAGCTGCCCATGCTGGGCCTGCATACCGACAGACCGCGTCCGCCGCAGCAGCGGTTTGAGGGTGCGAGGCACGGCTTTGAGCTGCCGCCGCAGACTATGGAAAAGCTGCGTGATTTTGCCGCTCGCCACGGCGGAACGTTGTTCATGGCGGTGCTTGCGGTGTACAACGTGCTGCTGTCCCGCTATACCGGGCAGGAGGACATCATCGTGGGAACACCGGTGGCAGGCCGTTCGCGCCCTGAACTTCAGGATATGGCCGGTGTGTTCATCAATACGATACCGCTGCGGAGTTATCCGAAGGGAAATCTCAGCTTCGCGAATTACTTTGATGCACTCAAAACCGGTGTATTTTCGGCATTGAGCAATGCGGACTATCCGTTTGAGCAATTGGTCACTGATCTGAAGCTTCCGCGGGATTTGTCGCGCAACCCCGTATTCGATACGATGCTGATACAGCTTAAGTCGGACTTTCAGCCTCCGCTTCCCGGCGCAAGTTTCTATCCCTTTGATCCCGGTGTCTCAAAGCTGGATCTGACACTGGAGGTGTGTGAGCGCGATGGGCTGCAATGCCAGTTCGAATATAACACGCGGCTGTTTAAGAAGACGAGAATCCAGCGCATGGCAGCGCACTTTTGCCGACTAGTCGAGCTGCTGGCAGAAGAACCAGATACACACCTGGCCGATGCACCCATGCTGACTCAGGACGAACTGTGGCTGGTGACTCAAGGCTTTAACCAAACGGAGCGCCTGTTGGACAGGGACCGCACTGTGCAGTCCGTATTTGAAGAGATGTCAGTGCAAAATGCAGATAAAACAGCGGTGATATCAGAGGGCGTTTCGCTGACTTTCCGGGAACTGAACGAGCGAGCAAACCGCTTTGCACATCTGCTGCGCGATATGGGGGCGGGCCGAAATACGGTGGTGGCACTGTGCATGCGGCGCTGCACAGACCTGATGGCCGCGCTGTTTGGAGTACTGAAGTCGGGCGGTGCTTACCTGCCGCTGGACGTGGCGTATCCGGTGGAGCGGCTCAAGTTCATGTTGTCTGACAGCGGCGCGCGTATACTGCTGACCGACGGTTCGGTGGATGTGCCTTTTGAAGGGGAGACGGTACATGTAAAGGACGTGGCAAACAGCGGCCCATGCAGCAACCTTCCGCCCGTTGACCGCCCTGAGGATACTGCATACGTGATATACACCTCGGGCTCCACCGGCCTGCCCAAGGGAGCGGTTCTGCACCGGCGCGGACTGCTGAATTTTTATGAGGGTGTCAGAGACGTGGTGAACTATGTGCCGGAACAGACGAGTGCTTCCGTTACGACCGTCTCCTTCGACATATTCGTCTGCGACGCGCTGCTGCCGCTGCTGTACGGCAGCACGCTGGTGCTTTGTACCGAAGAGGAGCTGCGGCAGGCTCATCTGCTGGCTGCACTCATCGAAAAGCATGATGTGAAGTTCATCCAGTTCACGCCGGCGCGTATGCGGGTGATGATGGACAGCGCCGCCTTCCGCGGCGCAATGGGGCGCCATATTGAGAAGATCATGCTTGGCGGCGAGCCAATTCCCGAATCGCTGCTGCGGCTGCTGAAGAAATATACGGGCGCGCGGATCGTGAACGCCTACGGTCCAACTGAGGCTACGGTGTATTCGTCGTTCATGGACCTTACACACACTGATCATGTAACGATAGGGCATCCTATCTGCAACATGCGTATGTATGTTTTGGATAGAAACCGTCGGCCTGTTCCGGTAGGAGTTCTGGGTGAGGGCTACATCAGCGGCGTCGGCGTGGCAGCGGGATATTTGAACCGTGAGGAGCTGAACAAGAAGACATTTTTGCCTGACCCATTCTGGCCGGGGCACACGATGTACAAGACGGGCGACGTTTGCGTATTTCTGGAGGACGGTGACGTGGAGATGTGCGGCCGGGTGGACCACCAGATCAAGATACGCGGCCTGAGGATTGAGCTGGGCGAGATAGAAGCAGCGATGCGCCAATTCAAGGGTATTGAAGAAGCGGTGGTCAAGGACTGGGGTGAGTGTGCGAACAAATACCTCTGCGGCTATTACGCAATGAGCGAGCCGGTGAGCGAAGAGGCGCTGCGTGCGTATCTGGGTAAGAAGCTGCCGTCCTATATGATACCTTCATGGTTTGTCGGTATGTTCGAGTTGCCCACAACGCTGAACGGTAAGGTCGACCGCAAGCTGCTGGGCGAGCCAGACAGGACAGGGACATCCGGTAAGGCAGCCCCGACAGGCAAGCTGACAAGCAATGAAAAGAAGATGGCACGTGTGTGGGCGCGTATACTCAAAACGGAGGCTATCGGGCCGGACTCCAATTTCTTTGCGCTAGGCGGAGACTCACTGGGCGTGATCAAGGTGCAGGCCGCAGTGTTGCAATATGGCTGGGGCATTCGCACACGGGATTTTTATGAGCAAGAAACTCTGCGCAAGATATGTCAGCGGTTGGGCAAAACGCAGGCCCAGCAGCTGCGTCCCGAAAAGGTGTATCAGCGCATAGAAGGCATGCGCGGCGTACCGGTGCGTGAATATGCGCATCTTCAGCCGCCTGTCATGAAACGTGTGCTTCTGACAGGTGCGACCGGTTATCTGGGAGCGTTGCTGCTTGCGGAGCTCGCCGAAAAGCCGGGCACGATTGTATACTGCGTGGTGCGCGGTGCGAGCGACGCGGCATGCGGCAAATATTTGCGCGATGTCCTCGCGTTCTATTTTGGTGACTGCTCTGGCATCATGAAAAAGGCTGTGCCGCTGCGCGGCGATATCACACGCGATAAACTGGGCCTTTCCGACGCGGACTGGAACAAAGCCATGTCGGCGGACACCATCATTCACAGCGCTGCCATCACCGACCATATCGGCAGCGCGGATGTGTTCGACCGTATTAACGTGGATGGCACTGCACACGTGATTGCTCTTGCCAAGGCGTCAGGCGCGGCGCTACTGCACGTTTCCACCGAAAGCGTTTCGGGAACGGTGTTTACGGACGACGCATCCCGCACCGGTGAGTTCACAGAAAAGGATTATTATATCGGACAGAATTACGCGGATAATGAGTATGTGCGCAGTAAGTTTCTCGCAGAACTGCTGGTGTTGGATGCGCTGGCGGACGGTGTGAACGCGCGCATATTCCGCGTGGGTACGCTCACGGCTACAATGGACGGACGGTTCCAGCTGAGAACGGAGAAGAATGCGTTCGCGAACCGGCTTAAAGCCATCACCGCGCTGGGCATGGTACCGATGGGGCTGCTGGGGGCAAGAGTGGAGATGACACCGGCAGATGTATGCGCCAAGGCAATTATTGCGCTGGCACTAATGCCCGACGAGAAACTTCCGATATATCATGTGTATAATACCAACCTGCTGACAGGCGGCGAGCTTGTGGGGCTTTTGGAGCAATGCGGCTATCGAGTCACTGTGGTGACCGATAAAGAATTCACTGCGCAAATGAGTGCATTGAGCCGGCGGGGGAAGCTGGATATGCTGACGGGGTTGATGGAAGAGCTTAGTCCCGACCACCGGGCGACTGCTGTTAAGATCACGTCGCAGGCCACTGAGGCCAGGCTCCGTGAAGCAGGATTGATTTGGCCGGTGATCGGCAAGCCATATATCAGGCAATTCATGGGTGCTGTTGGCGGGCTGCACATCGAAGGGAGTCTGGAGGAGTAATGGAACTGGAGCTGGGGTTCTATACAACATGTTTTTCGATACTGGTGTTGTTCATCATGTTTGTCTACTTGTTGTTGGCGAAAAGCAAGAAACAACTCCATTACGTGTTTATACTCATCGTCATCGAGGTTTTCATCTGGGCGGGTGCTGTTATCGCGCGCGGACTGTCCAGCGGGAATCCAATAATGCTGGTGCTTTGGGAGAATATTACTTATATCGGCTTGGCAATGGTACCGGTCAGCTTGATTATTTTGGCAAGGGCTTATTCGGGCAAAGGGCTTACAAAGAAATATTTGCTGCTGTGCATCATACCACTCATCACACAGGTGATGGCATGGACGAACGACCTGCACGGTTTTTTCTATGAAGCCTATGCTGGTGTGAACGGAAGCCTGGTGAACGTTCCAGGGCTCTACTTTTACTTCCATGCAGCTTATTCATATGTTTGTCTGGTAGTTGGTTTCAGCTATCTTGGCTATTTTGCTATCAAAAGCCGAGGGCTGTTTTCTATACAGGCACTGCTGATCATTATCGGCAGCATCATTCCGTTTGTTGCAAATATTTGCTATACACTTGGAGTAGCAGGGTTTGACGTCTATTCAACACCCATCGGGTTTGGTGCCATGCTGGTGTTCTATCTGTTTGCGATGTTCCGGTTTAACCTGCTTAAAGTGTCGCCTATCGCACTGCAGACGGTGATCAACCGCATCTCCGACAGCTTCATTGTGGTGGATATGGACATGAACATCATCGAGTTTAACAAGACCTATGTCGATAATTTCCATTACTTTTCCGGCTTGCAGCGCGGCGAGAATTTCTATACAATACTCAATGAGGGTGATCGATCTAATCTGAGCGCTGATCAATACCGCGAGCTGATCATCAGCACCTCCGAGGCTGGGTCAACACTGGTCAAAGACATTGAGGTGGAAACAGACGGTTCAAAGCAGTATTACACTGTGGAGTTTACGCCCATCATACAGTGGGAGCGTTGCAGCGCCGTGATTTTGCTGTTCAAGAACATTACGCAGCATATCAAGGACATGATCAAGATCCAGGATAATCAGGCCATTTTGCTGGAGCGTGAGCGCCTCGCGTCGCTGGGACAGCTGATCGGCGGTATCGCTCATAACCTAAAAACGCCCATCATGTCCGTTGCGGGCGGTATCGACCAGGTGGCGTGGCTGGTTCAGGAATACGCTGCTTCCGTGAGTGACCCCGAGGTAACAGCGGAGGACCATGCCGAAATTGCCGGCGAGATGCAGAAATGGTTGGGACGTATGAAGATGCATATGGGCTATATGTCCGATATCATATCGACAGTTAAGGACCAGGCCACCACGTTCACTAACACCGATCAGACATGGTTTACGCTGGATGAGCTCATCAAACGTGTCAAGATATTGATGCAGCACGAGATTGTCAAAAATAAGTGCCACTATAAGCAGGATATACAGGTGGATACGGAGCTGCGCATCGGCGGCGATGTCAACAGTATGGTACAGATACTGGACAACATCATCGTGAACGCAATACAGGCGTACGACGGGCAGGGCGGTGACATCATACTGAAGATCACTCGTGAAGCAAATACACTGGTGATGGCGCTGTGCGACTTCGGAAAAGGCATCGATGAAAAAGTTAAGGACCGCATATTTAAGGAAATGGTAACAACAAAGGGCAAGCATGGCACAGGGCTGGGGCTGTATATGTCGTACAGCACGATAAAGGGCATGTTCAGAGGCAACATGTGGTTCGAATCGAGCTCAGGACAGGGAACAAAGTTCTATATTCAGCTGCCGCTTCTGCCCGCTGAGCACGCATCGGAGGATGACCAAATTGCGTAAGAATCTACGTGCCGAGCTTTCAAAAGAATATAAAATCATGGTCATCGACGATGAAGAAGGTATACTCGACAGCATACAGGCGCTGTTGTACCGCAACGGTTACTGGTGCAGCGTCTTTTCCAACCCGCTGGACGGCCTCGCTGAGCTGTCACGAGAGCATTACGATCTGCTGATACTGGACTATTTTATGCAGCCTATACACGGCGAAGAGGTGGTGCAGCAGATACGCAAATCCAACTCCGAGCTGTACATACTGCTGCTTACGGGTCATAAGGATCTGGCACCACCCATCAGCACCATTAAGTCTTTGGATATTCAGGCTTATTGCGAGAAGAGCGATCGCCTTGATCAGCTTCAGCTGCTGATCGAATCAGGAATTAAGTCGATATCGCAGATGCGCACGATCAAGCAGTTTCGTGACGGCTTGCAGAGCATTCTCGGGTCCGTACCCAAGATATACCAGCTACAGCCGATCGGCAGCATAATGGAAGAAATTCTGCTTCAGCTGTTGCCGATGACAGGCAGCGAAGACGCGTTCATACTGGTGGACGATATTCCGGGCAGCGAGGGAATGTTTGGCGAATCCGCCCGCAAGAGCATATTCAAGGGCATCGGGCAGTATAACGTGGACATCGACGAGTTTACTGAATTGCTGGATCACCGGCTGATGGAAGCGATCGGGCAGGCGCGCACGGAGATGACTGTCGTCCGCCACACGGAGGGCGTCATATTCCCGCTGGGGGATGAGAATAATGCGGCGATCGGTGCGATATACGTGCAGGGAATCAACGCTGACGAGGGCATCAAACTGCTTCAGATCTACGCGCGGCAGGCAGCGTCGTCCATCAACAATGCGTTTCTGCATTCTTTGGTTAATACCAAGAACGAGGAACTGAGCAGTACCTACGCGCAGCTCAAGGTGCGCTATATGGACACCATCGAGGTGCTGCGTCTTGCGGTGGACGCTAAGGACGAATATACCCGCGGCCATTCGGACCGGGTTTCATACTATGCCACCATGATCGGTAAAAAGATGGGTCTTCCTCATGAGGAACTGGAGAAGCTGCGGATCGCGGGCGTGTTTCACGATATCGGCAAGATCGGTACGGCGGACGATATACTGCTGAAAAGTCAGACGCTCAACGCTGAAGAGTATCAGGAGGTCAAACGCCATCCCATCAAAGGGGCGATGATACTGTCCGCAGTATCGATGTTTGCGGATATCGTGCCCATCGTGCGGCACCACCATGAGCACATAGATGGCCGGGGCTACCCCGACGGGCTTAAGGGTGACCAGATAGATCCGCTGGCGCGCATCATCTCAGTAGCCGACGCGTTTGACGCTATGATGAGCGACCGGCATTACCGGCGGCATCTTTCGCTTGAGGAAACACGGCGGCAGCTGATACAGGGTTCCGGGACTCAGTTTGACGCAAAAGTGGTGAGTGTGCTGCTGGACGCACTGGACAACGACGATGAGCTGAATGCGATGCTGGCCGCGACGCTGGTCAGCAATGCATGAATATCAGAATTGACTGAATCGGCCTTCCGTAAGAACGGGAGGCTTTTTTGATTCGTCCTCAGTGTGTTTGTTCCGGAGAAGTGGTATAATAAGGGTATGACGGGAGAAGGAGGAGTTCCATATGCCGCTGGAATATGCCTGTATTGTACCGCATCCGCCGCTGATTGTACCCGAGGTGGGGCGGGGTGAAGAGAAGAAGATACAGCCGACAATAGACGCGTATATGCACGTAGCGCAGCGCATCGCCGCAATCAAGCCGGATACCGTCGTGCTGTGTACGCCGCACTCCGTGATGTACGCCGACTATATCCACATATCGCCCGGGAAGCGGGCAAAGGGAGATCTTGCGCGATTCGGAGCAACGCAGGTGTCTTTTGAAAAGGAATACGACACGGAGCTGGTCGCGGAGCTGGGGGATCTCGCGTTCGAGACGAATGTGAAGGCCGGAACGCTGGGTGAAAAGGACGCACAGCTGGATCACGGTACACTGGTGCCGCTGTATTTTATTGAGCAGGAATTTTGCGACTACAAGCTGGTGCGTATTGCGATATCCGGTCAGCCTCTGATTGCGCATTACCGGCTGGGGCAGCTGATCACGCGGGCAGCCAAACGGCTGGGGCGGCGCTTCGTGTTTGTGGCGAGCGGAGACCTCTCTCATAAGCTGACCCAAGGTGGTCCGTATGGCTTTTCGCCTGAGGGACCCGCTTTTGACAAACAACTGACGGAAGCGATAAAAGTTGGTGATTTCATGGCATTCCTGCGCTTTGGGGAGGCGTTCTGCGAATCCGCGGGCGAGTGCGGTCTGCGTTCGTTTATCATGATGGCAGGCGCGCTGGACGGCAAATCAGTGACGCCGGATTTTCTCAGTTATGAGGGCCCGTTCGGCGTGGGTTACGCGGTGTGCGGCTACGAGGTGGGTGATCGGGACGAGGGCCGACGTTTTGCAGAAAAATATGAACAAGAGCGGATACAGCAGCTGGCCGAGGCCAAGGCGGGCGAGGACGCTTACGTGCGTTTGGCGAGGCTATCGCTGGAAACGTACGTGACGACGGGCAAGCGTGCGAAGATGCCGGACGGGCTTCCGGATGATATGACGGGGAAGCAGGCCGGAGTATTTGTGTCGCTCAAGAAGGACGGGCGGCTGCGGGGCTGTATCGGCACAATCACGCCTACGATGGACAACATAGCGGCAGAGATACTGACGAATGCCGTCAGCGCGGGGACAGGTGATCCGCGGTTCGATCCGGTGGAGGAGCACGAGCTCTGTGAGCTGGTATATAGCGTGGACGTACTGGGCGACGCGGTACCAAATGTGTCGATGGATGATTTGGATGTGAAGCGCTACGGCGTGATCGTGACCAAGGGGCACCGGCGTGGGCTGCTGCTGCCTAATCTGGAGGGCGTGGATACGCCGGAGCAGCAGGTGGACATCGCGCTGCAGAAGGCGGGCATCCGCCGCGACGAAAAGTATACAATGGAGCGCTTTGAAGTGGTGCGACACAAATGAAGGTGAAGTGCGGCATATGCCCTCAGGACTGTGTGATGGACGGGGGGCAGACGGGCTTCTGCCGGGCACGCAGTGCGAAGGACGGCGCAGTGGTGTGCGACAACTACGGCCTCGTCACATCAATGTCGCTGGACCCTATCGAGAAGAAACCGTTGCGCTGCTTTCATCCGGGCAGCACGATACTGTCCGTCGGCAGTTTCGGGTGCAATCTGCGCTGCGCGTTCTGCCAGAACCATGAGATTTCGATGTGCAGCCCGAAGCGGACGCGTACTGTATCCGTGTCGCCGGAGGAGCTGGTGGACAAGGCGCTGGCACTCAAGAGCTCGCGCAACATTGGCATTGCGTATACGTATAACGAGCCGCTGATCGGCTATGAATTCGTCCGGGACTGCGCAGTCCTCGCGCACCAAAACGGCCTCAGCAATGTGCTGGTGACCAACGGATACGTCAACGAAACGCCGCTGCGCGAATTGCTGCCTTATATCAGCGCGATGAACATCGACCTCAAGGCGTTCGCGGAAGAATTCTACCAGACGCTGCACGGGCACATTGAGCCCGTTAAGCGGACAATAACCATTGCAGCGGCGCAGTGCCATGTGGAGGTGACGACGCTGATCATACCCGGTCAGAATGACAGTCCGGATGAGATGCGGGCGCTGTCCGAATGGCTGGCGGCTGTTGATCCTTGTATCCCACTGCACATTTCGCGCTTCTTTCCGCGTTACCATATGACAGACGGTGAAGCGACGCCGGTGGAGACGGTGTATTCTCTGGCAGATCTCGCGCGCGAGAATCTGGAGCACGTATACACAGGAAATTGCTGACAAAATACACCTGATTGCATTTGTTATGTATTGATTCACATCTCCTTTATGGTATAATATTTCATAATACATTACTCGGGTGACTTTTTTGAGCGAGACAGAATCAAAGCCTTTGATCACGACGGGTCTGGCATTCAGCCAGTCTCAGTCGGCACATGAGAAGGTAACGGCCCAGCTTTATGACGACCGGCTGGTTTTCAGTGCGCCGGGCCTTTCTCGTACCCTGAGACTGAGAACCCTGCTGGCTGTAAAAGCAGCGGACTTCAGAGTTGTTATCAGTACGGCCAGCGGAAATATCGTGCTGTCCATGATCGGCCACCTTTATGAGGATTTCGTGCACAAGCTGATACGCGCCTTCAACGAGGTGATATTCAAACAGCTGCTGATGAACGAGAAGGCGCATTTTGAAGCGCCGGGACAGTATGCCTCGCCATTAGGTGAAACATCGCCGGCGGTGTTCCGCATCTGCGAGACGGCACTCGTGATCATGCCGGAGACGCACATGCTGGTGCGTGTGCCTTACTGTATGATCGCAGCCGTCAGCAATGAGCCGTACTGCTTTAGGGTTACGGACAGGTTGGGCAGGGTCTATGCCCTGCAGAAGCTGGGCTGGCAGACGGAAAACTTTCTTCGCGAGTACGACAGAAGGATATCCGCACTGCGCAAACAGACGCGTGAGAAGCTGTCAGAGATCGCATCGGCGGACGACGCGCTGGCCAACCTGTTGATGGAGGGCATGATCGTTCCGGAGGAAGACATCCGCGCATTGTCGCCCGCGTTTGCGGATGGGCTGCATAGCCGTCTGCAGGCGTCACAGATCTCGCAGGAGTATGGCTTTCTGCGCGCGATGTCCGGCAAAATGGCAGTGGGCATCAAGCGCGGCCTGATGGGCGAGCTCACGGGCGAGACCATCCATACGCTGACGCCGGTGTTCGAAAAAAACATCGTGATCATGGAGAGCCTGGGGGAAGGTGCTGCGGCAACTTATGTGTTTCGCATGAGCGCGGACGGGCAGGCGCTGCAGGACAGCTGGAGCCAGTGGCTGCTTGCTTTCAACGACAGCATGCTGGCCGTCAACTACCGGCGTGAGCCCATATACCTCTCGGAAGAAGCGCTCAAGGCGGAGAAATACGAGAACTACAGGGGCGCGCTGCACCGCAGCGAAGGCTTGCGCACTCTGCGCACACTGTTTGCGGGAAGGGCTGCACACAGCGGATTTGAAGCTTGGAAGAAGTCGATAGAATCATATATGGCGTAAAGGAGGATCACTATGGCGGGATACGACAAAGCGTGTATCGGCTGCGGAAACCTTATCGGCTACGACAGCATGTTCTGTCCCATCTGCGGGCGCATGAGTCCGTTTTACGACGCGTGCCCGTCGTGCAATGCGGAGATCAAAAGGGGCTGGCAGCGTTGTTCATCCTGCGGGAGGATGCTGACCATTCCGTGCCCGCACTGCGGAAAGCCCACATTCGTAGGAGACAAGTGTGATGCCTGCGGCGTCTCATTGATGGTCACATGTCCCAACAAGCTTTGCCACGCGCCGCAATTTTTCGAGAACACCAAATGCACCGCTTGCGGTAAGAAAATAAAGAAAAAATAACACGGAGGGTCAATATTATGATGCAGGCATTCACCAGAAATTATGAAGACAACAGCACGGATGCGGGTTTCCAGTTCACGTTTTACTGCGACGTGTGCCGCGACGGTTTCCGGACGTCGTTTATCGAGTCACAGACTTATAAAAAGGGAAACCTTCTAAAAGGCATTACCCGCGGCATCGGTGCGGCATCCAGCCTTTTTGGAGGCGGTGTGCTGGGCGGCCTGAGCCATGCAGCCTATCAGGGCGAGCATGTGATTGGCGAACGCTTTGAGGGCATGTCGCCCGACTGGCATAAGGAGCATGAGAAGGCGTTCGCGGCGGCTCAGAACGAAGCCAAGCAGCACTTCCACCGCTGCAACAAGTGCCACCAGTGGGTGTGTGATTCCTGCTGGAATGACGAAGTGGGACTGTGTGCCGAGGACGCGCCCCGCATGAACGTGGAGATCGCCGCGGCGCGCGCCGACAAGATGAAGCGCGACATCTGGGACAAGGCGGATGAAACGCAGGTGTTCCAGGGTGAAATTGAGCAGAAGGCGACGTTCTGTCCCAACTGCGGCAAGCCCGCAGGCCAAAGCAAGTTCTGCACCAACTGTGGCTCAAACCTTGCGCTCAACATCTGCTCCCGCTGCGGCGCAGAGAACGACCAAAGCGTCAAGTTTTGCGGTGAATGCGGCAACAAGCTGAAATAGCAGCCAAGAGCAACGACCTGAATGCATAAAAAAGCCGGCAGTTCATCACATTGCCGGCTTTTAAAATATGCTAAGTGTTATTTCACCGCGGCTTCCAACATGTTGATCTGGTCCTGTGTCAGTGAGAAGTGCTGCTTCAAATAACCCACCATCGCTGCAGGGCGCTTTTGGGCAAAGCTCTTCATGGCCTGTACACCGGATTCCCATTCTTCCAGCGTGGGCAGTTCGCTCCAGCGCCCGTGATCCGCCGCGATCTCCCCGCGAATGGCGTCCGCCGCCTCGTCAATCATCGCGATTACGCGTTCAGGGTTATAAATGTTTTCCATAGTCCAGGCGAAACGCTCGATGAAAGCATCACGCCATGGTTTGTACTTCAGCAGGCCATTGAAAATGTCTGAGGCGGTAGTGGCGGGGTCCATGCGCAATGCTAGCGTATCGAACGAGTAGAACGCGTTATCAAGGTCCTGATAGATCTGTATCCATAAACCGTCAGGCGGCACTTGGTAGTACTGCATGTTACCCGGGTCGTTATTGGCGATGTATATCTCATTGATCATTAAGTCCATGAAGCTGTCGGTATCAAGCCGGGACGCTACCCATTTATAGTTCTCTTTTTCAGACATGTCATGCGAGTTAATATAGTTATATATCTCAAGATATCCTTTGTTCGAACCATTGTTCACGACGCCGCCATTGCCCTTGACAAGGTTGATCGCATTCATAACGCTCTCTTCCGTAATGCCTTCGTGCTGGGCGACCATGTATTTGTTGCGCTTCTCCATCAGGTAATATAAGCCCCAGTATTCGCCGTTGATGTAGACCACGCAGGGCTTGGCAGCCTGTGTGACCATGTTCATCTGCCCGTCCACGAGACCCAGCGAAACATAAGTGTTCAGCTTCGTTTTGGAGGTATCGCGACCGCCCATGCGCAGTATGAGCGATTTATATTCTGTGAAATCTCGGTTTCCGAAGAACGGGTACGCCATCGTGCTCTCCCCGTACTGACTGCGCGCGTAGATAGCGAACGATTTCTGTTCCCTCAGCGAAAGCGAAAGTCCGCCTGTCATCGCGAGACCGATGTCCTGTTGAAATACCTGCTGTCCGTTCTCGTCGTACATCGCGAATGAAGCGGGCACCTCGGTATCCGATCGGAAATTTGCGGTCGGATAAAAGGCTTCCGCGGTGCCGGGATTTGGCCCTAACATATATATGCCGGTCGTCGTATCAAACAGGTTGTCCGGGTCGGTGGTGATTGAAACCATTGGCAGCGTATGCCCGGCGTTAATGAAATATGTCGCGGTGGACGCGGCGCCGGGAATGTAGTCTGGCCGGAAGGCGCGCGCCCGCACCGAAGCGGTCTTACTGACAGTGAGGGGGCCGGTGTACTTCTGTGAGCTCTGGGTAGGCGCAGTGCCGTCGGTGGTGTAATAAATGTCGCAACCGTCCGATGCTGTCAGTGTCAGCTGAACCGCGTTGTCATACTTGCCCGGGGTTTGGCTGAACTGCACGGAGGGGGCAATGCCTGATTTGCCGTCGCCATTGGCCTCTCCCGGCGTGGGTGTTTCAAAATACGCAATTTGTATGCTGTCAGCTGGGCGTCCCACGGAGATGTTTTGCGGAACAGTGCCGATGAAATACCGATCCAGCAGGTTGTCGTCCGCGTCGAACATCGCCAACGTGGACCCCAAACGGCTGAGTTTGAATGGCGCAATAAGGTCCTGTGTGCCATCTGCCGTTGCCTCTTCGCCCGCAGCCAGCACGACGATATGCTCGCCGGGCTGAAGCGTCACGTCCGGAAAGCGGAATTTAGCCGGGTTGGAGGCACTGTCGGTGAGGCCGTAACCAGCAAGGCTGACGGCTTGCGAACCGCGATTCCCGATTTCGATGTAGTCGCTGCTGGTCTGTGCCTCCCCAATCTTGGTTTTATTGTTGGAACACAGTACCTCTGTAATAACAATGTCACCGGTTTCTGTTGGGTTGGCTGTCATGAAAGCGACGAAGCCATCGGCATTGTTGGGATAGCCGGGTGTAGGCTGTGTTGTCATCACCCAATCGTTCGTGGGTGTGCCGGATATGATGCCGCGGGCGTACGACCGGTCGCTGCTCATTTCGCTGTACGAGACGCTGTCCAGCAAGCGGCCGGACGGATCGGACAGTATAACAGCACCATTGTATGATGACAGCTTAAAACCGGTCTGAAGCACGCCGCCTTCAATCGCTGAGGAGCGCCCCGAGCAAAAGATGTGCAGCGTTTCGCCGGGTTTCAGCACAGAGTCGGGAAACATCCATTTCATCGGATTGCCGGTGTCATCAGATAAGCCACAGCCGTTGAGGTTTACATCCTCGCTGCTGATGTTTATAATCTCCACCCAGTCGCTGTAGACGCCGTCGGCGTCTTTGAGCGTCATGGCGTTGGACGCCATCACTTCGTTGATAAGCAGCGGCGGATCTGTTACTTTCCGGCTCTCCCGAAATGCGGCGATACCCGCCTCACTGTTTTCATACCCGGGCGATATGCTGGTGAGTGTCTGCCACTGTCCATTCGCGCGCCCGTATGACACGTTTGAGGGCAGCGCCGGAATGTCTACCGAATCCACCGCTCCCGCGGTATTGGCAAGCACCAGCGTTTCGCCCTGGGAGCTGAGCTTAAACGAACAGTGGATGATGCCGTTGGTTTCATCCGAGCGCGAATCGCCGGTCATGAAAACGATAATGTAACTGCCGGGATCAAGCGAAATTCGCGGAAATGCCCATTTGTTCGGTTGGGTTGCATCATCAGACAAACCGAATTGGCTGAGGTCAACAGCTTCACCGGTTGGGTTGTATATCTCCACCCAATCACTGCTGCTGCCGTTGTCGGCGGTGTATATGCCTTTGTTGCTCGTCATCACCTCGTTAATTATGATGCCGCCTTGAGCTGCAGCTGACGGAACGGCATCCTGCTGCTGGGTGGCTTCAAGCACTGGCCACAGCACGATTATGGCGACGATTATTGCGATAACGAACAATATTGTAAGTAATTTCTTCATTTTAGCGGAGTATATATCCCTTTCGATCTGTAATGTATTCAGAAACACATAACAACATTCTATCATAAAACGGACGGATTTTCTATTTTGAATGGTTCTTCAATTGTAAAAAATATAGAAAGTGGCATAATTGAAGGGCGGCAACCCTAAAAACTCTAATCACGGCATGGATTTCACAGTTTTGGAAATCCTTATTGCTGTTTATATCGAGTATCTCGGCCAATCGTCCGAAAATATGCGTTAATTTTCAATAATACGCTTGTGGGAAGTTCAAACAGTCTGTATACTTAGTTTGAAATATTAATGACTTGGGAGATTCATCGTGGATATATTTGAAAAATGCTACAGCTTCACCGATGCGAAGGAAGCAATTGCGTCCGGTCTGTACCCTTACTTTCATGCGCTGCACACCGCCCAGGACACTGAAGTCGTGATGGACGGACGCCGTATCATCATGATCGGTTCCAATAACTACATGGGCCTGACAAACGACGAGCGGACCAAGCAGGCAGCAATCAAGGCGCTTGAGGAATATGGTACCGGTTGCTCTGGCTCGCGTTTTTTAAACGGCACATTGGTGTTGCACGAGCAGCTGGAATCGGAACTGGCCGATTTCTTCGGCAAGGAAGCGGCGCTCACGTTCAGCACCGGCTTTCAGACCAACTTGGGCTCGATCTCAGCGGTGGTGGGGCGGCACGATTACATCCTCAATGACTCAGAAAATCACGCGAGTATTATTGACGCGTGCCGGCTGGCTTTTGTGAAAAATGTGCTTAAATACGAGCACAACGATATGGAGAGCCTGGAAGAACGGCTGGCTCGTTTGCCGGAGGACTCAGGCAAACTGATCATCACGGACGGCGTGTTTAGCATGAGTGGTGATATCGCAAAACTTCCCGCCATTGTGGAACTGGCGAAGAAATACAAAGCGCGCATCATGGTGGACGACGCGCACGGCGTGGGCATGATCGGCCCGAACGGTCGTGGCACAGCAGCATACTTCGGATTGGAGAAGGAAGTGGACATCATTATGACCACGTTCTCCAAGTCGCTCGCGTCACTGGGTGGATGTATCGTGGCGGACGAGCCGGTAATTCACTATATCAAACACCGTTCACGCCCGTTCATATTCAGTGCGTCGGTGCCGCCGGCCAGTGCTGCGGCGGCAAGGGAAGCGCTGCGCATCATGCAGGCAGAACCGGAGCGTCAGAAGGCGCTGATCGACATTTCCAACTACATGCGCGCCAGGCTCAAGGATGCGGGCATCCCAATCATTGAGGGCGAAACGGCCATTATTCCGGTGTTCACCTACGAAATGGGACGCACGTTTATGGCTACAAAGATGCTGTTTGAAGAGGGCGTGTACGTGAACCCGGTGATACCGCCTGCCGTCTGTGAAGGCCAGTGCATGCTGAGGACAAGCTACACCGCCACGCACACGCATGAGCAGATGGACACCGCCGTCGAGGCGTTCAAGCGCGTCTGGGCGAAGCTTTATTAAAAGAAAAAACGGAAAATGCCAAATGGCATTTTCCTTGGTGGGATTCTTAAGGGAGTATCCCTCAAAGTCTTGAACCTTAATCCTACAACAAAAGTGGCTCAAATGAGCTGCTTTTTCTATGAGTCCACGATGACGCCGCCGCCCACGTGCAGCACCTGACCGGAGACAAAACTGGAGTCGTCGCACGCCAGATACACGTAAGTGGGCGCGAGCTCGGACGGCTGTGCGGCACGCTGCATGGGCACGTTCTTGCCAAAATCAGACACTTTCTCCGGTGAGAAGCTGGATACGATCAACGGTGTCCAAACCGGCCCCGGTGCGACAGCGTTGACCCGGATACCGTTCTTGACCAGCGATATGGAAAGCGAGCGTGTGAAAGACACGATCGCGCCCTTGGTGGACGAGTAATCGAGCAGGTCCTCCGAGCCCTTGTAAGCCGTGACGGACGTGGTGTTGATGACGACTGCACCCGTCTTAAGGTGGGGGAGCGCAGCCTTGGTCATGAAGAAGTACGAGAAAACGTTGGTGCTAAACGTCTCATCCAACTGCTCCGCACTGATGTCCGATACGCTGTTCTGCGGATACTGTACGGCGATGTTGTTAACCAGTATGTCGACGCGCCCGAACGCAGTCATTGCTGCCTCGATCACGCGGAAGGCTTCTGGCTCGCTGCGCAGGTCCGCTTGCACCGTTTCACAGCGGCGGCCATAGCCCTCCACCGCGGCTTTGGTTTCCGCCGCATCCGCGTTTGCCTTAAGATACGCGATCAGCACATCCGCACCTTCTTTGGCAAAGGCGACGGCCACGGCGCGGCCGATACCGCTGTCTCCGCCGGTGATAACCGCCGCCTTGCCTGACATGCGCCCCGCGGCTTTATAATGAGGGTCGTCGTATACCGGCTTGGGGTCCATCTGAAACTCCCGCCCGGGCGGAGTCTGATGCTGCGGCGGGAAGCTGTTGTGAGTCATGTTTGCTGTCTCCTTAATACTTTTACCGGATATTATGCCAAATTCTGCCCTAAATATTCGTTTGTTCAGATTAAAATAATTTAGTATGATAATATATTAAAATAGAAATTGCATCAAAATATCCATTATGCTACACTGTATTGGTTCAATGATGAACATAAACAAACAATTCGATTCACTATTCGAAAGGAGATTTGACAATGGCGTCAGCTTCTCAACATGTTTCATTTGTGTTGGAAAAATTGATTGCAAAGAACCCGGGAGAATTCGAGTTCCATCAGGCAGCGACGGAGATATTAACATCGCTGAAGCTGGTGATGGACCGGCATCCTGAGTACATCGAAGCGAACCTGCTCGAGCGTTTTGTAGAACCGGAGCGCGTGGTGATGTTTCGCGTGCCGTGGGTAGACGACAAAGGCCGCGCACAGGTGAACCGCGGGTTCCGTGTGCAGTTCAGCAGCGCGATCGGCCCCTACAAAGGTGGGTTGCGCTTTCATCCGTCCGTGAACCTCGGTATCATCAAATTCCTAGGCTTCGAACAGATACTCAAGAATTCGCTGACCGGTCTGGCGATCGGCGGCGGCAAGGGCGGCAGCGACTTTGATCCCAAAGGCAAGTCCGACAACGAGATTATGCATTTCTGCCAGAGCTTTATGACAGAGCTGTACAAGCACATCGGCGCCGATGTGGACGTGCCCGCCGGAGACATCGGTGTGGGCGGCCGCGAAATTGGCTACCTGTATGGACAGTATAAACGCCTTACCGGGCTTTATACGGGTGTACTGACCGGCAAGGGGCTGGTGTACGGCGGAAGTCTTGCGCGAAAGGAAGCGACCGGCTACGGACTCGTGTATTTTGTGGACGAAATGCTGCGCTCCAACGGCAGGGGCAGCTTCGACGGCAAATCCGTTGTCGTATCCGGCTCGGGTAACGTGGCGATATACGCACACGAGAAAGCCACGCAGCTGGGCGGCAAGGTGGTGGCAATGAGCGACTCGGGCGGCTATATTCACGATCCCAATGGTGTGGACCTGGATACCATCAAGCAGATCAAAGAGGTGGATCGTCTGCGCATCAGCGAATACGTGAAGCTGCACCCGCAGGCGACGTATACTGAAGGCTGCTTTGATATCTGGAATGTGCCTTGCGACATTGCGCTGCCGAGCGCCACGCAGAACGAGATCGACGCCGGCGCTGCGAAAACGCTGGTGAAGAATGGATGTATCGCGGTGGGTGAAGGCGCGAACATGCCCTCCACTATTGAAGCGACGGATATCCTGCTGCAGAGCGGTGTGCTGTTTGGCCCTGGCAAAGCTGCCAATGCAGGCGGTGTGGCCACCTCCGCGCTGGAGATGAGCCAGAACAGCCAGCGCTATATGTGGACGTTCGAGGAAGTGGATGCCAAGCTGAAGAACATCATGATCAACATATTCCGGTCGTCGGACAACGCGGCAAAGGAATTTGACCATCCCGGAAATTACGTCATCGGTGCGAATATCGCGGGTTTTAAAAAGGTAGCGGACGCCATGATACAGCAGGGTGTGGTGTAAGCGTACCCGATCATTCGAAATGCGATAAGCCGGCAAGGACAACATCTGTGCCGGCTTTCCTGTTTTGCCTGAATAGAAACAACATGAAGGTTGTCCCTTACATAACAAGCAAAAGATTTGCACAACTCACTATGTTGTTGCATATGCAACGCAACAACATAGCGAGTTATGATAGTATTGGTTTATCAGAATGGGAATTATAAGACGGCTAGACCGGATCAATCAGGGAAGTATAGCCATAAGAACAGGCCATTTCATGTGTATGGCGTTGGAAAGGAGAGTACATTATGGGAAAAAAGCTCACAGACAAAATCACTTGGGTGGGGAAGGTGGACTGGACGCTGAAAACCTTTCATGGAGACGAATACTCGACTCACAAGGCTTCTTCATACAACTCCTATTTGGTGAGGGACAAAAAGACGGCGCTGATCGACACGGTGTGGCAGCCGTATGACAGAGAATTCGTCGCGCGCCTGAAAGAGGAAATCGATTTAGAGGACATCGACTATGTTATCGCCAACCACGGAGAGATCGACCACAGCGGCGCCTTACCGGAGCTGATGCGTGAGATATCGGATACTCCGATATATTGCACCGCGAACGGAGCGAAAATACTTAAAGGTCACTATCATGAGGATTGGAATTTCGTCACAGTGAAAACGGGTGACAGCCTGAACCTGGGCGAGAGCAGCCTTGTGTTCGTGGAAGCGCCGATGCTGCACTGGCCGGATTCGATGTTCACCTACATGACGGGTGAGAACGTGCTGTTCTCCAACGATGCGTTCGGGCAGCACTTTGCGTCCGAGCTGCTTTACAATGATCTTGTGGATCAGGCGGAGCTGCTCCACGAAGCGCTTAAATACTATGCCAACATACTGACGCCTTTTTCTCCGCTGGTCACCAAAAAGATCAACGAGGTGCTGGCACTGAACCTGCCGGTCAGCATGATATGCCCCAGCCATGGCGTAATATGGCGGGACGACCCTGTTCAGATTGTCAAACAGTACCTTGAGTGGGCGGACAGCTATCAGGAAAACCAGATCACGCTGGTATACGACAGCATGTGGGAGTCCACCCGCGTCATGGCACAGGCGATTATGCGGGGCATACAGAAGGCGGACAAAAACGTCACGCTTAAGCTGTTCAACGCTGCGAAGGAGGACAAGAACGACATCATTGCCGAGATATTCAAATCAAGAGCGGTGCTGGTCGGGTCGTCCACCATCAACAACGGCATGCTGCATTCCATTGGCGGTCTTATGGAGATGATCCGCGGGCTCAAGTTAAAAAACAAGAAGGCGGCGGCCTTCGGCAGCTACGGCTGGAGCGGGGAAGCCGTGAAGCAGATCAGCGAGCGGCTGGCTGCATCTGGTTTTTCGCTGGTGGATGAGGGCATCCGCTCGATGTGGGTGCCGGATACGGCGGCGGAGGAAGCCTGCGTCCGCTACGGAGAGCAGTACGCAAAAGCGCTGAGGGAAGTGCATTAACCATGGTCGAGAGAGAATATTCCTTTAATGTGACGGATCAAAAGATCATTGAGCGGATACTTGAAGATGAGCATGCGGCTATAAACCATATGGTACTGTGCCAAGGCGATGCCCTGCCCGAACACCACGCCAATTCCAACGTTTACATGGCTGTGACACGGGGAACGATTACGCTTCGGCTTAATGATCAGGAGCCGCACAGTTATCCGCACGGCAGCATTCTGGCGATACCTTTTCGGACATTGATGAATGTGTCCAATCAGCACGAGGAGGCAGCCGAAATATTCGTTTTCAAAGCGCCCGGTCCGGCACAGATGGTGTGATCCTATAAAATATGTAAAAAACCGGCAAGTTATGTGCCGGTTTTTTGCGTGAGAATAAAGGGTTATTTTTCATTTCTTCATCAGCCAGATATGACTTTTGATTTTGAGGTATTCGTGCAGACCCGTTTCGCCGTATTCGCGCCCTAGTCCGCTGTTCTTGTTGCCCCCGAACGGGCAGGCCATCTGCGAATACATCGCCAGGTTGACCCACACGGTGCCGGCATCAATTCGGCGGGCTATGGCGTAGGCTTTCCTCATATCCTCGGTGAATATGTTGGCGCCCAGGCCGAAGCTGGTGTTGTTGGCCAGAGCCACCGCTTCATCCTCCGTTTTGAACTTGACCACGGACAGCACCGGCCCGAATATCTCCTCCTGAAAGCAGGCCATGTCCGGTTTAACATCCACCAGTATCGTGGGTTCATAGAAGCTGCCCTTGTCGCACGGCGGTTCGGTATAACGCTTGCCCCCGCACAGTACCTTTGCACCAGCTGCAACGGCATTCTGTACGTGCGCATGTACGGATTCCAGATGAGCCGGACTGATCAGACTGCCCATCTGTGTGCCGTAATCCATCGTATCGCCCAGCTTGAGCGCTTTAGCCTTTTTCACCAGAAGAGCTAGGAACTCGTCATAGATGTCTTCGTGCAGTATCAGTCGGGTGAGCGCGCAGCATACCTCGCCCTGATTGGAGCAAAAGCCGTCCAGCTGCATGTCGGTGGCGAGGTCGAGATCGCAGTCGGGCAGAGCGATGGCCGGTCCCTTACCACCCAGCTCCAGCACCGTCTTTTTGATGATGGGGGATTCCGCCGAGTAATGCAGCAGCCGTCGGCCCACTTCCTCAGAGCCGGTAAACGCGATGATGTTGACTTCCTTGTTGGATGCGAGTGCTTCGCCGCACACGCTGCCCGAACCGGAGATGAAGTTGACGACACCATTGGGAATGCCAGCCTCTTCCATGATTTCGGAGAGTATCGCCGCTGATGCGGGCGTGAACGATGATGCCTTGCACACGCAGGTGTTACCTGCGGCCAGCGCAGGACATAGGCTTCGGGTCATCAGATGCAGCGGGTAGTTGTAGGGGCTGATGACCGCGACCACCCCGTACGGCTCGTATTCGATGAAGTTGAATATGCGCTGCCCCAGCTCGCTGTTCACACGCGTCGTTTCGCCCTTTATCTCACGGGACAGGTTGGCGAAATACTCGAACGCCCACGCGCACAGCGGGATGTCGATCTCGGTTGTTTCCCGGATGGGCTTACCGGATTCTTTGGCTTCAAATTCAGCCAGCTCAGCGAGGCGCGATCTCATGATGCGTGCAACATTGATAAGCCGTTCCGCGCGCTCCTCGGGATTCATGCCCGACCAAACGCCGCTGTCAAACGCAGAACGTGCAGCAGCGCAGGCTTCTTCCACATCTGCCGTGCTCGCAAATGGAAGCGTGGAAACCTTTTCGCCGTTAGCCGGGTTTACCGTGGTAAATGTTCTGCCATCGGATGCGTCCTTCCATTGTCCGTTGATAAACATCTTGAATTCGCGCATTCTATCAGCCTCCTGCTATTGATTTGTTAAATAAACATGGGAATACTAGAATTGTATACCGAAATAAAAAATTGTATACTATAAAATGAATTGTACACAATTGTTCGGCACCTGTCAATAACCCTGATGAACCTTTTTGCGTATTTCCGTATCATGTTTTTGATTTAATAACGTGTGCACTGATATCGAGATCCCCTAAAACAGATTTTTCAGAAAAAGCAAGGCGAACTTTACACAACCAAACCCATCATATATAATCAATGTATGGATATTATAGCCAATTAGCAGGACATCCATGTGAGCCTGTTATTACATCGTGCCGGTCTGTCATCTCACCATGCAGCTCAATTGGCGGCTAAATCAGGAGGAGTATGAAAGATGGGGATCGATCCGGTTTCATCCGCGCAAGGCGGTATCAACAATTTGGGACAGGCAATCCGCAGAGACAAGGGAATAAGGGATACAGCTGAGCCGCTGCCGGACGAAACGGAAACGCCCGCAGCCGTATTTGAGAGATCCAAACAGTCAGATCAATCGGTTTATACCACATACGGCAGATACAGCGGTTCGTCAAATACCGTTCCTGCCAGGGAAGCGGCAAAGTATGCGGGACTCAGCCGTCTGATAGAGAGCCTGTTTGGTCTGCAGGCTCAGGGAAGCAAAGCCGGGAACCAGATAGCAATGACGGCTGCGGAGCAGAATGATGGGGATTTGGAGGACTACATCGCTGGCCTGGAGGTGGACGGAGCGACACGTTCGGAGGCCCGGCAGGTGATAACCGAAGACGGCTATTGGGGCGTGAGGCAGACTTCACAGCGAATCATACAGTTTGCCATTCGTTTAAGCGGCGTCGATGCTTCTAGGCTTGAGACGCTCAAAGGAGCCATACTGAAAGGATACGAAGAGGCTGAGCAAACATGGGGCGGGGCTCTGCCGGATATCTGCCGGCAAACGATGGAGGCAGCGCTGAAAGGTCTGGACGAATGGGCCGGAGCAGCGGAACAGGGATCAGCAGCCACCTGATGAGCGAGAAAGCGACAAAAGCACAGTTTGGGAGAAGGCCATGCTTCACTGAAAGGATGGTCTGTTTTTTGCATAAAAAGACTGTATTCTTCACAACATAAAGAAAAAAGAACAGAGCGCTTCGCATGACATTGCGGCGCTCTGTTTGAATTCTCAATGCCCAGATTGATTTTGGGGGTATAATTGAAAGGAATGACTATGGATAATATGCCGCGCTATTCACGTCTGCCGCTGCACATCGGCATCATACCGGACGGCAACAGGCGCTGGGCACAGCAGAAGGGTCTGAAAAAGGAGGACGGATACGATTACGGCATTGAGCCGGGGTATGAGTTGTGCCGCGAATGCATCCGCCTCGGCATACGCGAGGTCACGTTTTACGGTTTCACGCAGGACAACACCAAACGCCCGGCTGTACAGACGCGCGCGTTTCAGAAGGCGTGCGTGGACGCAGTAATGAGCGTCGCGGAACACGATGCCAACCTGCTGATACTGGGCAATACGGATTCGCCGATGTTTCCGGATGAGCTGCGTCCGTTTACCCGCCGGGTTCAATGCGGCAAGGGGCTGATCAATGTCAACTTTCTGGTGAACTACGGCTGGGACTGGGACTTGGGCTTTGCGGCAGGACGTGAGCGCCGGAGCCGTGGTGAGAGCATCATCAAGCACATTGCGTCCTGCGATATCAGCCGCATTGACATGATCATCCGATGGGGCGGCCGGCGGCGACTCAGCGGCTTTCTGCCGGTGCAGTCCATCTATGCCGATATCTTTGTGGTTGACGAGCTGTGGCCTGAGTTCAAGATCGAGCATTTATACGACGCACTGGACTGGTATCAGAGTCAGGACATCACGTTGGGCGGCTGAGTGGTCAGCGTGAAAGCAATGGGTATAAGCGTTTTTCGGACAGATCAGGCAGATATTTTGCCAGATCGCCGACGGGGAATGGCCGCCCGTGTCCGGGACAGATCAGGCGGGGGCTCAGCTTTATCATCTTATTCCACGATAAGGTGAACAAGTCTAAATTTTCTGCCCAGATAGTGGTGCGGTGGCGGTTGGGGAAGCCGTTCATCGCCCCGTCGCCGCACAGCAGTGTCTCCTCGTCCAGCAGCAGGGAGATGGAGCAGAGTGTATGGCCTGGCGTTTCGATAATCCTGCCGGGTATACCTGCAGGCCAACGGGTCGCCCTCGCGGCAGAAAGCAAAGCAGCTTTCGTATTCACTTGCGAGAGGCGGGAATCGGTGGCCGCCCTTGCCCAGCATCGCCATCACATGACAGGCAGCCAGAGCCAGACGGGAAGTACACCCGCCGTTAAAATTGTTTTGGCCGCGGCGCAGACCCTCCATCGCCCGTTCATGAAGCAAAACGAGTGCGTTGCACTGACCCAGCAGTTCGTTTTGGAAACCGGCATGGTCGTCATGCGCGTACGTCAGGAATATCCAGCGTATATTGTCCAAGGTAATGCCGCGCTTTTCGATGCGGCGCTGGAATGCGCTGTAACCATCAGGATAACCTGTGTCGATCAGCATCCATCCGTCTTCCAACTCCAGCAGATATGTATTGATCACGCGGTTGCCCGCATTTATAATGCGCGTCAAAGCGTGTTCCTTTCATTGGACAGACTCAGCAACCGTTTCCATCTGCGCTGGCGGTGACGGTAGAACATGAGGCTCCAGCATTTCACCAGCCACGTTAGCCGGCCTGCGTCAATTTCCACAATATCCGTATATTGTGTGCGACTGTCTGCCTGCGGCTCGAGTCGTATGGTGTGGTTCCATATCTTGGCCAGACGGTCGCTTTCATGTGTTTCAATATGCCAGTTGTCCCTGTCCCATCGCGCCACGCTGATATGGTGAATGCCCATTGGCAGCACACCAAATACGCGAAATCGAAACCGATAGCCGGCACCGGCCTTCCACTCGGCTTCATCGTCGTCCAGTGGAGTGAAATAAGCGAACGGCCGGGCGATGTACCGCAGAGTTTCCACATGGCCAAGCCTTGCCCAAATGACATCGGCGGGAGCATTGAGCACGGATGATACTGTAACGGTTCTGAGCATAGAGGCACTCCTTGGTACAGATACAATAAGAGTATATATTCATTCTACTTTGGAAACATAATCCAGTCAAGCAGGGAACGTGGGCTCTGGACGACTGTAAGTTTCCCTGAAAATTTTGTTACTTAAACTGTTGACAAACTAACGACTGTTAGTTATAGTGAGACTAACGATTGTTAGTTTGAAGTTTATGAGAGGAATTATAAAGTTATGATTGACCTTTATTTCAGGGATGCGGTATCCGTCATTACAATTGGTTTGGTGCTGGCGATGCTGGCGTTTATCGTGCTGCTGGCAGTCCACAGTACAAAGGTGACGAAGTGGGGCAAACTGATTGCGTTGTTCTTTGTGGTGGGAGTGGCCATCAGCGCGCTCTCAGCCACGCGGGACGCGTTTGCCATGGAGGATGCGGTGTTTGGCATGATGAGCCTGCAGGCAGTTGTGTGCGCCGGTGCGGGCGTTGTGATCACGCTGACAGCGATCGTCAGCATATTCTTAAAGAAACAGGCGGCGAAGCGAGTAGGCTTCCATATCATGTCTGTTCTGTTCGTGATGCAGGTGCTGACGGTGGAGATATCGCGTGTGGCATATCTGCCGGGTATCACGGCATGACCACGCGGGAGAGGATATGGCGTGAAGCGCTGAATCTTTTCTCAGTGAAAGGCTTTGAAGCGGTATCCGTGAGAGATATCGCCCGGGCGGTGGGTATCAAGGAGAGCTCACTGTACAACCACTACAAGAACAAGCAGGACATATTCGACACCATCATCAGCGAATGTTCGAGAAGAACGGATGAGGTGTTTCGCGAAATGGCGCTGGTGGGAGACGATATGCATTGGACGGCAGATGAGAGAACGGTCAATATGTACAAAAGCATGACGCCGGAGCAGTTCGCAGAATTGGCGGTGCACATATTCGATTTCGTGTTCACCGACGAGCTGAGCGTCAAGCTGCGGCGGATGCTGACGATCGAACAGTACCGCAGCGAATATCTGGCTAACGTGTTCCGGCAAACGTCATTCGACGCGTCGCTGGACTATCAGGCAGCGTTATTCGCCCGCATGATGCAGGAAGGCTGCTTCATTGAGACGGATCCTTATATGATGGCGATGGCGTTCTACGCGCCGATATTCCTGATATTTTACAAGTATGACAACAGCGAACAGAGCCTGAAGAACGCACGGGCGCTCTTTGAGAAGCACTTGAAACACTTCGTAGGCATGTACACAAAAGCATAGTCAGGGGGAATAGTGACATGAAAGTGACAGTGATAAACGGCAATGCGCGCCATGGGAGCACGTGGCACAGTACGGACGCAATCATACAGGAGCTGAGCCGCTATGGCGGTGTCGAGAAAACGGAGTTTATGCTGCCTAAAGACATGCCGCATTTTTGCGTCGGCTGCTACTCGTGCTTTTACAAGGGCGAGCAGGCTTGTCCGCACGCGCAGAGTGTGCAGCCCATCGCCCGGGCGATACTGGACGCCGATTTGGTGATACTGACGTCTCCCGTATACGCGATGGACGTAACGGGCCAGATGAAGGCACTGTTGGATCATCTGTGCTATATGTGGATGAGCCACCGGCCCAACCCGCGGATGTTTGGCAAGGTGGGGTTGACAGTCGCAACGACGGCGGGCGCGGGCCTGGGACATACCGGCAAGACGCTGCGCAGCAGCTAGAAATTCTGGGGCGCGGCGCGCGTCCTGAGCACTAATAACGCCGTGTCCGCGATGAAGTGGGACGACGTACCGGAAAAGAGAAAGGCGCGGATACAGAATAATGCCAAAAAGCTCGCGAAAAGGATCGCCGGTTATGTGGAGCGGGGAGATAAGCTGCGTGCACCGCTGTTCAGGAGCTTCTTTATGGGTATCATGAAGGGCATGATGAGCAAGAATACCTGGAACCCGCGCGACAGGCAGCACTGGGAACACCTCGGTTGGATAAGGACAAAGCCGTCTCCCGACAGTGCAGAATGATACTGAAGCGATTGCTAAGGATTAAAAATGAAACGGATAGCCCTATGAGCAGAATTGAAAAGGCTGCCGACATAAGCCGGCAGCCTGCCCGAATCCTGTAGGAAACGGTATTGGAGGGGACAATTGAAAACGGTCACCGGATATCCGGCAGCGCTGGTGGTGGTTCAGCGCTTTTTATTTTCTTTGTCTTTTGTATTATAGAGGACATATTTGAACAGGGCGTCACCAGATTGTAACTAAAATGTAACAACGCAATCGCAATTAATAAAAAACCGCCCTGTTTGCATAGGACGGCGCGTTGTTAAAACAGCATATTATCAATTCAGTTTGAAGTCGGCAGAGTCACCATGGGCGGCGGCCCCAACGGAATTCTTTTTTGCACCAGTTGGAGAAGGCGGAGCGTTTGACCACCTTGTGGTTGGAGGAGGAGGCGTCAATCATCATGCCGTCGCCGATGTATATGGCCACATGGCCTATCTTGTGTTTTTTGCTGCTCCAGAAGAACATCAGGTCGCCGCGCTTCAAGTCGCTCAGCTTTGAAATCTTCGTCCAGTCGTTCACTTGCGAATAGCCCGCGGCGTTGTAGCGCCCGCGGTTGGAGCCTGCCTCGCGCAGGCAGTAGTAAACGAGGCCGGAACAGTCGAAGGATTTCGGTCCCTCGTTGCCGCCCACATACGGTTTGCCGAGCTGTTTCTCCGCTACTGCGATCATCTTTTCGGCGTTCGCCTTGCTGCGGATAGACGAAGCGACGGACGGGTCTGCTTTGGCGTTGGGGGAGTAGATCAGGTCCAGTGTCTTCTCGCCCGTTTTGCCGTCCACGGTGAGATCGTTACGCTTCTGAAAGTTTTCCACGGCCTTCACCGTCTCAGTTCCATAATAACCCGTGGCTTTATTCAGGTAACCAAGCGCTCTAAGCTGGCGCTGCAGGCTGTCCACGTCCGACCCTTCAGTTTTCTCCATCAGCGTGTAGGGTTTGGCGTTGTCTGAAAAGATAGCTGCCAGCGTGGCGGCGTCTGCAATGCCTGTCAGTTCCATGCCGGCCTGACGCTGGAACCATTTGACGGCGGTCTCGGTTGCGGAGCCATACTTTTGTGTCGGTTCGTCGAGATCAAGATAGCCAAGGTCCATCAACTGTTCCTGCAACGCCTGAACATTTTCGTTCTCGTCACCTTTTTGCATCGTCGGATCCTTCGTGACGTCGGGCGCGGTGGTGGCGATGGATTCCGGCGTGGGCGTGGGCAGCGGCTCCGGCGTGACCTGCGCCGTACTCGTGGGCACAGGCAAACCACCAGCGCTGGCCTGCTGAACGACTTTGTCGCCGGGCAGCAGCACCAAAAGCAGCACCGCTGCAACAACGAGCAGCCCTCCGCCGCAGATAAATGCCAGCTTGGCGGGCATTTTCAAATACGCCAGCCAGTTGCGGAATCGTACTATAATGTTTTTCCGGTGTCTGGTTGAGCTTGTCCTGCGACTCAGCATCGGTATTCCTCCTGAGATTAGTTAACTCCTCAGCCCGATTATATATTACAGAATAATTACAATATAATGACTATATTATAACGCAGAATAAGAAAAGACTCCACTGGTTTATTCGTTAGGAATACATTATTTCCCTTTGTTCCGTATTATAAACAATCCCCGGCTGCCTATGAATGGCCGAGCCGGGGATTAATGCTTACAGCCGGGGGATGCCATTCTCACAGGGCACGCCAACGTTGCACTTGGCACATCCGTAACGGGGCGCATAGAGCGGCAGCACCTCATTGTTGATATAGTCGCTGCAGATGTCGTGGTTCTTGCCATTCCCGGATATCGCGCCGGACGGGCAGCGGCGGATGCAAGCGCCGCATTTGTATTTTTTCCCCGCTATTGTTTCCGCCTGTTGCTGCGTCAGAAACGGGCAGTATACGTCGAAGCGCGTGTAGGGTCGCGGCGTGGGCTCCAGCTTTAGCGTGGTCACCACGCTGCCCAGCCGCCCCGCCGTACCCTTCGCCGTGATCAGCGCACGGTGCAGACCAAACGTGCCGAGGCCGGCCACAAACGCCGCGTGCCGTTCCGACCAGTTGGGGATGCGGTTGACAACTGCGAAACGCGGGTCGGCTACGGGAGCTACCACATCACCGCTTTGGCTGCTCAGCCAACTCGCAGCGAAATCGCGCAATGCGTTATTGAAAACCTCGCCGTCGATGCGCGCCGACGCCCACTCCCCGGAGGGTAAGCCAGGAGCGCGGTTGGTATCCCGCACTGTTTTTGTGAAGGGCAGGAACCAGCAAACCACCGACTGCGCTCCGGGCAGCCATTCCCGCGGCCCCATATACTGCGGTCCCACGATACCCGGCTCAGTGAACCGGTTGAACCATGCGTCGTCAGCCGCAGCCACAGCCACCAGCGGCTCATCGTACATGCGCATGCCCCCATGTGCCGCCATCGCGTTGCGCGGGTCGTTCTTCACAAAATCTGTTACCGCCTGTGTCAGCGCCGCTATCGTACTGCTCATGTCATGAACCCCTTCGCATATATATGGGCTTATTGTACGCCTGTTGGCCGCGCCCCGCAAGGGGGATGAGACTTATGATGATGGCACGGCTGTAGGTGTGGGTGTTTCCACGGCGGGGGGGAGTATACAGCAGCTCATTGATGGACGGATCGTCCTCCACGATGAGTATGGTTGCCATAGCTTCACCTCCAGATGCCATCATATCACATTGTTGTTATCAAATTGTAATAACAGAGGAAAACACTGATACGTCATGCCGGAAAATGTATGTTATAATGACCACTATATATGTATGATGGGGGTAGTGGATGGAGACGGTCCGTTTTGACATGCAGCGGCCTCCGCTGAGACAGAAGACGCATCTGAAGGTGCTCACGTGGATACTGAGCTTTCCCGTGGTGTGGCTGCGCCGGTTGAAAATTAACCGCGTGAACATGAAGGGCTTAAAGCCGCCCTATGTGCTGCTGTGCACACACAAATCGTTCATCGACTTCATGGTTACCACGGCCTGTACGTTTCCGCACCGAGCCAATTACGTGGTGGCCATCGACGGCTTCATCGGGCGTGAGAAGCTGCTGCGCAGTGTGGGCTGTATCTGCAAGCGCAAGTTCACCAACGATGTGCAGCTGGTGATGCATTTGAAGCAGGTGATCGACAACGGCGACATATTGGTAATTTATCCTGAAGCGCGGTACTCACTGATCGGTACCAACGCGTGTCTGCCTTCGTCTCTGGGCAAGTTGGCGCGTATGCTCAAGGTGCCGGTGGTGATGCTGAGCATGCACGGCAACTTCATCTATTCTCCGGTGTGGAATCTTCGCAAGCGCAATATCCGTTTGGAGGCCGATCTCACGCAGATCGTCACGCAGGTAGAAATACTGAAGCTGCCCAAAGACGAGATCAATGCGCGTATCGGCAAGGCGTTCGAATACGACGATTTTATGTGGCAGAAGCAAAACGGTATCCGCGTGCGCAACAAGGATCGGGCGAAGGGATTGCACAAGGTGCTGTACGCCTGCCGGTGCTGCGGTACGGAATACCAGATGGAATCGGACGGAGACCGCCTGTGGTGCGGGCACTGTGGTGCCTCGTGGACAATGTCGCAATACGGCGAGCTTTTTGGTGAAGACGGACCGGTGCACATTCCGCATTGGTACGAGGCGCTGCGCGAACAGGTTCGCACAATGATTGAAGCAGGGACATACGCGTTTTCGTCCGACGTGGTGGTGGACAGCCTGCCCAACGCAGACGGCTATATCCGGCTGGGTGAGGGACGTCTGACGCACGACATGACGGGCTTTAAGCTGGAGGGCTTATTTAACGGAGAACCGTTTCTGCTAACGAAAGACCCGCTGTCCATGTATTCGTGTCATATTGAATACGACTATATGGGCAAGGGCGACTGCATTGATCTGTCCACGCTCAGTGATACTTATTACATATACCCAAAAATTAAGGAATGGTCCGCCACAAAGATCGCGCTGGCGGTGGAGGAACTTTACCAATTCGTTGCTGGACGGAACATTTAGCACAAAACAATCATAAAGGCAAAGGAGCGTTCCGGCATTGCCGGACGCTCCTTTTTTGGGGGGTGTATGATATTTAGGGGATTCGCATTATTGTGCGGCGCGCAGGCATGAAGCCGCGTTCGCCACTGTTATCGCGCAGCCGGACGCCTTGCAGGCTTTGAGCAGCGCAGACACATTGGCAGTGCTGATGCTGCACCCTACGGATTTGCACGCCTTCATGACAGCCGCCATGTTGGATGAATCTACACTGCAGCCGGATGTCTTGCACGCCTTAAGCACAGCGGCTACGTTGGCGGAGCTGACGGTGCATCCGGATGTTTTGCAGGCTTTCACTGCCGCGGTGACATCAGATACTGAAGCGCTGCATCCCGCAGATTTGCAGGAGCGTAGTATGGACGCCGCCTGCACGGATGAGACTGGGCATCCCGCGGCCTTGCAGGCTTTTAGTATGTCCGCCGACGTGGCACACATAGCGGATGTGTCGCCGGACGCAGCGTGCGCGACTGGCATCATCGATATCATGACCGTGAGCGCCAGGGCGACGCTGAACACCATAATCCATTTATTACTGCGTAAAGCTTTCATAATCGACCTCCGTATCGTGTAGTTCCGAGTAAATATGAATCGGATGTTACGAATATTACGATAATATTACGAAATAGTCAATTGGATTGGTCATGATTAACATGGAAATGAGTGGAATACCCAATTAAAAACGTATTAATAGATTGCTTGATTAACACCCAGCGTTTCGTTATACGGAGAGTCATTCACGCGATTTAATATTTCAAATGGATGTTGAATGGGCGTAATAAGCAGACTATGCGTATCCGACTCGGCAGCATTTTCCCAGAAATAAAAGACGCGCCTCTTACCGGACGCGCCTCTTTAAGTTTATGGTTTTACTGTCCCGCTGCTTCGTCTTTTGGCGGATCAGAATCCGTTTTAGCGGTGAATATCTTGACAATGACGCCCGATATCGGAATCGCAAAGAATATGATCCAGTACGGATGCCACAACCCCCACACAAAACCCATCAGCATGTAGGCAGCCACGCACAGCAGAGATACAATGCCGGAAACTTTGCCGGAGGCATCCTTACGGTTAACAGCAATATCGACGATGATAGACACGATGGGTATGGCGAGGAAAACCACCCAGGCGATGTGCCAGGCGCCTCTTGTGAACCCGATGATTAAAAATACAGCGGCTGCCAGCAGCGCCGTCAGGCTGACGATCTGCCCGCCCACTGTCTTGTTCCGGTTATCACTCATATCAAATCCTCCAAGCTATAATTTCACTTCCATTATATGATGATTATTATAAATAATCAATCACTGCCAAGTAAAGTCGCCGCTCCTTGGGGAATAAGCATATCTTTGGGAGGTGACGGCGTGAAAAGGTTACTTTTCTGGCTGCTGGCGGCAATGCTGCTGCTCGGTGGCTGCACTGAAAAGGCACGGACAGAAATGTACACAGACGATGCCGTGAAAGTCAGGCTGCTGACGGAAGCGATGGACGATGTGGGCGTATGTCGGCCGGAGCAGGTGGTGGACGTGTGGGTGCGCGGACTGATAAAGCGCAGTGCCGCCATGCAGTATGCCGTGATGGATGAATCAATGCAAAAGGAATACACCAAAAGCCTTGAGAGGACAGCATCCAATTGGGTAACAGGCGTATCCAGCCCATGGGTATGCGGCTATGCAATCGGGCGGGTGACCGAAACGGCGCAGGGGCTGCAGCTGTACACCATATCTGTGATGACCGAGTCGTCAGCCGGACCTGCGGGAGAATACCTTGCGGTGCTGGCCATATATCAGGACGGTGACTTTTGGCGCATCGGCGGCATCAGTGCGGACGACGAGCTGTCCGCATACACGGGGCTTGAGTAAGAAGATATAGATAAATATTTATACTAAAGTGGGGATGGTTAGCGGAGGTGCGTGGGACAGGCTTTCGAAGCGCAATAGTACCGGCTATTATTTACTCACATGGAAAGCACCGCTGTTGCTGTTTCTTCATCCGTAAACACGGTGTCCACCCATTTCCCGACCATGGTCGCACGCAGAATACCGGCCTTGGTGAGACCGCAGGAGGCGGTAATCACCTCGCGCGCACGGGGCCGGGCCTTTTCCAGATCTCCACTCAATATCCGATCATGAATGGGGTGGTCAACCAGCCGGCCTTCTTTGTCCAGAAAGTTGAGACAGATGTCTCCTACACAACCGATAGACTCAAGCTCTGAAAACTCCAAATCGGAAACGCCTTCTGTTTTAACCAGTGTAGGATGCCAGAGAGGCCCCATGCCCAAAACAAGTATATCAGCATTCTCCGACCGTTCAATGGTGTCGCGTATGGTCGGGTCACTGAGCAGCAAATCACGCTCCTGGCGTCCGGCGACGATCCCCGGAGCGTGCAGCGGGCGAACTTTAGCTGAAAGCTTTTCTGCCAGCGTGTAGGCAATCTCGTTGGGGGTGACCGCTTTATTATAGCCAAGACCGCCGGAAAACGGAATCACAGTCACTTCCGGAAAGCTCAAAGGCACAAATTGGGAGACAATGGATGCCAGAGTAGTGCCCCAAAAAGTGCTGATGCAATCATCAGGGCGCAATATGCCTGCGAGATAGCTGGCAGCGGCACGGGCGCATGTCTGCTGACTGGATTCCGGCCCCCCACAGCGAACGACCTTGGCGAATTTTAGGCCGAAATTCTTTTTCAGCGCACTCTCCAGTTCAGATATACCGGCTGACGCGGTGTTCACCTCAATGCGAACAATGCCCAATTCTTCGGCTTTTTGCAGAAGTTTGCCCACCCAAACGCGTGACACCCCCATCTGAGAGGCAATGTCGCTTTGTGTCAGATGATACACGTAATAAAGCTCTGCCGCGAGCATTATCTTCTGCGTCATTTCAAATGAAACATCAATGGCTTTATGTCTGCCCATATACCCTCATTATTTGAAACAATAAGGTAACTATAATACCTGCGTTACAAATGTGCAACTTGTTTATTGGAATATTATGCAGAAAGATTATTGACATTCAAGCCTTTTTTAGGATATAATAATTATCATAAGAAAATAATAGTTAAAAAAGTAACGAGAAAAGGGAGACAGTTGCAGTTGGTTCATGGTTCGCTTTTGTATATTGGTTTCATTTGTGGCCGGTAGTAAATGGTATTGGGAGATGCCTTGAGCGGACGGGAACAGAATTCATTCAGCTGCCGTCGTGTGGTGTGATGGGAAGCACACCACACGGCAGAGGCTGAATATAAAAAGAGCATAAGCAAACCGATGCTTAAAATGTAAAATAATAACTTATAAGCAGCATTCTATATAACCGTTGAGTATTCAGCGGGTTTTCTTATTTTATGGGCAAATTTGGACATATTTGAAGGGTTTCGCCTTGCCATTGTAGTATACTTATAGGGTACTGTTTTTCTTTAATATTATTAAATATTGACCTGAATATCAGGGTATAGGGGTAATTAATGGACAGAATTGAAATCGCGCTGATCTATAATGCATCTCTGTTGCTGGCACTTGGGATTATTTATGAAGTGAGCTATCAGCTGCCCGTCAAATGGAAGAAGCTTTCCGCCGGCCTGAACGGTCTGCTTATTGGGTTGGTGTGTCTGCTCGTAATGACCTTTAAATATGAATTGGAACCGGGCATCACATTTGATACACGCTCTATCATGCTGAGTGTGGCGGCATTGACTTTCGGAGCCGCACCATCGGCTATTGCGGCTCTGATGGCACTGGCTTATCGCGTCTTCTTTATCGGGGGTGCCGGAACGGTAACCGGTTGCGCTGTTATTGTCTTCTCGGTGGTGATCGGACTGCTGTGGCGAAAAACACTGCGTAAGTCAAAAGCCCGCCGACGATTCATTTACCTTTACCTGATGGGCCTCAGCGTACATATTGTGATGCTGCTTTGTATGGTCTTCATGCCTGATCCTATAAAAGTATTGAGCCAGATCAGCCTGCCTGTAATAATCATCTATCCGGTAGCGACAGTGCTTTTGGGTACGCTTTTACTGAGCCAGCAGATGCGGAATGATGAGCTGATCAAGCTGGCGGAAGCGGAAAGCCGGTATAAGAGCCTGTTTCAGAACAATTATGCCGTGATGCTGCTGATGAACCCCGATACGGGACGTATTGTGGACGCAAATCCGGCAGCATCAAATTTTTACGGCTGGGATCATGATCAGCTGACAAACATGAAGATTTCCGATATCAACACGTTGAGCCAGGAAGAATTAGATCACGAGCTTAATAATGCCTTGTTTGAAAAACGCCGTCAATTTCAGTTCAGACACCGCAAGGCCTCCGGCGATATCGCGGACGTGGAGACGTTCAGCGGGCCGATCAAAGTGGGCGGGCAGACGTTGCTGTATTCCATAGTCCATGACGTATCCGAGAAGAATAAATCCCGCAGGGCGTTGGCGGAAAGCGAGAATCGGTTTCGGCTTCTGGTGGAAACAGCGCCCGATGCCATATATATCGCCGTGGATGAAAGGCTGGTGTTCGTCAATAACGAGATGATACGTCTGATGGGCGCAAAAGGCGAGGAAGAACTGACCGGCCGCCCCGTTTGGGCCCACATCCACCCGCATTACCATGATATAGTCAGGCAGCGATCCGAGCGGATGGCACAGCTGCCTGTCAGCGCGCCGCCGATGGAAGAGGTTTACAGGCGCCTGGATGGTTCGAATGTATATGTGGAGGTGTCCGCGGTTTCAATACAGTATCAACAAATGCCGGGTATGCTGGTTTTTGTCCGGGACATCACGGAACGTAAGCGCATCGAAAACCTGAGGATTGAGATGGAAGCTCAGCAGCGCCAGCAGCAAAAGCTGGAGGCAATTGGAACGCTTGCCGGCGGCGTTGCCCATGAAATCAACAATCCTATCCATGGCATCATGAACTATGCCGAGTTGATACTCGACGAGGCGAGCCTTTCCGAATCCGGCACGGCCTATGCTCAGGAGATCATTCACGAAACGGAGCGCATATCTGTGATTGTAAAAAATTTGCTGCAGTTTTCCCGACATGAGAAACAAACGCACAGCTATGCCAGTATTTATGATATCATTGGCCAAACGGTTTCGTTGATCAACACCGTCATCAAGAAGGACCAGATCACATTGGATATACAGCTGGATGAAGGGCTTCCGGAGATCAAATGCCGCAGCCAGCAGATTCAGCAAGTACTGATGAATTTACTGACCAATGCGCGGGATGCGCTCAATGAGAAGTATCCCGAATACGATGAGAACAAGATAATCAAAGTGGGATGCAAGCTGTTTGAACGAGATGAAAGGCGCTGGGTGTGCATTACGGTGGAAGATTTGGGAATAGGCATTACAGATGAGGTTAAAGAGCGCATGTTTGATCCGTTTTTTTCAACAAAACCACGAGAGACAGGTACAGGCCTTGGGCTGTCCATTAGCCACGGCATCGTCAAGGACCACCACGGTAAAATAGAAGTTGAGACAGAACCGGAGGAAGGCACTCGTTTTATGCTGGAACTGCCTGTGGATAACGGCTGGCAGCTGTAACGCAGACAAAAAAAGCCGTCGTGTATCTGAACTGGCGGCTTATTTTTATACAACTACTTTGAACGAATAAACCGGCCTAAGGCTTTATCTTCGCGGTTGATGTGCAGCGTGAGCCAGTTGGTGAGGGTCAGGCCGACAAGCGATTTCGTAGCCACAGTAAAACCGTGCTCCTGAATGTCTTCTGACATCTGTTTGACGTCCTACATAAAAGCCTGATGCAGTTTTCTGTGATCAACATATCCCGGATAGTTGTATCTCACCTGCAGCGCTTCTTCGTCACGGAAATGCGAAACCACATAGTCGGACAGGAAAGCAAGCATCTCCATGACCTTGGCTTGGCTATCTGTACTCAGTGAATCATAAAAAGTATTCAGCCGATGAATTAGCTCCTTGTGCTGATTATCGATCGCTTCCACACCCACTGATAACTCGTTTGTCCATTCCATTGGCGTTGACCTCCTCAAGGTGTATTCATATTTGTTATATCGGAAAAAATACACTGGCAGTTTAGTTCATTGTATGAGGAGTCAACACCTGTCCTTTGTTTGCGTGAGCAGCAGAGAAAAGGTTTTCTGATGATTTGTATAGTGGTGTTATCACTGCATACTGGACTGACTACAGCATAAAAAGATATGCGGCCACGCCTGCCGCTATCGAGCCGATGACGTCGCATATCAGGTCAACGTCAGTGTCCTTGAGCCCGCGCTGCGTTTTGACGGGCATTCTCTTGTCGATGAAGTATTCAATGATCTCAAATACTGCACCCGCAGCGATACCGGTGAAAGCTACCATAATACCCCCAAACAGCTTCGGGCTTACTTCGGCATGGAGCAGCTGCGAGATAAACGAATATATGAACAGAGCATAAGCAAAACATCCGTAGGCATGAAGATACCTGTCAAATATGTGTGACCGTGTATATCGGTCCTTGAAATACCCGAAGAAAGTATGGATAAACATCGCGGCTATGGCGAGGATTCTCACCAGATAAGGCACACCGATGCCGAATACTTCGTCCGCAATAACGTAAAGCGCAAACACTATGTTGGTAACCAGTACGGATTTCATATAGAGCTTGTTGCCGGTACTGATGTATCGGTAGGCGATGAAAATCTCTATAAGTAAGAATACCGCGTAGACAATCCAGAAAAAAATGGCCATAAACACTCCCTAAATTTGATGGCAGTATTGTTTATTATGACCATCCGGTTGATCTAAAATGCACATGGCATAACGCTGAACAAACAAAAAAGGGCAACAACGCCCTTTTGCTAAAAACTATTCGCCGGCATCAATCACATCGGCACTGTTTGAATAGCCCCGCTGTTCCCAAAACCCTTGATATCCGGTATCGCTGGATAATTTAATTCTGTTCACCCAGCGTGCCCATTTGTAGCCCAGCTTGTCTTCAGCCACCACGATAAACGGGTAGCCCATCTCGGGCGGCAGCGGAATGCCGTTGGCGTTATAGGCCATAATCAGCTGCTTCTCCTTTACCGTGTCGAACGGCAGCGATGTGGTATAGCCGTCGACGGCTTCAAATATGACGGTCACAGCTTCAGGCTTAGCGCCTGCGAGGTTGATAATATCAGTCAGGCGCACACCTTCCCAAAGTATAGTGGCATCCCAGCCTTCCACGCAGTGCAGCGTGATCAGCCGCGTGTCGGGTTTCATCGCCAATACATCGGCATAGGTCAGCACAATCTTGTTTGCCACTAGGCCGTCTATGGTCAGCGTATAGTCCGAAATATCCACCTGCTGTACGCCGTTTATCGAGTTGTCACGAGGTCCCACGGCCGGGTCTAGCCGGGCACCTTGATACTCCATGATTTCGTTTTCCCGATAGCGGTTTTGTGTTGCGGTGCTCATTGTGTCCGGTGATTCAGATGGAGCGTTGCTGACACCGCACCCGCTCACCAGCACCACGGCAGCCAACAGCAACAAAATCACAGATCGTTTCATGCTTCATCCTCCTGAAAAGTTGTTTGACTTCATGATGCAATATCACATGATGTACTGTATAGCGCAAAACGCGGTTCGCGCGGCGGCATCAATATATACTGAATATCATTCCGGAAACTGGTGCTGCTCTAACCCAGCCGGAAGGAATAGACTCTGCTTTTACTTTCTCGCATAATCCGGAAGGAAGTGCTCATAATCTCGGTCCATCAGCGATGAGCAGAGCATGAAATCCGCGCTGGCCTGATTCATTGCCACCGGTATGTCGTAGACCACCGCGATGCGCAGCAGCGCCTTGACATCCGGGTCATGCGGCTGCGCTTCCAGCGGATCCCAGAAGAATATCATCATATCGATAGTGCCGTCTGCGATCTGAGCGCCAATTTGCTGGTCTCCGCCCAGCGGCCCGCTTTTGTACGCTTTGACTGGAAGTCCGGTCGCCGCGGTGATCAGCTTGGCGGTGGTACCGGTGCCGCTGAGAAAATGACGGCTCAGTACGTGGTCGTTCTTTTGCACCCAGGCGATCAGGTCATCCTTCTTATGGTCGTGCGCGATCAGTGCGATGTGTTTCTGAGCGCCAATGTTTTGAGTCAGCATGGGCAGCCCCCCTTTGCATTATGAAATAAAATATCATGGCTCATTATAAGCCGGGGACAAGTGGGAGGACAACATATTTTATGATAAGATTATCTGAAGATGCGGCACTGCGTGCTAAAGAAGAATAAGGCTCACATCTGCCGATGTCAAGCCGCTGTCCAGCGCGCGGTAAAGATAGCGTGACGCAAGCGACGCAAAGGGCCGCCACGCAGAGGCTTGCGATTCAATGGCAGCGCGTCCCGTGTCTTTTGTTTCATACAGCCAGCGGAAGGCCTGCTGCAAAGCGCCGTCCTCAAAGGGCAATATGTCCGGCCTTTGCAGCACGAAAAGAAGATACATCTTGGCGGTCCAATTGCCGATACCGCGAGGCGCGTCAGCTCTTGTTGCACCGCATCATCCGGCAGTTTCTCCAGCCGGTCGAGGAAATCAGGATTATGAGCGGCTGTTTGTGCCAGAGAACGGACAGCAGCGGCTTTGGCGCGGGAGAGCCCGATACCCGTCAGCGCTTCATCGGGCAGCGCTAATAGGACGCCCGGAGTCACTGAACCGCCGCAGAGGTTATGCAACCGTGCAGCAATCACATCTGCCACCCGTGCGGACAGCATTTGACCGATGATGGTCTGCACAAGGAAACAAAACGGCTCTTCAAACGTTTCGCATTTTAGCGGACCCAGTTTGTTGATGACACGGGCGAGTCTGTTGTCGGCATCACACAGATACCTCAATTCGGGCGAGTTCATATCGAATACGGCTGTCATTTTTTGACCTTACATCCTCAATAAGTGTTTTACAATTATAACTTATCAGGTGTTGGCTGCGCAAGTTGACGGTTGAAAGGGGCCGCCGGCGGTGATAGAATAAGCGGATGATGACAGCGGGAGGGAACAGCATGCAGATTAATTCAGCCGCTATCGTGGGGCTGGGTGCACTTGGCGTCATGTATGGGCATCATTTGAGCAAGACCCTTCCTGACGGAGCGCTGCACATCGTGGCGGATGATAGAAGGCTTGAGAAATATAGAACCGAAGGTGTTCGCTGCAATGGGGAACCATGTTCGTTTAGATACTGGACGCCCGAGGAGGCGCAGCCTGTGGACATCGTGCTGGTGGCGGTCAAGCAGACGGGGCTTGCCGGTGCGGTCGATGTAATGAAAAACCTGGTCGCCAGCCATACGGTGATATTGTCATTGCTGAACGGAATCAGCAGTGAGCAGATACTCGCGGATGCGTTTGGTGAAGGCAAGCTGCTTTTGTGCGTGGCACAGGGCATGGATGCCTTGCGCGAGGGCCGCAGCGTCAGCTATCATAACATGGGCTGGGTGGTGTTTGGGGATAAGACACCCGGGCCGCCATCTGAGAATGCCCGGCGGGTAGCAGAATTTTTTGATAGTACGAGCGTGCCGCACATATTGGCCGACGATATGCCGCACCGTCTTTGGAGCAAATTCATGCTCAATTGCGGCGTAAACCAGGTGGTAGCGGTATATGGTGAAGGATATGCGGATGTTCAAAGGCCGGGTCGGCTGCGGGATATGATGCTAACTGCGATGCGTGAGGTGATGGAGCTGGCGCATAAGGAGGGCATTGCACTCGGCGAAGAAGATATTGCCGGTTGGATGTCGTTGCTGGCAACGCTGAATCCTATGGGCAAACCGTCGATGCGACAGGACGTTGAGGCGCAGCGCAGAAGTGAAGTGGAGCTTTTTGCGGGTACTGTCATGCGCCTGGGTCAAAAGCATGGCATACCGACACCGGTGAACGATGAATTATACAGACACATATCAGAGATAGAGAGTGACTACTTTGATGGCTCATTATGAGCCGTTCAGGTGAGTGAAAAAGTTGCTGGCGCTCTGCTTGAGCGCTTCTTTCGCTCCCCGCAGCGGGGGCTTTGAATGCCACCCGTACATGTCTTGATATGGGGAAGGAGAAAATATGGGAGTGACGATTCGCTGCTGCGACAGCAATGATCTGAAAACGCTGCGGACATTGTCGCTGGACACGTTTATAACAGCGTTCGGAGATCAGAATACGCCGGAAAACATGGAGGCTTACTGTGCACAGGCCTTTGGCGAAGGCGCGCTGCAACGGCAGATGGAAACGCCGGGTACTTTATTCTGGTTTTTGTATGCGGACAACGAACTGGCGGGTTACATGAAGCTGAACACGGGCAACGCCCAGACCGAGGCCGTGGGAGAAGATGCGCTGGAGATCGAGCGCATATACGTTTGCGCGGCCTTTCAAGGGCAGGGGCTGGGCGCTTGCCTGATGGAACATGCTGTCGTGACAGCGCAAAAGCTAGGCAAGGGAAGCATCTGGCTGGGCGTGTGGGAGCACAATGCGCGTGCCGTCGGGTTTTATGAAGCTCACGGTTTCCGCCGTTTTGCCGCGCATGACTTTTATTTGGGCGGCGATAGACAGACGGATATTATTATGCGGCGGGAGTTGGCGCAGGCAATTTAGAAGGAGCACCATGGGGAACGGTACAAAACTGCTGGTATTTGATGTGGATGGAACACTGGCACCGCACGGTATGCCGATGGAACGGGAGACAGCACAGGCGCTGTGCGAGCTGGAAAGGCGCGGGCATACTGTTGCGTTTGCGTCCGGCAAACCCTCTGAGTATCTGGATGGACTTGCGCGAGGCATTGGGCTTATGGACAGGTGTATGATTGCGGAAAACGGCGGCGTGATATTTTACCGTGGTATGATACATCTGATGGCGAAGCGCCCTGAATTCTTTGAACGGCTGCACAGCGATATTGTCCGGCTTTTTCCGCAGGCACGTTTACAGCATAACATGGTGAACCTGACCGCGCTGGCGACAGGAGAGACACTGGGGGCTGTCGTCAATCACCTTCAGGATGCGGGTGTTTGCGACGGCAAGAGCTGCGGATATTATCTGCACAGTGACTCAGCGGAGCTTTTACTCCCCGGCGTTAACAAGGGCAGTGCACTTCACGAGCTTAAAGCCATGGCCGGGTTTAGTACAGAAAATACCATTGTCGCAGGCAACGCAGAAAATGACGTGCCGATGCGCGGTGAAGCGGGACTTTTTCTCGCGGTGGGAGATGGGATAGAGGCGGATAGTCGCTTTTCGGATACCAAGGCGCTGATTTCCAGTTTGCTCGATTTTTGTATATGAATTTCTCTCCTGAATATTTTCACAAGTATGTTGAATTATGCCGCTGTGTACAATAGAATGACATTATGATAGGGGATATAATTCATTGTATATGGAGGGTATTGATATGAGAAAATTCAAGAGAACAGCAGTATATGCTGCAGTGTTGGCGCTGTTTGTGCTCACATGGCTCATGATGGGGGCCAGTTGCAGCTTCACCACCGCCAATGTAAAAAACGCGCTGATGACCACGGCCATTGATGAGAACAACCAACCGGTGGATAGCGTGACGGAGTATGAAGCAGGCGCGACCGCATATTTGAGCGCGGAGCTGCACAACGCACCTGACGAAACGACGATCACTTTTGTCTGGTATTATGAAGATGAAGTGGTGGATCGTGTCAGTGTCGACAACCAAGGATATTCCGATACCATGCTCAGTTCCAACATGCCGGTGCCGCAGGCAGGCACGTACATGGTGGAGGTGTACATCGACGACAGGGAAGATCCTGATCAGGCAGTGGAGTTCACTGTGAATTGACATACCGGTCACAGCCGTTTTCGATAAACCGGAAGCGGCCTTTTTTTGCGCAGAAATAAATGCAAATGCTTCTCACTGTAATTATGTCACATAACACAGAGCTATAAAGCGTTATAGTAATGGAACAAACATTATGAGGTAATAAAACATATGATAAAAATCGCAAAGCCCAAAAAAATTAAGCCAAAAGACGCGGCGGAAATGGTGAGCAGCTCCAGAGCAATTCTCGTGGATGTAAGGTCGCCACAGGAGTTCCGGCAAGCCCATATCCCCGGCGCGCTGATGCTGCCGCTGGACAGATTGCCGTCCGCGGCAGAAAAGACGCTGCCGGATAAAGACGCCGTCATCATACTGTATTGCCTGTCGGGGGCGCGCAGCCGGGCGGCCGGAAAGCTGCTGGCGCAGATGGGTTATCTAAATGTCCGTAATCTCGGTGCTATGCATCTGTGGCCTCACGCTGCTTCATAGCCTTTCTGTGCGTCGGCGGATGCATTTGCGCAACGGTTCGTTACTATGGCATCTTGCTCATGAGGCGGCGCCATGTTATAATATGATTATTCAATTGACTCTCAGAAGGGGAGAATAACCTTATGCAGTCTGTTCGCTTGAGATAAGTCCGCAACAAAAATTACTGCTTTGCTTCAGGGTTTATTTGCTGCACTTATTTCAGGTCAGGATGGATAGCGATGGGCCAGCCGCATTTACAGCGCGGTTAAAGGCTCGGCATGTCTTTCACGCAGCGCAAACCTAAAAGGCGGGCTGCTTTTTTGTTGCTTTTCGGTGTCGGACAAAAATACTGTTATTTTGGAGTGAACAGAAATGAAAAGCAAAACAAATTGGAAACGGGACTACTTTACGATACTGGGCGGACAGGCAGTGTCGCTGATCACCAGCGGCATATTACAAATGGCGCTTATATTCACCATCACCGACATGACAGGCTCCGCAACGATGCTGTCCGTGGCGTCGCTGGCAGGGTTTTTGCCCTATGCGCTGCTTGGCCCCTTCATCGGCGTGCTGGTGGACCGGCACAACCGCAAAACGGTGATGATATTGGCAGACATGGTGATCGCCGCAGCGGGTGCGGCGCTGGCTGTTACGGCGCTGTTTACCGAGCTGCAGATATGGATGATCATGGGGGCGTTATTTGTGCGCAGCCTGGGAGCGGCATTCCATTCGCCGGCGTTGGGCGCGGCCACGCCGCTGATCGTGCCGCAGGAGATGCTGGTGAAATACGGCGGATACAGCCAGTCGCTGCAGTCCGTCAGTTATATCGTCAGCCCGGCGCTGGGCGCGCTGCTTTACGCTGTATGGGATATCAGCGCCATCATCGCGCTGGATGTGGGCGGCGCGGTGATCGCGTCGGCAGCGGTGGCGCTGGTGCATATACCCAGACCGAAATCACAGGCGCAGCAGCAAGGCCGTTTCTTCAGCGAGATGAAGCAGGGTTTTGCCGCTATCCGGCAGCATAAAGGTTTGCTGGCACTGCTGCTAGTGGGGGCTGTTTACCTGCTCATCTACATGCCCATCAACGCGCTGTATCCGCTGATGAGCATGGGACACTTTAAAGGCACTCCGATGCACGCTTCTATTGCGGAGATGGCGTTTGCTGCCGGCATGGTGGCAGGCGGTTTTATTCTGGGGCTGTGGGGCGGTTTCAAGAAACGCACGTTAACAATATTCGGATCAATACTGCTGATGGGCGCGGCGCTGGCCGTATCCGGATTGCTGCCCTCGGGCGGATTTATCGCCTTCGCCGCATGCTGCCTGGCCATGGGCTTTTCGGCACCGTTCTACAGTACCGTACAAACCGCGATGTTCCAGCAGATGATCGAGCCGCAGTATTTGGGGCGTGTGTTCTCGCTAACGGGCAGTCTGCTGTCGCTGGTGGTGCCGCTGGGGCTCGTCATCTCAGGAATGCTGGCCGACCGAGTCGGCGTGCCGCTGTGGTTCCTCATTTCGGGTGTGCTGATCACTTGTACTGCCCTGCTGATACTGGCTTTAAGGCCAATAAGGCAGCTGGATCAGTATTTTGATAACAGTTCCGAAAAAATGCCGCCAGTGTAATTTTGTCACAGTCATCCGTTGAAAACAGCGTTATCATCACATCATAATAAACAGGAGGATCACAGATGATGAGAGAAATGCTGACAAAACCCAAACGGATAGATGCAAAAAGCGTCAAAGAGATGACGGATAAAGGGCAGGCGGTGTTGGTGGATGTCAGGACGCCGGAGGAGTATGCGATGGGGCATATCGGCGGCGCAAACCTGCTTCCGCTGGACGTGCTGGCTAAGCAGGCTGGGGCAGCGCTGGCCGACAAAGACGCGGCTGTGATCGTCTACTGTCAGAGCGGCGCACGGAGCGCTTACGCCGCGGCTCAGCTGGCCGCGATGGGTTACAAGAACGTGTTCGATCTGGGGGGCATATTCAGCTGGCCTTACGGAATCACCCGTTAAAAGCTGTGTATCTTATATATATACTAAAGGCCGTTTCGTGCATATCCCGAACGGCCTTTAAACGCGAGGGCTTCGAGAAGACGTACACTCACGTAAACAAACTACTGTTCAGAATCCGCTTTATATATGACCTCGCCATTGATGATGGTATAGAGGCAGCGGGTAAACACCTCCAGCGGGTTCCCGTCAAAAATGGCGATGTCCGCGTCCTTGCCGGGCTCTAGGCTGCCCACGCGGTCCGCGACGCCGCAGATTTGTGCCGCGTTGATCGTGATCGACCGAAGCGCTTCTGTGACCCCAAGACCTTCCCTTGCGGCGAGACCGGCACAGAGCGGCAGGCACTGAATCAGTGAGACAGGATGATCTGTCATGATGGCTACCTTAACCCCTGACTGATGCAGTATGCCTGCCGTTTTGAAATCCATGTATTTGATTTCAATTTTATTTCGTGAGGCCAGGCTGGGACCCAGTATCGCAGGGAAGCCTGAATCCCTGATCTCGCTGGCAATCAGATGGCCTTCCGTGCAGTGGTCGAGAGTCATTTTGAGCCCGAACTCCCGGGCGATACGGACTGCGGTCAGTATGTCATCCGCGCGGTGAACGTGCGCTTTCAGGGGTATTACACCATCGAACACAGGCATCCAGCATTCCAGCTGGTAGTCCGGCTTGAAGTCGTTGCCGCCTTTCCTCTTTTGCTCACAGTATTGCCTGGCCGCAGACAATTCCTCCCGCAATATGGAGCCGATAGACATTCGTGTGGAGGGCATCATGTTGTGGTCGCCATAGTTATTCTTTGGGTTCTCTCCAAGCGCGATCTTCATGGCGGCGGGCTCTTTAACGACCATGTTGTCGACGCATCGGCCCTGCGTTTTCATGAACACGAACTGTCCGCCAACAACATTGGAGCTGCCGGGGCCTGTCATCACCGATGTGATACCTGTTTTAATGGCGTTGTGGAATGCTGAGTCCATGGGGTTGATGGCGTCGAAGGCCTTGATATATGGCGTCACCGGCTTTGCAACCTCGTTAGTGTCGTTGCCTTCAGCGCCCATACCCTCTTCCTGAATGCCGATATGGCAGTGGGCGTCGATCAGGCCGGGCAGCACCCAGGCGCCTCGGGCATCGATGACATGCCCATCTGTGTCCTCCCGCTCATCGATGTTCATGGCGATTTTTACTATTTTTGAATTCCGGATCATCACACAGCCAGATTCAAAATCCTGTGCTGCCATCGTCATGATCTTTCCGTTCCTGATTAGCATTTTTTCTCCTGAGCAAAGACTATTTACCGGAATAGTGTAACCTCAAGGAAGCAATAATAATGACAGAGCACCTAAGAAAGGGGATTTTTATGGACAGAAACACCAGCTGGAACAAGATGGATGATCAGAAGAACCGGAACAACCGGAACAACCAGAACAACCAGAACAACCAGAACAATCAGAACAACCGGAATAATGATCAGAGCAACCGCAACAAGAACAGGCAAAACGACAATAATAACAATAAAAACAAATAGCTGCGCTCTTTGAGAGGCAAGCGCCTGTTCTGAAGAATAAGAAGCTTAAACGCTTCTTATTCTTCTTTATAAAGGATTTCTATATAATGTGATCGAATTGCCCCCGGGCATATTTGATGCCGCTGGGCAGCAGCTTGATGTTATCTCCTTCAAATTGTATAAAATCAAAAGCACGAAGGCTTTCGAGGTGCGTTTTCGCCTGATTTTGGGACATGCCAATATCAGAGAGTATTTGTTTCAATTCCATGCTTTCTGCCTGAAACGACACGTTTTCCGTGTTGGTGGCCTTCCATTCATCGTATAACGCTTTGATAATTCTTAATTCAGTCTCCTGCAGCTTATCCGCTATTTTCATGGTGATATCATCCCTTTGAGTATTTCGATCCGTCTTGAAATATAGTCTCTCGCAAGCAGGATCGGAATATCCGGTGTTCTTGGGTTTTTGGCAGATTTGTTGTGACTCCTCAATTGCATTCCAAAAGAATCCTAATCATCCGTCATACATGTGATGTTGATTTCAATGATGTTAAGAAAACAACCAAAAAACCGGCACTCGCCGGTATTTTATCATGCATAATCATTTTTTCTCCGTACTGATTATGTGTTTTCTGATCATGCGCTGCGCACAGCGAAATTCCGGCAGCGTCAGGGCTTTCCCCGCCAGAAAATACGCCTTTCCGGCAGTCATATCGCAAGCGACGGGGACATAAGCCGGGCCTTCAACAACAGCTTCTTCCCGGGCGGCAGCTTGAAGCTGAGCCGGAACGTGCGCCATCAGCAGTACCACGACGACGGCAAAGCCGCTGCGCGCCCGGGCGTCATCCGACAGATCCTCGGATTCGGCCAGGCTTTGCGCATAGCGCCCCAGCGCGTCAAAGTCCCGTGCCTTGCGGAAATCCTCGGTGATGATCATGTATCGGAACATGCGGTCAGTAAACAGGCTGAACGCCTTTCCGGCTGCCACCGTGACACGCAAAGTATCGCCGCCGCTTTGTGTGATCTGGGCGTCGGCCAGCACAAAACTGTCCTTTTGCAGCGAGGAAACCAGCCGGTCTTTAAACCCCTCCGGCTCGATCACAGCGGTATCGCTGCTCACCGCCTTCATCGACTGCAGCTGCTTTTTGGCGCTTTTCAGCAGAAGTGCCGGTCCCAGACGGGTCAGCAGCAGAAAAGCAATTAGTATCGCGCATATCAGTATGCCGGCAACATACAGCTCGGCGAGCAGCGGAGTGCTGCTGTCACCCTGTGCGATTACGTAGAGCGTGATGAGTGCCGCTTCGGCGGCAATGAGTGCAAAAAGCAGTATAATATGAATGCGCTTTGGTTTTTGTGGCTGCATAACGGCCTCCCGGCTATGTGATAAATAAGGGCTTATATATTTAATGATGGAGTGTTCGTCCCGAACTTTTGGATGTTGGTATGACGCGAGCGGCATTTTCCCGGCGGAAACGCAGCACCAGTGCAAACCCGCCCAGTCCTGAAAACAGCAGACCATTGCCCAAGCGCATCCAAAGAAATACAGTGTCGTACATATCAGGATTCAGCAGCGCTGACATCATGCCGCTGATCTCGCGGAACAGGCTGGTGGAAAAGCCTGCATCCATTCGCGCGCGATATACGTTAATGCCTTCGCAGGCCATCACTGCGATGTAGGTAAACAGTATGAGTGCGGCAAACAATATCCCAAACATGCGCCTACTGTGTTTGCCGTGCAGCAAGTGATAGCCCTTGTAAGCAAAATAAGCCATCGGCACGCCGCTGATGAAGGAGAAGTTCGCCACGAAATTAACAAGCACCCACAGCACGACACCTGCGATGCCGCCCAGCGCTGCGCCCGCAGCGCCGCGCAAATAGCTGCTCCTGACATCCTGCTTCGGGACGAGACGCTGAAGCTGAAGGCTGTGCTTTTCGGTACATGCAGGGCACACCTCCAGAACCTGTTCGCTTTGAATCCGGTGGACAAGACTGCGTGTTTGGGGACACATGGCGCAGGACGATACATAACCGCTGTCCGACAGATGACGGGAAAACTCGTACAGAAAACCGGATATGCTGTCTGCCTTGGGTTCCCCATCCAGCGTCAGCCATAGTGAACGCTCATCGGCCTGAGCCACGCTGCAACTATAATCCCGCCGCCGGACCATTAAGTAATCGTTTATATGAACGATGTCTATGCCGTGGCCCCGGCCTGTGTCGCGGAAAGTCAGCGTTTCGATAGGTCGGATGAAAGCGCGCACCTTAACGCCGGTGGAACCCGGAACCACGTTAAAAAATATGCCGTTGGTCCGGCCATAAGCGGTGCCGTCGTATACGGCATAGCCCGCAAGGGCGGCGAGACGGGTCAGCTGACTCATTGTGGCCTCCGCGGAGATGCAATGTATTATTGTCATTATACGCCGCTATTGGCTGCCCGGCAAGCCACATGTGGCGGGATAGGGAAAATACCTTCGGGATATGTTATTACGGCAGAATGGATAATCTTATCATTAACGGATAAAGGCTTTCAAAGGCCAGAGAAATACTAACAGGTAAATGCTTTTTCTGAAACAAGACTAAATCTGAGACAATAGAGCATTATTGAATGGCACTTAACTTAACTTTTTGTTTCTAAGGGTTTATTCACGGTTATCAATACTAAGGCGCAGTTCAGTGCGTCATACCAGGGGCAAAGCGGCTCCGGAAAACGGCTTATGTGTCGTGTTTCGGGGCTTTATTATTGCCCGAAAGAAATGCGGCAATATTTTAAAGAACGGCAGGACACAGCAAATGCAGCATATGGCAGAGCAACAGACATACCGCTTGGATATCAGAAAGATAATGCAGCAGGAGCTTTTGGAGGCTCATTTTCAGCAGGTCGTTTCAATGACACGCCAGTCGGTGTGCGGGATGGAAGGGCTCATCCGGTGCAAACAGGCGCCGGTGCCGCCTAATGCGTTGTTTGAAGCGGCAGAGGCGGAAGGGCTTACGGTTCAGCTGGACAGACAGTGCCGTGATACGATACTCCGGGAGTTTGCCCGCATTCATGCCACATATCCCGACAAGATGCTGTTTATCAATGTGGATGCGTCCGTACTGGATTCAGTGGGAGGTTCGGGATACCTGATCCAACAGGTGAAAAAGTATTGCATCCCCCCGGGACGCGTGGTGGTGGAGATCAACGAAGCGCGTGTTCTGGGTACGATGGCGTTGAATGCGTTCATACGCGTCAACCGTGAAGCTGGCCTTTTGCTGGCGCTGGATGATGTGGGCGCAGGCTTTTCCAATCTGGACCGCATTGCCGTTGTTAAACCGGATATTATAAAAATTGATATGTCGCTGGTACGTCACATTGAAAGTGATTATCACCGGCAGGAGGTGTTCCGCTCCATGATGCGGCTGGCCAGCCGCATTGGCGCGGTGGCCGTGGCCGAAGGTGTAGAATCGGAAGAGGAGGCGCTGACAGTGCTGCGGTTGGGAGCGGGAATGATACAGGGATTCTACTTCTCGCGACCGCAGAGGCTGGAGGGCGAGCCTTTCGCGAACCACCGGATCGAACACCTGGCTGAGAGGTTTAAGGAGCATATGTTACGGCGTTCCGCTGACGAACACAGCCAATATGCTTCAACCGCACTGGTCATGAAGGAGGCGCTGAATGCGCTGTCCCGGTGCGGACAATTGGACAGAGCGCTTGTCAGTATTGTGAACGGCAGTGAGGCGGTGGAATGCGCCTATGTGCTGGATGAGAACGGCGTACAGTGCAGTAATACCGTGTTCAGGCCGGGCTGTGAAGGTCGCCAGAACAGCCTGTTCTATTCAGCGCAATCGGGTGAGGACCATTCGATGAAACGATATTACTATGGGCTTTCCGGCGCTAAGAAGGGCCGGTATATGACCGAGCCTTATGTATCCATGGCAACCGGCAGCCTCTGCATTACATTTTCTGAAGCTTTTTACGCTTCCGACCATACAAAACGCATTCTCTGTATGGATTTCAAGGCGGAACAGATCATGTAACATTGCCGTATATCGTTTTAGTATTGATATTATATCAATGAATACAAGCCACAGCCGCACCATATTTCTTCCCGGGCGGCTTTTTTATCGTGAAAAACAATAACCGGACATGGCGCATATGATATAACAGACGATGCCACACAGGAGGTGTGAGTATGGATTACAGTGTATACCCCGGCGGGGTGTATCCTGACAATAACAATTGGGCCCGATGGGTGATGGACAACATGCAAGGGAACATACCAGATTATGAGATGCCTGCGCTGCCGCCCGTACGGGAGGACCCGTATAACGCGCGCACAAATCTGGAGGCCGCACTGATGGCTGTCAGGCAGGCCAGCGAAGGTGAAGCAACGGGCAGGGCGTTTTATGATTATCTGATCAGCGCTGCTCCCTCGCAGGAGGATAAGGATATTATAACGGGCATAAGAAACGATGAGGTGAAACACCTCAAGCTTTTTGCGCAATTGTACTTCGACATTACCGGAGAGAAACTGCCAATGGTTCAGGCAGCACCGTTCGAGCAGCCCGCTTCTTATTGCGCCGGGCTGAAACAAGCGTTGCTGGGTGCGCAGTATGCTGTGGTGAAATACCGTAAGGTGCTGTTTGCGATGCGCAACCGGCGGCATATCAATATGGTGACGGAAATTATCACCGATGAACTGCGTCACTTGGGGTTATATAACTATCTGTTCAGCAAGAGCAACTGTAATATCTGAAATCCGGTTCAGGGAGCATAAAGAACCGCCTGCACGATGGGGCGGCTCTTTAATCTGTCTTTTTATACGCGGCTTCTTTTTCCGCATGTCTGGCATACGGCATAGGTCACCGTTTTTGAGCGCCGCCCGCGTATCAGAAAGAACAGCGCGATCCAGCCGATGACGGGTATTAACAGCAGGAAAATGTATAACAGCGTGAGCAGGCAGCCGCGCGGGCGCTGCTCTGCTACCGCCGTGACAAATACCTTTGAGCTGCCGCATTTGGTACAGATCATATATGGTCCCTCATGTGAGCTCTTCGGGGCGTATCGTGCCGCGTGTGAGCGCGTCGTAACGCAGCGTATCGTACATGCCTGCCATGCTTGTGCCCATATAGGGGCCAACGTACAGCAGATTGAGTATACCCCCAGTGCACGCGGACAATAGCCACCAGCCAATGAAGCTTAAGCATAAGCAGAATATTTTACCTTTGTGGCCTTGCGTCATGCGCATGGAGAGCTTGAGCGCTTCGGTGGGGCGCACGTTCGGGCAGTCGGCCAGTATGTAAGGCGTCATCGAATAGGCAAAGGACTTGACGATGCCGGGTATAACGAACAGCAGCGACCACAGGAAGATGAAAAGCTCCATCCATAGTATGCCGCCCAGGCTGCGGCCATAGTCCGAGAAGCCCCTTGAGAACATGAAGTTGATGTCGCCATGGCCGCCGCGCCACACATTCAGACAGAACGCGGAATAACCCACCATCAGCGGCGGAGCAAGCAGCAAGGGGCCCACAACGGTAAAGCCTGAAGCGCCGAGGATCAGCACAAACAGTATGTAAGCACCGATCGATTCGCCGTATTGAGAAGTGAACATGGACTTGGCTCGTTTTTTTAGCTCGGAACGGATATACATATAATAATACCCCTTTCATATATTGGATTAATGATAACAAAAAAGGACTCACATAGCAATCGCAAGATGAGACCTAATGGTGCCGGTATCAGAAGGCTGGACGCTTCAGAAGAGAAGAGAATTTGGGGGAGACGAACATGCCGCCTTTCCGCTGCGCAGTTTCCAGACAGCCGTCTATTGAGCTGAGGATATCGCTGCTGTTGAGGCGGGAGAGCTGCCCGGGCTTCAGTTCCATGAACCCGGCTGAAAAGCTGATGCCCCGAATACCCTGCGAGCAGAATACGGCATCCATCGTGTCATGAATTCGGCGGGCAATAATTTCAGCCATGCGGATACCGGCACCCGAAAACATAAACAAAAACAGACCGTTTCCGAGATGCCCGATGATATCCTGCCGGCGCGTGCACTGCCGGGCGATTTCGGCAAAACGGCTCAGCACGTCGCTGCCGGTCAAACCGCTCAGTGCGTCGGTATCGTTTAAGCCTTCAACAGCAGCCATACCGACGGATACTGTGTTTTCCGGGCCGGCCTTTTGCATGATTTCGGCCACGATACCGATCAGATTCTGCCTGTTGATCGCATCAGAAGTCTCAAGATCCAGCTCGCGGGTGAGGAGCTGCTCATACTGCTTTTCCCTTGTGATATCGGCAATAGAGGCGACAACGCGCACCCCCTGTGTGCTCTCCACAGCACTTGCGCTGAAGCGCAGCGCCTTCACAACGGGTATGCTGCCGTTCATGAATGTGTGCCTGATGCTGGCGGTGCGCACAGGCTGACCATTTTCCAGCGCCTGTAGGAAGCTCTGCCATAGACGACAGCCGCTGCAGTCGGACGTATCTCCGCATTTTTGACCGGTATGAAAAAGGGAAGCACAGCGCAGGACACTGCAAAGGCTTTCCCCTTTATAATCACTTAAAGGCAAATCAAACATTGAAACCAAAAATGAATTGATGTTGACGATCTGCATATTCACGCCGAGTATCACAACGCCAACGGGCGCGTATTTGTAAAGTGCAGAAAAATAGCTGTCTTTCATTATGCTCCCCCATGTTTGCTGCGAATGATCCCGTAACGGGTCGTTGGTATGATACAACGGAGAACCTGAATACGTTATTATAACCCGCATCGGGTGCGGTGGCAATACACTTAGGCCAGTCATATAGGATAAAATATAAAGCAATATTGCCCCGGTGCGCTTTTTTAGCTGCCGGAACTGTCGCGAGCGGCGAGGGAATGGGTCAATAGCTGACGCGTATCAGATAGAACGAGTAGCTGTTGGTATTCCAGCCGATATCCCACGGGACTCTGTAACGGTCCAGATTGTGTGAATTGACAAGGGGGTAGCCCCTGGAATCCTGCCCTGTTACGACGGATATGTGTGATACGTCGCCCTTGTGTGCATAGGCGATGATATCGCCGGGGCGCAGCTCAAAAGCAGCCTTGTATACATCGGGGTATTTGCCACGCGCAATGAGGGAACCGCGTCCGCTGTACAGCAGATAGTCCTTGAAGCCCTGCGCGTTGACCCATGCGCGGCTGCCCTTGCCCGCTTTATAATTCCAAGTCCCGTTCTTTTTAAAACCGCCGCCTTCGAACAGCGCCTGAGAGGCAAAGTTGGCGCAGTTGCCGCCCAGTGCGTTATAGTCGGTATATTCCTCGTTGTATTTATAACCGTTGCTGCCGTCTGAGGCTGCGCCGCAGTACGTATCGGCATATTCCACGACGGCCAGGCGCGCTTGGCTTAAGCCTGCCAGGTCGGCCGGGGTCTGGGCGGCGATGTATTCGGACATCTCCGGCGTGTATATCTCCGCATTAAATGACTTGGTCATCGGATCATCGTACCACTCGCGGCTGATGATCCATTTATTATAGCTGTCGCCGGGTATCAGGTCTATCGAGTGATGTCCGCCCATCCGGAACATATTGAACGTTTCCGGATCGTCGGGGTAGATATATGTATATTCTGTCGATACGATCAGATAGAAAGCATAACCCCGGCCCACCGCTTTGCTGCGCAGCAGTGAGATACGGCTGGTGATATCCAGCAGTCGGATACCCTGCTTCTCGGACCAGTTTTTGAGATAGCGGGATCGGAACACTTCATTTTCATATGCCCACTGTCCGTTTCGCTCGTCCGTCAGGAACATCGTTTTCAGCGATTCCGTGTCGCCGGAAAGCACACACCTGTCTCGCTGCGAATACATTGCAGCCAATATTCCGGCCCAGTCTGGTTCGGGCTCTTCCTGTGCCATGGTTTCCAGAGCACCGTTTTGCACCAGGCCGAGCATAAAAGACAATATGACAATAAAAAAAATAAGAGAAGCATATCCGATGAGCGTTGTTTTTTTGACAGCCTTGATCACGTACATGCGAAACTCCTCCGGGCAGCACTTATCTATATTTATGAAACAGCCTTTATCAATAGAATTAACAACCCGACAAGCAGATAATAAGCAGAAATCATTACAATTGGATTAAATACCCTTGTTTTATATTGACAGACAAGCTGGTGTTGTTATAATAAATGGAAAATATGATATGCATAAACTGAAAATGACAGACAAAATGCGACAATATTCGCATATATATTTCAACTGTTAAATTTGTATGTCAGGCATATTCTGGGGCCTTATCCGGTATGATATAAAAAGTCGGTTGACGGACAACCACGGCAAAACCGGCTTAAGATATAGTAAGCGCAGGGAAAAACAATGAAAAGCTTTTTGACTCGTGTATGGAACAAGTTAACCCATGTATTTACAGGACGCAAGGACGCACCGGATTTGGAAGAAACACCGGAGTATACACCGGACAGCCTTTCAGAACCGGCTGACATACCGGACAGCCCGGAGGAGCCAGCTGTTCAACCAACGCGCCACTCCAAAGTTCTCAAAATGCAGCGAAAGCAGAAGGCTGCGGCAAAACTTGAAGAGACGTCTGAATTCGAGGCGGATAATGCTGTACAGCCGGCGCGCCGTATGCGCAGTCCATGGAGCCTGAAGAAAAAGATACTCGTGAGCACTCTGGGGGCTGTGCTGGTTTTGATGATCGGCTGCGGCGCTTATGCGTATGCTATATTGCAAAATCCCATGGGTCAGTTTGAAAAAGTTGCACAGCAGTATCAGATGCCCGAAAACGCGCAACCTGTTGCGAAGGAGACCGATGGGGTTAACACGACAGAAAGTGTGCCGCCAACGCCGAATGAATATGACCAGCTGCTTTCTCAGGCGGATATGTCGCTGCTCGACAATATTGTCAACGTACTGCTCATCGGTGTGGACCACTCTGTGGAGCGCGAAACATGGAGCGGTAAGAAGGCTTTTCATGCGGATGTGATGCTGGTGCTGGCGATCAACACCGACACGGGCACTGTGGACATGATATCCCTGCCACGCGATACATATGCAGAGATACCCGGCGTGAAGGGGAGATATAAGCTGAACGCATCCATCGACTGCGGCGGCGGCTGGCCCACCCAAAGCGGGTTCAACAAGGTCTGCGAAGCGGCGGAATGGATGCTGGGAGGCATACCGGTGGAGTATTACTACGCGGTGGATATGAACGCTGTTAAAGGCCTGGCGGACACCATTGGTGGGGTGGATTATAACGTCGATGTCGATTTTACGATGCAGGGCCGCTCATACACCAAGGGTCAGCAGCATATGAACGGCCAGGGTGTGCTGGACTACCTGCGTGTGCGCAAGGAGCTGGGCGAGCTGTCGGGCGACAAGAACCGCGTTGACCGGCAGAAGCGCATGCTGGTGGCGATATTCGAAAAGCTTAAAGCTTCGAACCTGCTCGTCAAGATTCCCGAGCTGCTGGAAGCGTTTGACGGCAATCTGTATACCAACACCACGCTGGCGCAGACGGCGGGTTTGGCCGCGTTTGCCTACAATGTGGACAGCAAGAACATCCGTATCCACTCGATGGGCGGGCAGCAGCGCCTGGTTTACAACTGGAGCTTTTGCCTGACGGATCAGAACGCCCGCGTGGCGCTGATAAAAGACGTTTACGGCGTGGATGTGCCGGTTTACAAGGAATTTATGCCCAGCACGATCATATCCAAATGGAACGGGCTGGAATCCGGCGCGGTGCGCAGGGGGGCAAAAAGCGTCCTCTCCAAGGTGAAGGCCAAGCTGGATGCGGACGCAAAGCTGCCTGTATACGGAGAACCCACGCCGACACCCGTGCCGACGGCGACAACGAAACCGACCGATCCGCCTGCGACCGATCCGCCTGCGACCGATCCGCCTGCGACCGATCCGCCTGCGACCGATCCGCCTGCGACCG
>JAEZHF010000035.1 GCA_023416745.1 Bacillota bacterium
GAAATCAAGCGACATATTAGCCGAGCAAATTGGCGAAAGTAAAAATCAAATTTATCGTTACATCCGTCTTACCCATCTTATCCCCGAACTGCTTTCAATGGTAGATGAAAAGAAAATAGCCTTTAATCCTGCTGTGGAACTATCCTTCCTTAAAAATGAGGAACAAGCTGATTTACTTGAAGCTATGGATATGGAACAGGCAACACCTTCACTTTCACAGGCACAGAGATTAAAGAAATTTAGTAATGAGGGGAAGTTAAGCCTTGAAGTTATGAGTGCCATAATGAGTGAGGAAAAGAAGGGAGACTTAGACAAGGTAACCCTTACAGGAGATAAGTTAAAGAGGTATTTTCCAAAGTCATATACACCAAAACAAATGGAAGAAACGATTATTAAATTACTTGAAGGTTGGCATAAAAAACGAACTAGGGATCAGGAAAGATAAACAAGATATAAGCAGGAAAAGAGGTGATAATTATGGCAGTTTTTAGGGTAAAAAAAACACGGGATTATACAGTAATGTCAAACCATCATTTAAGAAATACAGACCTTTCCCTAAAAGCAAAAGGCTTGTTATCCCTTATGCTTTCTTTACCAGACAACTGGGATTATACGACTAAGGGACTTGCCTGTATATGTAAGGATGGCATAGATAGTATTAACAGTGGGGTAAAGGAACTGGAGGCTAATGGTTATGTAATTCGTAGGCGGTTAAGAAATGAAAAAGGGCAACTAACTACTACAGAATATACTATTTTTGAACAGCCTCAAACCCTTGATATGACTGATACACCACCTAAAGGGGAAAATCCAATACTGGATAATCCTATCTTGGACAACCAAGCACAGGAGAAACCTATATTGGAAAATCCAATCTTGGAAAAACCTAAACAGGCTGAGCCTATCTTGGGAAACCCCCACCAATTAAGTACTAATATATTAAATACTAATTCATTAAATACTGATTTATTAAATATGGAGGTATCAAATCCTTATCCATCAAATCTGTATCAATCAAATAAAGAGCCGCAAGAAAAAAAGATGAGATATGATGAGATTGGATGTGATAGCCCGGCAGAAATAAAAGAAATGGTTTTAGAAAATATTGAATATAGGTATATTAAAGATAATCATAATCGTGAGCGTTTAGATGAAATCGTAGACCTAATGGTAGAAACTCTATGTTCTACTAAAGATACCATCAATGTTGCAGGGGATGATTACCCTGCACAGCTTGTAAAAGAAAAGCTACTAAGGATAAATTGTCTGCATATTGACTATGTCTTTGAATGCCTTGATAAGACCACCACCTATATCCGTAACATCAGGAGGTATTTACTGGCTACCTTATTTAATGCACCATCCACCATAGATAGTTATTACTCGGCATTGGTAAATCATGATTTAAATAGAAACTCCTAAAGGCATTTTGTACCTGATACAAGAGGATTACAAAATACCTTTTTCTATGGCAAAAACAGAAGGGAGGAGCTTCCTATGCAGGAAGAAGTAGAAAATAGAACAGTAGCACTTGTAATAAGCGGTACAAAGCTTACAGCAAGAAGTTTAAAGGCAGCTATTTTAAAATATCTAGCATGGCGTAAGGATAAGAAAAAATACCCTGAAATTCCTCAAGGCAAGCAAAGTCTTAAAGACCTTGCCAAACAAAATGCAGGAATGACCAATATTGAAATTACAGATAAAAATATTAAAAGCTTTGAAAGATCAGCAAGAAAATATGGTGTAGATTTTGCCATTAAGAAAGATAAAAGTATAAACCCACCTAAATATCTGGTCTTTTTTAAAGGAAGGGATGCAGATGCCATTACTGCTGCATTTACGGATTTTACATCTAAAATGGTAAAAAGAGCAGAAAGGCCTTCCGTACTTTCACAGCTTAAAAAGTTTACCCAGCTTGTGAAAAACACAGTTACAGATAGGGTGAAAAGTAAAGATAGGGAGCAAAGCCTATGAATACAAGACTAAAAAAAATATTAATTCTAAATATCCCTTATCTATTTTTAGCCCTATTTTTTACCAAGGTACCACAGGCATGGAGACTTGCCTTTGGATATGATATTGGGCAGAAAATTTTAAACCTAATGAATGGCTTTAGATTAGCATTTGATAACCCACTTCCAAGTTTAAACCCAAAAGATTTACTATTTGCCATAGCTATAGCGGTTATTATTCGCCTTACAGTTTATCTAAAGGGTAAGAATGCTAAGAAATATAGAAAGGGGATAGAATACGGCTCTGCCCGTTGGGGCAATAGAGAGGATATCCGCCCTTTTCAAGACCCCGTATTCCAAAATAACGTGATACTAACTGAAACAGAAAGGCTTATGATGTCTAACCGTCCTAAGAATCCTAAAAATGCTAGAAATAAAAATGTGCTAATCGTAGGTGGTTCTGGCTCAGGAAAGACAAGGTTTTGGCTAAAGCCAAATCTGATGCAATGTCATAGTTCATATGTGGTTACAGATCCAAAGGGCAGTATTGTTGTGGAGTGCGGGAAATTATTACAGCGTAAGGGATATAAAATTAAGATTCTTAACACCATTAATTTTAAAAAGTCTATGCACTATAATCCATTTGCCTATATCAAAAGCGAAAAGGATATTTTAAAACTGGTTACTACTTTGATTGCCAATACCAAAGGTGATGGTAAGGGAGGTGATGATTTTTGGGTAAAGGCAGAAACCCTGCTTTATACCGCACTCATTGGCTATATCTATTTTGAGGCTCCTGAACATGAACAAAACTTTTCTACCCTGATTGAATTTATCAATGCTTCAGAGGTGCGTGAAGATGATGAGGATTTTAAAAATCCTGTAGATTTAATGTTTGATGCCTTAGAAGAAAAAGACCCAGAACATTTTGCAGTAAGGCAGTACAAGAAATACAAATTAGCGGCAGGTAAAACTGCTAAATCTATTCTTATATCTTGTGGAGCAAGACTAGCTCCCTTTGATATTAGGGAATTAAGAGAAATTACTGCCTATGATGAAATGGAACTAGATACCTTGGGAGATAGAAAAACAGCCTTGTTTATTATCATTAGTGATACAGATGATACCTTTAACTTTTTAGTATCTATGGCATATACCCAACTTTTTAATTTACTTTGTGATAAGGCAGATGATGTATATGGGGGTAGATTACCCATTCATGTAAGGTGTCTAATTGATGAAGCTGCAAATATTGGGCAGATTCCAAAACTAGAAAAGCTAATGGCTACTATTCGTTCAAGAGAGATTTCAGCTTGCCTTGTTTTACAGGCACAAAGCCAGTTAAAGGCATTATATAAGGATAATGCGGATACCATCATCGGCAACTGTGATAGTATGATCTTCCTTGGTGGTAAGGAAAAAACTACCCTCAAGGATTTATCAGAAACCCTCGGAAAAGAAACCATTGATATGTTTAATACTTCCGACACCAGAGGGACACAAAGGAGTTATGGGCTTAATTATCAAAAGCTGGGAAAGGAGCTTATGAGTATGGATGAACTTGCTGTTATGGATGGAGGCAAGTGCATTTTACAGCTGAGGGGTGTTCGCCCATTTCTATCGGACAAGTACGACATTACAAAGCATCCAAACTACAAATACTTATCCGACTTTGATAAAAGAAACACCTTCAATATTGAAAAATATCTATCCACAAAACTAAAGGTAAAATCTAAGGAGGTTTATAATGTTTATGAAATAGACCTTGCAGATGAAAACAAAACCGCTGACTAGGCGGTTATTTTAATTCAAAATAAAATAAATTTTAGGAGGAAATAATTATGGCATTTTTTAATTCAGCAGTAGACGTATTGCAAACATTGGTTATTGCTCTTGGTGCAGGACTTGGTATCTGGGGAGTTATTAATCTTTTAGAAGGTTATGGTAATGACAACCCCGGTGCAAAATCACAAGGGATGAAACAGCTAATGGCAGGCGGTGGCGTAGCACTGATTGGCATGACCCTTGTACCCCTTCTTTCAGGGTTATTTGGTTAAGGTAAAAGATTATGCAAAGCATCATCGACAGTATTACTCAGTGGCTCAAAGAGCTATTAGTTGGCGGTATAACGGATAACTTGTCGGGGATGTTCGATAATGTCAACCAAAAGGTTGGCGAAATCGCAGGTGAAGTAGGAATGACACCGTCAGTATGGAATGGCGGTGTCTTTTCCATGATACGAAACCTCTCCGAAACAGTGATTATTCCTATTGCCGGCATTATCTTGACCTTTATCATGTGCTACGAACTGATACAAATGGTCATAGAAAAGAATAATATGCATGACTTTGAAACCTTTATGTTTTTCAAATGGATATTTAAAACCTTTGTGGCAGTAATGATAATAACCAACACCTTTAATATCATTATGGGAATCTTTGATTTGTCCCAGCATGTTGTCTCAGGTGCAGCAGGTGTTATTATTAGCGATACCAATATAGATATAAGTTCTGCCATAGCAGATATGGAAACACGGCTTTTGGCAATGGAACTTGGTCCTCTCTTTGGCTTATGGCTACAAAGTATGTTTGTTGGATTTACCATGAATGCCCTTACTATCTGTATTTTTGTAGTTATCTATGGGCGAATGGTAGAAATATATTTAATGATATCCCTTGCACCCATCCCCTTTTCTACAATGGCAAATAGGGAGTGGGGCAGTATGGGGCAAAATTATTTAAAATCCATGTTTGCCCTTGGTTTTCAAGCCTTTCTCATTATGGTATGTGTAGGGATTTATGCAGTATTAGTCCAATCCATTGCCACAGATGCTGATATTATGAGTGCAATATGGACTTGTGTAGGCTATACAGTTTTACTTTGCTTTACCCTATTTAAGACAGGCTCACTGGCAAAAAGTATTTTTAGTTCCCATTAAAATAAAAATTAAATGGAAAGGAGGATTTTATGGCATATGTACCTATACCCAAAGATTTAAGTACCGTAAAAACCAAGGTAATGTTTAACCTTACCAAAAGGCAGTTGATCTGTTTTTCCATTGCCCTTGTGGTAGGCTTACCGATATTTTTTCTTATAAAGGACAGCACTGGGACAAGTACAGCTACACTTATAATGATTTTTTCTATGTTGCCCTTTTTTATGTTTGCTATGTATGAAAAGCATGGGCAACCACTGGAATTAATATTAAAGCATTATATAGAGGTGCGGTTTATAAAGCCTAAATACAGACCCTATAAAACAAAGAACTTCTATAGCCTTTTAATTAGGCAGAATCAGCTAGATGAGGAGGTAAAGTATATTGTTAAAAAAGCAAAATCAAGGTAGTCCCAAGCTAACAAGAGAAGAAAAAAGATTAATTAATAATGCCATAGTAAGGGCAAGGGGAAATAATAAAAAGGAACAATCAGCACAGGATACCATCCCTTATGAGCGTATGTATCCTGATGGAATTTGCAGGGTAACAGATAAGCTCTATACCAAAACAATCCGTTTTCAAGATATAAACTATCAGCTTGCCCAAAATGAAGATAAGACAGCAATCTTTGAAAGTTGGTGTGATTTTCTTAACTACTTTGATAGTTCTATTAAATTTCAACTTTCCTTTCTTAATATGACGGCTAATACAAAGGATTATGAAAGCAGTATTCATATTAAATCACAGGAAGATGATTTCGATAGTATCCGTACTGAATATACTCAGATGCTTCATAACCAACTTTCTAAAGGGAATAATGGCTTAATGAAAAGTAAGTACCTGACCTTTGGAATAGAAGCCGATAGTATAAAGATAGCAAAACCTCGTCTGGAGCGTATTGAAAATGACCTATGGAATGGATTTAAAAGATTGGGGGTGGTAGTAGATTCTATAGAGGGGAAGGAAAGATTAAAGCTATGCTATAATATCTTGCATATGGATGGAAATGTACCATTTAATTTTGATTGGAAATGGCTTGCTCCATCAGGCTTATCCACCAAAGACTTTATTGCTCCATCATCCTTTGAATTTAGGGAAGGGAGAAGTTTTAAAACAGGGAATAAATTTGGTGCTATGTCCTTTCTACAGATCCTTGCACCTGAATTAAATGACCGTATTCTAGCAGATTTTCTTGATATGGAAAGTAATCTTTTATTGACCATGCATATTCAATCTGTAGACCAGACAAAGGCTATTAAGACCATTAAAAGAAAAATAACTGACCTTGATAAGATGAAAATAGAGGAACAAAAAAAGGCAGTAAGAGCTGGATATGATATGGATATTATTCCTTCAGACCTTGCTACCTATGGGGCAGAGGCAAAGAAATTATTACAGGATTTACAAAGCCGTAATGAGAGGATGTTTCTTTTAACTTTTCTTGTAATGAATACAGCCGATACAAAGCAGGAACTTGAAAATATTGTCTTTGGTGCTGCGGGTATAGCCCAGAAACATAACTGCCTATTGGTTCGATTAGATTTTCAGCAGGAACAAGGCTTTTTATCCTCACTTCCCCTTGGACTTAATCAAGTAGAGATAGAAAGAAGTCTAACTACATCTGCTACTGCAATCTTTGTGCCTTTTACTACACAGGAGTTATTTCAATCCAGTGGTGAAGCTTTATATTACGGATTAAATGCCCTATCTAATAATTTGATTATGGTAGACCGTAAGAAACTTAAAAACCCCAATGGCTTAATCTTAGGAACACCGGGAAGTGGTAAATCCTTCTCAGCAAAGCGGGAGGTTACCAATATCTTTCTTATAACTACTGATGACATTATTATTTGTGATCCGGAGGCGGAGTATTATCCCCTTGTTAATCGACTAAAGGGGCAAGTAATTAAGATTTCACCTACTTCCCCTGACTATGTAAACCCAATGGATATTAATCTTAATTACTCAGAAGATGAAAACCCTTTGTCCTTAAAATCTGACTTTATCCTATCCTTATGTGAGTTGATTGTAGGGGGGAAGGATGGTTTAAAGCCTGTAGAAAAAAGCATCATAGATAGGTGTGTACGGTTAATTTATGCAGATTATTTAGCAGACCCAGTAGCTGAGAAAATGCCTATATTGGGAGATTTATATGATGCACTAGAAAATCAAGAGGAAAAAGAGGCACAGCATATTAGAGCTGCTCTTGAAATTTATGTAACAGGCTCCCTGAATCTCTTTAATCACCGTACAAATGTAGATATAACCAATCGCCTTGTTTGCTTTGATATTAAGGAATTAGGGAAACAATTAAAGAAATTAGGAATGTTGGTAGTCCAAGACCAAGTATGGAACAGGGTAACAGTAAACCGTGCAGAAAAGCGGTCAACTAGGTACTATATGGATGAGTTCCACCTACTACTAAAGGAGGAACAGACAGCAGCCTATAGCGTAGAGATTTGGAAAAGGTTTAGAAAATGGGGCGGTATTCCTACAGGTATTACCCAAAATGTAAAAGACCTATTATCTTCCCGTGAGGTAGAAAATATCTTTGAAAACTCCGATTTTATCTATATGCTCAATCAAGCATCAGGGGATAGGCAAATCCTTGCCAAACAACTTAATATTTCGCCCCATCAATTGTCCTATGTAACTCATTCAGGTGAGGGAGAAGGACTTTTGTTTTATGGAAATGTAATACTACCCTTTACTGATAAGTTTCCAAAGGATACAGAGTTATACAGCATTATGACTACTAAGCCAAACGAAATTAACGAGGAATAGGAGGTGTTCCATGAGCAAAACAAGCAAAAAGCCCTTCCGCCCTGCTGGTAAGGTATCAAGACTTACCTTTACAGAAGAAGAAAGGGCTGATCCTAATCTTGAAAAACCAATAAAGAAAGCAGAAAAAGCAGGGGATAAATTAGAAAAGGCACAGGATAAAATACCAAAAAAGAGAAGTTTAGTTAGCAAACGCACCGTTGATGCCAAGACAGGCAAAGCAAAGGTGCATTTATATTTTGAAGAAAGTGATAAACCTAAGCCACCTTCTAAGTTTTCTCATAAGTTAAAGACTATACCACAAAGAGAACTCCTTGCTAAAATTCATAAGGAAATCAGGGAAGGTGAGGAAGATAATGTAGGAGTAGAAGCTGCACATAAAACTGAACAAGGTGGAGAATTTGTTGTTAATAGGCTAAGAAGCGGTTATCACAGCCATAAGCTAAAACCTTATAGACAGCTTGCAAGGGCAGAAAAAAAGACAGTTAAGGCTGAGGTAAATTACCTTTATAAAAAGAGTTTAGGAGACAATCCAAAGCCTACTACTAATCCAATTTCCCGTTGGCAACAAAAACAGGCAATTAAAAAGGAATACATTGCAAAAAGGTATGGGAAAAGTGCAAAAACAACTAAAGAAACAGTTACAAACACTAAAAAAACAGTGGGAAAGCTAGCAGATACAACAGAGAAAATAACAAAGTTTGCTGTTAAAAACCATAAGGCCATCTTGATTATTCTTGGAATTGGAGCAGCGCTTTTATTTTTAATGAGTGCTATTTCATCTTGTTCTGTTATTTTGGAAGGTGGACTTCAAAGTGTAGTAGCTACTTCCTATACATCAGAAGATGAGGATATTATTGCTGTAGATGAAGATTACACCTCATTGGAACAGGCACTACAGGTACGGATTGATAATATAGAAAGTGAATATCCAGGCTATGATGAATACCAATATCATTTAGATGAAATAGGGCATAATCCTTTTACCCTTGCCTCATATCTAACGGCAAAGCTACAGGTTTATACTAGGTCTGAAATAGGCTCAGAGTTAAAAGCCTTGTTTGATGAGCAATATACCTTGACTACCCATGAGGAAATACAGGTGCGTTATCGAACGGAAACAAGGACTGATACATGGACAGATAGTGATGGCAATACCCATAGTGATACCTACACAGTAGAAGTCCCTTACGATTATTATATTCTTCATGTAACCTTGAAAAACAAGGATATTAGTCTTATTGCCTCAAATAATTTAACCATAGACCAATATGAAATGTTTGGGGTCTATATGGAAACACAGGGCAATAAGCCCTATTTATTTGCAGGAAATATTTATGCTCCTAATAAGGGTGAATATACGGACTATGATATACCACCAGATGCACTAACTGACCCTGACTTTGCAGCCCTTATTAAAGAGGCTGAAAAGTATTTAGGATACCCCTATGTATGGGGCGGAAGTTCACCCTCTACCAGTTTTGATTGCTCAGGCTTTGTATGTTGGGTACTAAGGGAATCAGGAGTTTATAATATTGGAAGGACAACAGCACAAGGTATTTTCAATGAGTGTGCAAAAATTCCACCAAGTGAAGCAAGACCGGGAGATATTATCTTCTTTACAGGCACTTATGCAAGTAGTGGTGCAGTATCCCATGTTGGTATCTATGTAGGAAACGGTATGATGATCCATTGTGGCAATCCTATCCAGTATGCTTCAGTTAATAGCCCCTACTGGACAGAGCATTTCTATGCTTATGGAAGATTAAATTAAGGAGGAAGACATGAGTAAGAAAAAACAAAAAGTTATTTCAGATATTAAGAAAACAAAGGAAAAAATATCTGATTTACAGAGCAAACTTAGGCAGCTTGAAAATCAGAAAACAGAACTTGAAAACACGGAAATTGTGGAACTTGTCCGTGGTACAAAAATGAATACCAGTGAACTTGCTATATTTTTAAAGGCGTATCGTGAAAAAGGTGATGCGTCTTTTATTATGGAAAAAGAGGAGGAAAGAAACCATGAAGAATAAAAGTCGCATACTGATTACCTTACTTACCCTTATGCTTTGCTTTACTACATTTTCAACAGTAGCCTTTGCAGGAGGTGGTGAGGAAGAAATACCAACTATTCCAGAAGTTAATGAGCCAGTAAAGTCTAGTCCAACTGCCCTTACACCTGATGGTAATTTAACCCTAGTAGACGATGTTTCAGGAGAACAGGCAGAAGATAAACAATTCGTTACTGTTATTTCAAAGAACGGTAACTATTTCTATCTAGTTATAGATCGTGCAGGGGATAGGCAAAATGTATATTTCCTTAATCTTGTAGATGAAGAAGATTTACTTGCCTTAATTGAGGAAGATAAACCCAAACAGCAAGAAGTACCACAGGTATGTAACTGTATTAATCTTTGTGAGGAAGGTAAAATAGACACCAATTGTCCCCTTTGTAGAAATGATCTTTCTAAATGCACAGGAAAGCCATTAACTCCTACATCTACCTCTGAACCTGAAAAGGGAAAAAATAAGGGTATGGGTGGTATCGTACTCTTACTAATAGTCGGTATGGCAGGTGGAGGAATTTATTATTTTAAAGTGTTAAAAAACAAGCCAAATACTAAAGGAAATACCATCCTTGATGATTATGACTTTGAGGATGATGAAGACGATGATTATGAATATGAAACAGAAATTGATGATGAAGATGAAAGTGAGGTTGATATTTAGTGGCTTATTTTACGGATAGTGTTTATGAACGGATGATGACCCAAAGACCAAGATACAGGCAGGAGAATGAAACTCCTGCCTTAAAAAAGAAGAATGTAAGTAATGGTATAGATAATAAGCTTAAATATCGTAAGCTGATTATTATTACAAAGGAAGGAAGTGAAAAAGAATGAGACTGGTTATTGCAGAAAAGCCATCTGTAGCCCAAAGTATAGGAGCTGTTTTAGGTGCTAATAGTAGGAAAGATGGATATATGGAGGGTAGTGGCTATATTGTAACATGGTGTGTGGGGCATTTGTTGGAACTTGCCCCAGCCCATTTATATGATGAGAAACATACAAGGTGGCAGTATAAGGATTTGCCCATTTTACCGCAAGATTGGAAATATATCATCTCAAAGGGTAAGGAAAAGCAAATGAAAATTATTGGTCAGTTAATGAAACGAGCAGAAGTTAAAGAAATTATAGCAGCTACGGATTCAGGGCGTGAAGGAGAATTAATTTTTAGATTGGTATATGAGAAATTAAGATGCAAGAAACCTATTAAAAGATTATGGATTTCTTCAATGGAGGAAAGTGCCATTGCCAAGGGATTTGAGAATCTACGAAATGGGACAGACTATGAGCTTTTATATCAATCGGCACTTTGCAGGGCCAAGGCAGATTGGATTGTAGGGATTAATGCAACCCGTCTTTTTTCTGTCCTTTACGGACAGACCTTAAATGTGGGCAGGGTAATGACCCCAACCCTTGCCATGATAGTAGAAAGACAAGTAAATATTTCAGAATTTAAAGCAGAGCCATTTTATATTGTAGAACTACATTGTGGTGATTTCATTCTTTCAAGTGAGAAGATAAAAGATAAGGAAATAGCTGAAACACTTTGTAAATCCTGCGATGGACAAAGTATTGCCATAGAAAAGGTAGAGGAAAAAGAAAAGACAGAAAAACCACCAAAGCTATATGATTTAACTACTTTGCAAAGGGAAGCAAATAGGCAATTAGGCTTTACTGCTAATCAGACTCTTGAATATATACAAAGCCTTTATGAGAAAAAACTTGTTACCTATCCCCGTACTGATAGCCGTTATTTAACAGAAGATATGAAAGATAGTATCCCTGCCTTGGTAAATATCAATGCAGGGATATTTTTATCCCAAGATACTAACCTACCCATAAATATAGAACAGGTAATTGACAACAGTAAGGTAAGTGATCATCACGGAATTATTACCACTATGGGTATTGAAAACTATGATATTCATTCACTGCCCTTTGGAGAAAAGGAAATATTAAAGATAGTTGCCATAGGCTTAATTAGTGCCGTGGGAGATAATCACCATTATGCTGAGGCCATTATAACAGCTAACTGTAATGAAACTATATTTACTGTAAAGGGTAAGACAATCCTTGAAGATGGATTTAAATCAGTTGAAAACTTATATCTTAAAAATAAAAAGAAACAAGCTAAAGATGATAAGGATAAAGTCTTACCAGCAATTTCCCAAGGAGAAGTGTTTACTGCAAAAGCATCGATTAAAGAAGGTAAAACTAGCCCGCCAAAACACTATACAGATGATACCTTGCTTTCTGCTATGGGAAATGCCAATAATGCACTGGAGGATATGGGGAGAAAAGGTATTGGAACTCCTGCCACCCGTGCAGGAATTTTAGAAAAGCTTATTAAGACAGGATTTGCAGAGCGTAAAGGAGATAAAAAAGCTAAACATTTTATTCCTACACATAAAGGCATTTCTCTTATTACCATTTTGCCAGAAATTATCCAATCACCTATACTTACTGCCGAATGGGAAGAAAAGCTAAAACAGATTGAACAGGGTGGTCTTTCTCCAGATGAATTTTTACAGGAGATTAATGAAATGATAGAAAGCCTTGTAAGAACCTATGAAGTAATAAAGGGGACAGATAATCTATTTCCATCTAATAAAGAAGGTATCGGTAAATGCCCCAGATGTGGCGGAAATGTAGTAGAAAACAGGAAAGGATTTTGCTGTGGAAACAAGGATTGTGGTTTTGCACTTTGGAAAGAAAATAAATTTTTTACAATGAAGAAAAAGACTTTGACAAAAGAAATAGCAATCAAACTTTTAAAAGAAGGGAGGGTAAAACTTACAGGCTGTTATTCAGGAAAAACAGGTAAAACTTATGATGCTATTGTTATCCTTGATGATAATGGTGGTAAGTATATAAACTTTAAAATAGAGTTTCCTGCAAAGAAAGGAAGGTAAAAGCATGAGTATTAAAAATTTAATTAAGACTCTTTTAGATATAGAAGTAGAAGCTGATAACTTACTGGAACTACGTGATAATCCAAGTAAATATGTTACTAAAAAAGAGGATATAGAAAAGCTAAATGACTTATTTTTACTCATAGATTTGCTAGATAAGCAGGAGGTGGAATAAATGAGGGACACTGATGAACTTCGTTATATTCAGGCCTTTGCAAGAATTATCGGTGTAAAAGAAGATGCTGCTATAGAATATGCTGAGAGAAAAGGATTAAATGCATTGGTAGACAATGCTACCCAACTCCTTGCTACCCCAGTTCAGCAGGAGAAACATCAGGCTTTTCTTGATTTATATAGAATGAGTAGTACCATTAATACTAGAAATCCTATCATCAATTCCCCGGAAAAGGCTTCATCTTATTTTCATTCAGTAATGGATGAAATATATGATAAGGAAGCCTTTGTAGTTGCCTTTTTAAACACTAAAAATCGTGTTATGGACCATGAGGTTGTATCCGTTGGAACTATTAATAGCTCACTGGTACACCCAAGGGAAGTCTTTAGAAATGCTATAATCAACAAGGCTAACTCTGTGATTCTTTGTCATAACCATCCATCAGGGGATTTAACACCAAGTACAGAAGATATTAATATTACAAGAAGGCTAAAAGAAACAGGTAATCTGTTGGGTATTAAGGTTTTAGATCATTTGATTATTAGTGGCATTAATCAAAATGAAGTATATTCCTTCCAAGCTAAGGGGGTACTAGAAGTAGTAGCAGCCTATGGTATTAATTCATCACAATCAGTAGGGGAAATAAAATCTGATTATATGATGCCTATGCAAGAACATAGCTATCCCATGCCTGATCCTAATATGAGTATTTCAGATAGAAACTCCCACGGATACTTAGATGATGAAATGCTACCACTATCAAAAGGACGAGCTACAGAATTATTTAAAGAGAATTTACCTGTATTCTTACTCTATGAAGATAATTCTGAGGCAATTGCTTTTGACCTAAAGGATATAGATAACCATAATGGTATCTTCGGTATTGAGCGCATTAGCTGGATAGACCAAAAAAACTATTTAGAAACTGCTGAGAAATCAGTGGAGCAAAACTATAATCAAATAGATGGAATAATTAATAACAAGCCTACAGTGGAGGAATTGGAGCAGACTGTAAATGCAGGTGGTAATATTTCATTATTAGATCTTGCCAATTCAGTAAAGGCAGAAAGAGAAGAAAAGAAAACCTCTATAGTAAAGCAACTTAAAGCAAAACCAGCTATAAAAAAGGAAAAGCAGAAAAGATTACCTCAAATAGGTACAGAAATGGAGCGATGATTATGGATAAATTTACAGTAGAGGAAACAAATTTAATATGTATCTACAATACAGGCACAAGGGAAAGCTTGCTTGAAGAACTATCTGAAATGCAGACCCACTTAGAACAGGATGAAACGGAACTTATAGAACTTACAAAATCAGTTATAAATAAGATAAGTGCTATGAGTGATGGTGATTTTGAGGATGTTATAGTAGAATTAGTGGCTGATTTTAATTAGCTATTTGTTGTGATAAGTTAGATTTCGTAGTAAGATACAAACAAATAGGAATTTAGGGAGTAGTTTATGAGAAAGACATTAAAACAAAAGATAGATGAAGCAGACAAACGAGATATCAATATTCCTGATGATTTATTGGCTGATGAAAATATTGTCGGTGTATATGGATTTTTTGCAATTAAAAGAGATGAAGAATATTGTTTCTATATAGGAAAAGCGACTAACGTAGCATATAGACTGTTAGGCTCTAGTAATGGGCATGTTTATTTATATTTAAAAAATGATTATTCAAAATTAGTTCCACAAAAAATTAATGAATATCTTAATGATAAATACAAAATTGAAGTAAGAATACTTGATAAGATTGATTACCATGATACTTCTTTTTCAAAAGCTGCTCATCGTCTTGCTCTAGCGGAACTTCAAAGAATAGTTCAATATCAAGAACAAGGACAGTGCGAATTTCAAGTGCCAGAAGGTTCAGGGACGTATGAAAGAAAATATTGGGAAAAACATTATAAAAAATAGTGAAATGAATAAAGATTGATTGTTTTAAATGAAATCCAATTTGTTAGCTAATTCACTATTAACATAGACATAAAAGCAACTCCCTTTTTAGCAGGTGAGTTGCTTTTTTCTGTGCAAAAATAAAGGAGGATTAATATATGGCAACTAAAATACAAACCTATGCACAATTGGCAGAAGATACAGCCAAAGGCTTAACTAGGAGCCTTGAAGATTGGACAGGTTTTCTTAATACTGTTGGAAGGCTATATAAATACCCTTATCATGAACAGCTAATGATTTATGCACAAAGACCTGATGCTAGGGCTTGTGCAGAATATGACCTTTGGAATAACACTATGAATAGGTATGTTCGCCGTGGCTCAAAGGGAATTGCATTGCTTGATACGACAGCTGATATTCCAAGGCTAAGATATGTTTTTGATGTTTCTGATACAGGGGGCAGGGAAAATTCCCGTTATCCTTATCTTTGGGATATGAAAGAAGATCACAAAGAGCCGATTTTAGATATGTTAAAGGATAAGTATAATGTAGAGGAAAATAATCTTTTTGATGCCTTTTATAAGATTGCAAGAAATATGTCCAGGGAGTATTATAATAATCATAAAAGGGATATGGGTTATCTTATAGAAAATAGCTCTTTAGAGGAATATGATGAGGATAACCTACAAAAGGCTTTTGAAGATGCAGCAACTGTCAGTACAGCATACACCCTAATGAAAAGATGTGGCTTAGATACAGATGGATATTTTGGACATGAGGATTTTCTACCCGTATTTAATTTTAACACTGCTGATACCATCGCCTTATTAGGTACAGCAATTAGTGAGCAATCAGAGGAAATATTTAGAGAAATAGCTATTACTATTATTAAAACAGAGCGTGAGAGGAGCGAGGAAAATGAAAGAAATAACTTACAGAAGGAACGGAGATTATCTGATACCCAACATAGAATTGACAGGTCAGAAGGAGAGCAAAGACCAGAGTCCACTGGGCAAATACGGCAGGATGAGAAAACAATATCTTCAGGAACACAGGAAACCATTATTCCACTCCCTACTCCTATCGGAGAAACTGTTAGCCCACCTGTTGGAGATAGACAAGACAGCGAACAGGCGGATGGGGCAAATAATGATAGATTTGCAGAAAGTACAGACCCCACCGGACAAGATGACAGACCAGATGGAATGGGTGGGTTACATGAACAATCTGAAAGCACAGGCAGAGGAAATGATACTGGCGGAGCTTATATACAATTAACTCTGTTTCCTACGGAACAAGAACAGATACAAAGGATAGCGGGGAAGGAAAGGATTAATAAACCTTTTGCCTACTCCGCTTTTTCTATGCCACAAAATCAGATGGACTCCATATTAAGGACAGGGAATAACAAGGATGATGGCTTACTAAGAATTATTTCATTTTATCAAAAGAATAAATCATTAGAAGAAAAGGCAGATTTTTTACAAAAGGAATATCAGGGTGGAAAAGGACTTTATATTGAAAATCAGAAAGTATCTTTATGGTTTTATGATGATGGTATTCATATAGCTAAGGGAGATACTGCCCTCTATTCTAATTCAAAGCAAGTAATTAGCTGGATAGAAGTTGCTGAAAGGATTGAAGAACTTTTAAGAGATGGACAATATGTACCGCAGGATATATTAGATAAGGTAGGAGCCTATGAAAGACAAGAACTTGCACAAACACTATGGTATCTGCATCAGGATTTTTCTGATAAGGCAAGAAAGCAATTTTTTAATGAAGAAATATTTAAAGGGGGATTTCCTGATTCAACGAAACATATAGCACAGTTACTAGATAGCCCAAAGGAAAGGGAAATAATTATTGAATCATTACAACAGTTTAATTTTGCCTATGAAGAAGACCCTAAACTTTTGCGTTTCCATTTCCATAAACCTCAAAAGCTTCTTTCTGATATTAAAGACTTACAACTACCTAGACGGGAATTTAATGCAAATATTACTGAGATTTCTGATTATAAGATGTTTATCACACAGGATGAAGTAGATAAGGAACTTACTAGCGGAAGTGGTATCCAAGGCGGTAAATTTCGTATATATGAATTTTTCACAGAGCCACACACTCCTAAAGAAAAAGAAGATTTTTTAAAGCAAGAATATGGTACAGGGGGCAGAAGTCATGCCCTTTCTGGAGCTGATAATAGCACTCAAATGCACGATGCAAAAGGCATTGTATATAGCCGTAGGGATGGGGATGACAAATTACATTTAAACTGGAGTAAAGTTACCAAGCGAGTTGATTACCTTATATCCACTGACCGTTATATAACTACTGAAGAAAAGATAAGGCTTGAAGAAATACAGAGGGATAAGGCAGGGATAATAGATACACCACCCATACCTGAAATAACAGAGCCTGTGGAAGAAACTGCTGATTCCACTCCTATTTCTGTATCAAAGCAAGAAGAAATAGAACAGAAAGAAACAAGCCAAGAAATGGCACAGGACACTACAGAAGAAACTATTCCTATTCCTTACAGTAAAGGTGATATCATATATTTAGAAAATGGTACACCTTTTTTAATTGAAGAAATTACGGATTATAGGGTAACCCTTCGCGATCCATCTTTGCTTTATCCAATACTTAGGGCGGAAAGCAGGGAAAGTTTTTTACAGCTTTTGGAGCGTTATCCTCAAGCAAAAGTATCAGAGGGAAAAGTTGAAAACTTTCGTATCACTGATGAAGATTTAGGGCAAGGAAGTAAAAGAGAGAAGTTTGTAGGAAATATAAATGCCATTACCACCTTACAGACCATTGAAAGGGAAAATCGTTCTGCAACAAAAGAAGAACAAGAAATCCTATCTCGTTATGTAGGCTGGGGAGGCTTATCGGAAGTCTTTGATAAGGACAATAGTAGTTTTGCTAGTGAATATGCACAGCTAAAATCCTTACTATCTGAAGATGAGTATAGTATGGCAAGAGCCTCTACCCTTAATGCTCATTATACAAGTCCCATAGTTATTAAAGCTATATATGATGCAGTGGATAGGATGGGATTTACAAGGGGAAATATATTAGAGCCTTCCTGCGGAATTGGAAGTTTCTTTGGTATGCTTCCTGATAGTATGCAAAATTCTAATCTATACGGAATTGAATTAGATAGTATTACAGGAAGAATTTCAAAACAGCTTTACCTCAATGCCCATATATCTATAAATGGATTTGAAAAGACAGAACTACCTGATAGTTTTTTTGACCTTGCTATTGGAAATGTACCCTTTGGTAACTACAAGTTAAATGAAAAGAAATATGACAATCTGAACTTCCTCATACATGACCACTTCTTTGCAAAGGCGTTAGATAAAGTCCGTCCCGGAGGAGTAGTTGCCTTTATCACTTCAAAGGGAACAATGGATAAGCAAAGTCCTGATGTACGCAGATACCTTGCACAAAGGGCTGAATTATTAGGTGCAATTAGACTACCTAACAACACCTTTAAAAATGCAGGTGCAGAGGTTACAAGTGATATTATCTTTCTACAAAAGAGAGATAGACCTATTGATATGGATAGGGATTGGATTCATCTTGATACCGATGAAGATGGCATTACCTTGAATAGTTACTTTGTAGATAATACTGAGATGATTCTAGGAAAAATGGAGATGAAAAGCGGACCCTTTGGAATGGAAAGTACTTGTACACCCCTTCCAGATGCTGACCTTTCAGAACAGCTAAAGGTGGCTATTCAAAACATTGAAGGTAGTATATCAGAAATAGATTTACCTGATATGGAATTAGATACTGATACATCCATCCCTGCTGACCCAAAAGTTAAGAACTTTTCCTATACCCTTGTAGACGGTGAAATATACTACCGTGAAAACTCTCGCATGATAAAGCCAAATACCAATGAGAGGGCAAAGGAAAGAATTAAGGGAATGGTGGAGCTGAGGGAGTGCGTAGATAATCTTATACGCTACCAGTTGGAGGATTACAGTGAGGAAACTATTAAAGAGGAACAGGAAACCCTTAATCGGCTTTATGATAGCTTCACTGCTAAATACGGACTCATTAACAGCCGTGGTAATAGCCTTGCCTTTAGTGATGATAACTCCTATTATCTCCTTTGTTCCCTTGAAGATGTAGACGAAAATGGCAATCTAAAAGCCAAGGCAGATATGTTTACTAAGCGTACCATTAAAAAGCGTACATCTGTCCATTCAGTTGATACTGCAAGCGAGGCATTAGCAGTCTCTATAGCTGAAAAAGCAAGGGTAGATATGGCATATATGGGTAGGCTAACAGGACTTAATGAAGAAGAGCTTGCCAATGATTTAAGAGGTGTTATCTTCCCTCTACCTACTCCCCTTGATAATGATAGTCCTACAAATTATGTTACAGCAGATGAATATCTTTCTGGTAATGTAAGGGAAAAGCTTCAAACAGCTAAACTTGCCCTACAAACATCAGATATTTATAGAAGCAATGTGGAAGCTTTAGAATCGGCACAGCCAAAGGATTTAGATGCCTCTGAAATAGATGTCCGTCTTGGTGCTACTTGGATTGATAAGGAATATATTCAGCAGTTTATGTATGAATTATTTGATACCCCCTACCGTTACCAGGGGCAAATTGAAGTTAAATACGCCCCTTTTACTGCGGAATGGAATATTAGCAATAAAAATGCCGTTGGATATAACAATGTAGCTGCATATGTTACCTATGGTACAGATAGAGCCAATGCTTATAAAATTTTAGAAGATAGTCTAAATCTTCGTGATGTTAGGATTTATGACACTATAACCGATGCTGATGGCAAGGAAAAGCGTGTACTAAATAAGGATGCAACTACTTTGGCACAGCAAAAACAACAAGCTATTAAGGATGAATTTCAGGATTGGATTTGGAGGGATGCAGACAGAAGGCAGATCTTAGTTAAGAAATATAATGAGAAATTTAATTCCATCCGCCCCCGTGAATACGATGGAAAGCATATAAACTTTGTGGGTATGAATCCTGAAATCACATTAAGACCCCACCAAGTCAATGCCATTGCCCATATCCTTTATGGGGATAATGTTCTTCTCGCCCATGAAGTGGGTGCAGGAAAGACTTTTGAAATGGTAGCTGCTGCTATGGAAAGTAAAAGGTTAGGACTTTGCCAAAAACCACTCTTTGCTGTACCTAATCATTTAACAGAGCAATGGGCAGGTGAGTTTTTAAGGCTTTACCCTGCCGCTAATATTTTAGTAGCCACAAAGAAGGGTTTTGAAACAAGAAATAGAAAGAAGTTTTGTGCAAGAATAGCTACAGGGGAATATGATGCAGTTATTATAGGTCATAGTCAGTTTGAGCGTATTCCTATGTCTATTGAAAGGCAGGAGAGACTTCTTCGTGAACAGATTGATGAAATCTTGGAAGGAATTAAAGAAGTAAAGGCAAGTGGTGGTGAAAGATTTACTGTTAAACAGTTGGAAAGAACAAAAAAGGGTTTGGAACAAAGGCTAGAAAAATTACAGTCCCAAGAAAGAAAAGATGATGTTGTAACCTTTGAACAACTAGGTGTTGACAGGCTATATGTAGATGAAGCACATAATTATAAGAATCTATTTTTATATACCAAAATGCGTAATGTGGCAGGACTATCTACTACGGATGCCCAAAAATCCAGTGATATGTTTATGAAATGCCGTTATATGGATGAATTAACAGGTGGTAAAGGTATTGTATTTGCTACAGGGACACCAGTCTCAAACTCCATGACCGAGCTTTATACCATGATGAGGTATCTTCAATATAACACATTACAAAGAAATGGACTGGTACATTTTGATAGCTGGGCAAGTACCTTTGGAGAAACAGTAACTGCCATTGAACTTGCTCCTGAAGGTACAGGTTATAGGGCAAGGACGAGATTTTCAAAATTCTTTAACCTTCCTGAACTTATGGCAATGTTTAAAGAGGTTGCAGACATTAAAACCGCTGACCAATTGAATCTACCCACCCCTAAAGCAAATTATCATACCATTGCGGTAAAACCTACAGAAATACAAGAGGAGATGGTAAAAGATTTATCCGATAGAGCGGCTGATGTCCATACAAATAAGGTTGACCCTACTATTGATAATATGTTAAAGATCGTGCGCTACTAAGCGTGAAAGTGTATCTCTCCTACAGGGAGATATTATTAAAAGTGAATAATAGGAATAACCAACTTACCTAGAGAGGAAACTCAAAGGGAACAATAGCATGTTGGTAAAGCGGATAAAGAACCAGTCACAAGGAACTGATGAGCCGCAAATTCCGTGACCTATGGTTAAAGCTAAACTGCTTGAACCTCAATTCTGACTTGGTGCAAAGCATCGCCCATCGGAAAGTGACTGATACCGATGTTGTTATGTGTCCGTTGTTGTTGATTTTGGACGGGCAACTTTTCTTGACAAAAGAGTACACGATGAGTGTAAACAAAGGGATGAGTGAGGAACCTAAGGGTTGCTAGAACGTACACTTTATACGAATGGCAGGATTGCCTAAAAGGGGAGACCCTCATGGCAACGGAGTCACCATAGTAGTCCGAGCAGGGGAAAGCCTTGTACATGGCGAAGGGTGACAGGTAATTTCGATTAGTTAGAAAGGAGTAGGTGCGTGAGATGCGTAAAGCCCAAACTGTTTTAACGGTCATTCAAGAACGTGGAAAACAAAGAAAACCTATTGAAAGAGTATATAAGCTTTTATTCAATCGTGAATTATATCTTATAGCCTATGCAAAACTATACCCGAATAGTGGAGCTATGACAAAAGGTAGTACAGATGAAACGGTTGATGGAATGTCAATACAAAGAATTGATAAAATGATTGAATTGATACGAGAGGAAAAATATCAATGGCAACCAGTAAGAAGGGAGTATATACCCAAAAAGGATGGAAAGCGTCGCCCACTTGGGATACCAACATGGGGAGATAAATTATTGCAGGAAGTAATGCGTATGATTTTAGAAGCGTATTATGAACCCCAGTTTAGCGAACATTCCCATGGATTTAGACCCAATAAAGGTTGTCATACTGCATTACAGGAAATAAAGATATGGAAAGGTACACGATGGTTTATTGAAGGAGATATATCTAAATACTTTGATACTATCGACCATAATATACTATTGGATACCCTAAGTAGAAA
>JAEZHF010000037.1 GCA_023416745.1 Bacillota bacterium
GTGATGATCAGCGGCGGCGCAACGATGATCATGTTCTCGTGCGTGTATGTCATAAATTTACGCGCTTTCAGCAGCCCCAGTATCTTGCCCATCAGCCCTTGAGGGTCCTTACCGTACGGCACAAGCGGTTTGCGTGTGTCCTTGTCCTTTACCAGTTCAATGGCGGCGAAAAGGCCAATGTATCTCACGTCGCCCACGCACGGATGCACCGCTTTGATGGCTTCCAGCTTTTCGCCCAGCAGCTTGCCGGACTTGGCCACGTTGCCGAGTATATCTGCGTCCTCGTAGTAGTTCACGCAGGCAATGCCCGCCGCGCAGCCTAGCGGGTGGCCGCTGTATGTGAGGCCGCAGGAGAGCAGGTTGTCGTCGAAGTACGCCGCGATTTCCTTGGAAACCACGACGCCGCCCAGCGGCACATAGCCGCAGGTGACACCCTTGGCGAAACAGACGATGTCCGGCTTGATATCGAAGTGCTCAAACGCGAACATCTTGCCCGTGCGGCACCAGCCCGTCATCACCTCGTCGCAGATCAGCAGTATGCCGTACTTGTCGCACAGCGCCCGCACACCCGGCAAATAGCCCTTGGGCGGAATGATGACGCCGTTGGAGCCCGTCACCGTCTCCAACACGATAGCCGCGACAGCATTGGGGTTCTCGTAATTGATCTGCTCCTCCAGCTTGGCAAGGTAGTACGCCGTCGCCGCTTCTTCGGACTCGAAGCGGATGGGTTCACGGTATATGTAGGGGTCGAAGAACTTGATGAAGCCCGGCACGCCCGGCTCCAGCGCATACCGACGAGGCTCGCCAGTGAGGTTGCCCGCGCCGAACGATGAGCCGTGATAGCTGCGGTAGCGGCTGAAAACCTTGTTCCGTCCGGTGAACATCCGCGCGATCTTGACCGCGTTCTCGTTGGCTTCCGCGCCTGCGTTGGTGAAGAATACCTTGCTCATGTTGTCCGGCATCAGTTCGATGATCTTCTTGGCCAGCAGGCCGCGCGGTTCGGATGCGTAGCCGGGGGTGACATAACAGTATTTGTCCACCTGCGCCTTGATGGCTTCGCCGATAGCCTTGTTGCCAAACCCTAAGTTCATGTTGACCAGCTGCGACGACATATCCGAGTAGCGGTTGCCCTCGTCATCCCAGAAATAGATGCCCTCGCCTTTGACCACAGGGATCGGGTTAATATTGTTCTGCTTACTCCATGACTGCAGGTTATATTGCTTTTAAATGCTGGTGATCTCGTGTCCAGTCACAGTTGTTTCCTCCAAAATAATAAAAGGCAACAGAGTCTGGCGAGCTCCGTTGCCGCACTACTTCCATAGCTAGAGAATAAACAAACGCGGCGAGGAAGTCTGTTTAGCTTCATCGCCGCGTGGTGTTTATCACTTATGACTTCATTATATCTAAATGCGACATTTTTGCAAGTTGTATATGACCTACTATCATTGTGCAGGTGCATAGCTACAGTTTTCGAGGTTTTTTTTGCATCCCTTCAGAGTATCTCTTTTATATAAAATGCCATGCTGAGCTTAACCTTGTCGTCCAGATTGAACGGGTTATATCCTGTAATTTCCTCGATTTTCTTCAACTGGTTCGTCACCGTGTTCCTGTGGACATACTGCTTTTCCGAGACCATCTGCAGGCTTCCATTGTTTTCGAGATATGCAAGCAGCATATTGGTAAGCGTCGTTCCGTTCTCTCGATCATACGTTTCTAGCTTTCCCACAACATTCTTGTAATACTCCCTGAGCACGGATTTATCGCTCACGGCGTACAACACCTTGAATATGCCCAGCTTATCATACAAGCAGTAAAGCTCCTTGCGCTTCTTTGCCATCTTCATCGCGGACATCGCCTTTTCGAAATTCTCCTTCTGGTTCTTGACACCCATTTGATTGGAGCTGATACCCATATGAAATGTCCAGCCGCGGGCTTTCTGTGCAGCGAGATTCAAAAAGCCATCTACAAACATTTTTATATCGGCGTCCGTGTAATTGACCAGCACGAGTATCTGGTAATCTTTATATGAGAACATGATGAACAATTCGCTGATACGCTTGGCTGCGATTTCTGCTATTTTTATCAACGCATCCCGGTTCTCATCGACCTGGGAGCTTTTATCCTGTGCCATAACGCTGACAAAGCATAAGCGGCTGTCACGTTGATAACCGAAGCGCTCCAGTTGCAATATTTGCGTCTCCATGTCGCCAACGCCAAACAGTATGTTCTTGATCGTAGTGGCCGTATTGCTTTGCATATGCTCGTTGTTCATAATCCGGTGGCAAAAGTCGCGCGTCATATCCACCATTCTGGTTTCCCAGGGTATCGTAAACAGCGGCAGGTTGACCTCGTTACAAAAATCAATAACCTCGTCGGGTATCTCCTCGATATGCGGGCCGACATTAATGACAAAGGCGCTCGTTTCGGCTTTGTAAAGCTTCTGTACGAAATGCAGCAGCCAGTGTTCATTTTGGTTCATAATACCCGCCGTAAATACCAGCTCATTTCCATGCAGAAAAGACGTCGCGTTGTCGTCCTCAATGATATGGACCCACTTGACGAGGTTTTCCAAACCGTTTCTGCCCGCTATCAAATTCATCTTGTATAGAAAAGACCCGTTCTTATAGAGCTTTTTGACCATAATCGACATAGTATCCGCCTTGTTGTCTATCCGGCTCAAGTCCGGACGGTTCAGAATAAAATAAAGAGCACTGCAAATCACGCAACGCCCTTGTCTGATCTTATGTTATTCAATATATCATGTTTCACGTTTTTTTCGCAATGGTACTTTGAAAATATGAAATTAGAGCGGACTCATCATGCAAAATGCTCATGGCTGTTCAACACTGCCAGCCTTATATATAGGCAGATAACATGCTTTTCAAATCAGTGACGTATATGGTAGTATGAATTAATACCTTGTGTACATTCACAAATAAGGGGGTATCGCGATGGGTAACTTGCTGGGAAGCTTTTCGCCTGTGCTACAGGCGTTGATAGCGACACTGTTTACTTGGGGGGTCACGGCGCTGGGCGCTTCGCTCGTGTTTTTCTTTAAGACGATTAATCGCAAGGTGCTTAACGGTATGCTCGGTTTCGCCGCGGGTGTTATGATAGCAGCCAGCTTCTGGTCACTGCTGGCTCCTGCTATTGAAATGGCGGAGGGCGGTCCAACTCCGGCATGGCTGGTTGCCGCTATCGGCTTTTTAAGCGGATGTGCTTTCCTGTTCCTTGTCGATAAAATACTGCCGCATTTGCATCAAGGCCTTGGAAGCGGCAAAAGAGAGGGCGTAAAAACAAGTTGGCAGCGCAGCATACTGCTCGTCCTGGCAATCACGCTGCACAATATTCCTGAAGGGCTGGCCGTGGGTGTCGCGTTCGGCGCGGCGGCGTTCGGCCTCTCGTCGGCTACCGTCGCAGGCGCAGTGGTTTTGGCTATTGGTATTGGCTTGCAGAACTTTCCCGAAGGCGCAGCCGTGTCCATACCACTTCGGCGCGAAGGGCTTTCCCGTTCAAAAGCCTTTCTCTACGGCCAGGTCTCCGGCATCGTGGAGCCCATCGCGGGTGTTATCGGCGCGCTGGCTGTGGTATCGATGCGCTCCATTCTCCCCTATGCACTGGCCTTTGCTGCCGGCGCCATGATCTATGTTGTGGTGGAAGAGCTTATTCCCGAAGCACAGCAGGGCGAAAAGGGCGCTCACACGGATATTGCCACCATCGGATGTCTGGTCGGATTTGCAGTCATGATGATACTGGATGTGGCATTAGGCTAAACCTCACACCGATAAGAATTTAAAAGGCCCGCCTTGCAGACTTCAATTATCTTAAAAAGCCTTTCAGGATGGTGTCCTCGGCTTCCTGCGGAGAAAGCCCCAGCGACTCCAGTTTGAGCAGTTGCTGCGACTCAAGCCGCCCGATGGCCGCTTCGTGCACCAGCTGCGCATCCTCGTGATAAGCTGATATGCGTGGCGTGGATATCACAACGGCGCTATCCATGATAATGGCGTCGCACTGAATGTGTCCGCGGCACGCACCTCTCCCGATCAAGTCAAAAGCAAAATCCTGTCGGGACTGGCCGCGCGCCACCGAGCGCGATATAATCTGGGCGGAAGCATCCCCACCCTTCATGTCGATGGAAATGTTGGAATACGCCTCCTGCACACCGTCCGTCAACAGACGTTCCGTCACAATCAGCTTTGCATCGTCACCCATGTGCACCTCGGTATCCCGGCGCGTACTATCCACACCGCGAATCTGCACCAGCTCAAGTTCGGCTGTCCCGCCCGCCTCCACATGGATGATTGTTTTCGGATTCAGCACCTTGTTTCCTGTACCGTCACCCTGACCATAGTGCTTCTCAACATAGCGGATGCGCGCACCCTTGCGTATGAAAAACTCGTGAATTCCGTCGTGCTGGGCCTTATCTTTCCCGCTGTTGTGTATGCCGCAACCCGCAACGATAAGTATATCGGCGTTCTGTCCGATCTCAAACGTGTTGTACACAACGTCCGTCAGACCTTCCGCAGATACAATGACAGGAATGTGTACGCTCTCCCCCTTAGTTTCCGGTTTCACATTGATATCGATACCAGGCCGGTCAGTCTTTGAGACGATGTCGATGTTGGCTGTGGTATGCCGCCCGGCCGCCTCGCCGTTGCGCCTAATATTGTAAGCACCTTGCGGAATATCGTGCAGACCCGCCACCTGTTCCAGCAATAATTTATCGAGCGCACTGAACATTCTGTGTTTCCACCTTTCCGCATTCCTCGCTGCATCCACAGCCTTCCGTTATGCCCCGCTTCCAGAGTACATCCTGCGAAACATGCCGGTTTACTTTTCCATCGGAAAGCAGCAGTATCTCATCCGCTAATTCCAGAATACGTTCCTGATGCGAGATAATGATGATCGTTGTATCCAGTTTATGATGCATGTCCTTGAAGGTCTCAGCCAGTTTCTGAAAGCTCCACAGATCGATGCCCGCTTCCGGCTCGTCGAACACCGCCACCTTCAATTTCCTTGCCAGCACTGATGCAATCTCAATGCGCTTGATCTCACCGCCCGACAGCGTGGAATCCACATCGCGGTCCAGATAGTCCCGCGAACACAGGCCAACCGAATACAGCAGATCGCATATCTTCTGAGTGTCCTTCCCTGCCGAGATGCTTAGAAGTTCCTTTACCTTGATGCCCTTAAAACGCGGCGGGTGTTGAAACGCATAGCCGACGCCCAGCCGGGCTCGTTGCGTAATGTCCATCTCCGTCAAGTCCTGCCCGTCCAGCAGAATCGATCCGGATGTCGGCTTCTGTAATCCCATGATGATCCGGGCCAGCGACGATTTCCCGCTGCCGTTCGGGCCGGTCACCGCGTATATCTTTTTATCCTCCAGCGTCAGGTTGATGCCGCCTAGTATGTCTGCTTCTCCGATTCGGAGATGTATATCCATTAATTCAAGCATAGTATCCTCCAGCCGCGTTCACTTATGTATATAAGTAAACTATGTGTTTATTGCATTATTATAAAGCCGAACCACAGCGTATGGCAATATTATCGGACTGTATCTTTACAACCTCCCGGTTATGGAGAATCCGGCTGCAAAAAAAGCCATGCCGACTGCCAGCGAACCGGCTATGTAGATGACCGCGTTCAAGCGATTGTTCCGAAAAAGATGAAACCCCTCATACATGAAAGTGGAGAACGTAGTGTACGCGCCCAGAAACCCGTCTGCTAACAACAGCGCCGCGCTCTGCGGCACGCGCAGCCCCAGCACGATGCCCAGAAGCAGCGCACCGGAAACGTTGACCGCAAAGGTGCCCCAAGGAAACAATTTGCCTGTTCTCTTTGACATGGCCCGTCCCAGGACATACCGCGCCACGCTGCCCACTGCTCCGCCCAGCGCCACCAACAATACATTCATCAGTCTTTGCCCTCTTCGTCAGCCGGCATGGCATCGTCATGAGGTGACAAACGCCAGGCCAGACGCCATCCTGCATATGTCGCAGCCAGCCCCAGTACCAGCGTTAAGGCTATATACAACACACCCAGCATACTCTGCCCGCTGCTGAAAAACGTCACGTATTCCTGACATATTGCTGAAAACGTGGTAAATGCGCCGAGAAACCCCACCGTCAGACCAGCCTGTATATCTACCGGCAATTTCAATCTGACTAACGCCAGTGTCAGAATTAGCGCCAGCAGAAAGCTGCCGGCCACATTGACTGCCAGCGTATCCCAAGGAATGCCGTATACATCCACACTTCTTAACCAATATCGAAGCATTGCGCCCGCCATTCCGCCTGCCGCAATACATATTATTTTTCTCAATGCTTTTGACCCCTGTTTAAGCTATCACATGAGTTTTAATCGTATACGAAAACACTCGCAAATGCAAGGAATTGGGCATGAAAGGTTGCGGTATGTATAATCTTGTTGTATTATTATATTCAACAATACATATCCATTTAGCATAACCCATATAGATTGTCGGAAAGGAGGTCATCAATAAAGGATTCCACCGCAATCATTATTATCATATATCTGCCTATCCTTTATTGACCTATTATGAAAATAGCATATGTCATTGACCAGTTTGACAACCAGAACAATGGTACGTCTGTTTCGGCGGCTCGTTTTGCGCGTTATCTTCGTGCGCGTGGTCATGAGGTGCGCATTGTGGCTACCGGTGAAGAGCATGCCGATAAGTATGTGGTTCCCACAGCCGATTTCGGTCCTCTTAATTCCGTGTTTCGTGTTCACGGCACGGCGTTCGGCCTGCCGGACAGGGCTGTGCTTGAAAAAGCCTTTGCCGATGTAGACGTCGTACACTTCTTCCTGCCGTTCCGCCTCTGCCGCGGCGCCCGACGCGTGGCGAAGGAAATGGGCGTACCGCACATGGCAGCGTTCCATTGCCAGCCTGAAAATATCACCTACAATATCGGCTTAAAACACCTGCCCTTTGTCGCCCACCACTTCTATCGCTCATTCCGCCACCGGTTTTATCGCTATATCCGCGATATCCACTGCCCATCGCGCTTCATCGCACAGCAGCTGGAAAAACACGGCTACACTTCCCGGCTGCATGTGATATCCAACGGCGTGGATGATGCTTTTGGCCCGGCGGACATACCAAAGCCCCCCGAATGGCAGGATAAGTTCGTTATACTGATGGTGGGGCGTCTGGCTGCAGAGAAGCGTCAGGATCTTGTCATCAAGGCAGCGATGAAATCCAAATACGCTGACCGCATCCAGCTCGTTTTTCTGGGTAAGGGCCCCAAAGCACGCCGTTATGAGCGCCTCGGCCGAAAACTTAAAAACCCGCCCGTCTTCAAATACGTCAGCCAGAGTGATATCGTCCGGATCTATAATCAGTGTGACCTGTATGTTCATGCCGCCGAAGTTGAGATTGAAGCCATCGTCTGTCTGGAAGCTATCGCCAGCGGTCTGGTGCCCGTGATCGCGGACTCGGACAACAGCGCCGCACGACAGTTTGCACTGGACGACCGGAGCTTATTCAAAAACAAAGACGCTCATGATCTCGCCGGAAAGATCGACTACTGGATTGATCATCCCGAGGCATGTGCGCAGATGCGTGAGAAATACCTCCATCAGGCGGACGATTTCAGGATTTCCAAATCCATCAGCCGCATCGAAGAGGTATACGAGCGCGTCATCGCCGAGCAGCGCGTCATTGCTGCCGATCCGCTGGATAAAAACGCACACGTCGTCCATATGCCCACACCCTATGTTTACCGCGTGGACGAACGCTATCGATTCGTGAACCGGAATATATTCTTCCGTCTGGGGTCCGCCCTGCTGTTCTATGTGATTGCCATACCGCTGCTTGGCATCGCGGCGCGACTGTTCTTCGGGCTCAAAATCGCTGGCAAGAAGAACATGCGCTATTTGAAGGGCGGCGCTGTCACAGTCACCAATCACGTGCACTTCCTGGACTCACCGATGGTGGCCTGCACGCTTTTCCCGCGAAAGCCCTTCTTCGCCACGCTCAAGGCCAATTTTGAGATACCTGTTGTGCGGCGGCTCGTCCGGCTGCTTGGCGGCGTGCCTATCCCCGAATCTCCCAAGGCTCTGCACGCTTTTATGGAATCCATGCGCGTGCAGTTGGAAAAAGGCCGCATTGTCCACTTCTATCCCGAAGCATCCCTCTGGCCCTGGCATAATGAGCTGCGCCCGTTCCGCAACGGCGCGTTCCATCTGGCGGTCAAGTCCGACGTGCCTGTGCTGCCTATGGTATTCACCTTCCGCGAGCCCGGCAGGATTATGGGCAAACTGCGCAAAAAGCCGCTCATTACGCTGCGCATCGGTTCACCTGAATATCCGGCAAAAACCGGCTCTGAACGTAGTCGCATATTGCAGATGCGCAGCGCCGTCCAGGAAGCGATGGAGGCCATGCTGGCTGATAATAAAAAAACGGCTTCCTAAGGTTTTACAGATCAGTGCAATCCGTATATTGACAGAGGATTGCTGACATCAGTCTTAACCGTCCCTCATTCGCCCGCACATACTGTGTGGGCGTTTATGTTAAATAATGGTGCCGGATCCGACTTCAACGGCAACATATAGCAGGCCGTTTCAGGCAGACCCCGTTGTTTTACAAAGTCTTAACATCTATTTAATGCGGAATTACATTATTTTTAAATAATGATTATGGTGTTTAGTCTGACTGATATTAAAAGCGTTCATGAAACATCGCTTTTTGCGATAAGCTATATTAAAAACGCTATCAACAGTACAATGAAACGGGGACACCAATGAAGGATGATATATACGCCGTAATGGACTTTGGTTCCAACACAGTCACGCTCGCAGTGTATCGCATGGGTTATCACGATTTTCGGCTGATATTAAAGCAAAAGTCGGCGCTCGGCATTATACGCTATATCAAAGAAGGCGTGCTGAGCGAAGACGGCATCAAACTGGCCATCGAGACGCTGGCGGAGCTAAAGCGTGCGGCTCAGTTGCTAACGAATGAGGTTTATTGCTTTGCGACGGCTTCTCTTCGCGGAGTGAGCAACGCGCAGAATGTCCTCATACAAATTAAAACAGAATTAAATATTGACGTGGATATGCTGTCGGGCGAACAGGAGGCATATTACGATTATCTTGGTTTGATGCATTTTCTTCCGGGCATACGCAATGCCGTCGCGCTGGATATCGGAGGTGGCAGCATGGAGATTATCCATATCCGCAGTGGTCGGTTGTACCAGTGCATCAGCCTTCCCACCGGGTCGCTCAAGCTCTCAATCGAATACGCAGGTGGCAGGTTCCCTGCACAGCAGAAAACCGTCCAAATTGAAGCAGGTGTCAATGCGCTGCTGTCGCAAGTTGATTGGCTGCCGAACATTATGAGCGATACGATTTATACGATTGGCGGGACCGCGCGCGCAGTCTCCAAACTTCACAAATCCATATTTGCCTATTCCATGGATTCAAAGGGCTACTCTTATCCCGTTTCCGACATAAGCCCGCTGCTGCTCTATCTGGAAGACGAAAACCATTACCAGCGCATGCAGCAGATCATTCCCGACCGCATACAGACGATAGTGCCGGGGATGATCGCGCTGCAGGCAGTAGCGCGCAAGGCCGGAGCAAGAACGGCAGTGGTAAGCAAATATGGCGTAAGGGAGGGTTATCTGCTGGGCAGAACGTTGTCCGGTGGTAGAAGAACATGAGCAGCAAATCCCAACAGTTTGATTCTGTTTACCTAAACCGCGAGCTTAGCTGGCTCAAATTCAACGAACGTGTGCTGGAGGAGGCTGCGGACGTCAGCGTTCCTTTGTTCGAGCGGCTGAAATATATTTTCATCTATATGAACAATCTGGACGAATTCTTCATGATCCGCGTGGGCAGCCTGCAGGACCAGATGCTGCTTCGGGAAGCACCGATAGACAACAAGACAGGGCTCACGCCCAAAGCTCAGATTCAGGCCGTGCTCAAGAGCCTGCGCCGAGACATCTCGCGCAAGGATATGATATATCGCGCCTGCGCCAAGTCGCTGGGGCGGCATCATATACGCCATCTGCGTATGTCCGAATTGGGTGAACAGGATGAAGAATACGTCCACAATTACTTCCACCGGGAAATCTACCCGCTGCTGTCACCCCAGATCATTGACAACCGGCATCCGTTCCCGTTCCTGATGAACCGCCGCATCTACGTGGGTATGTATTTCGAATCCCACAATTCCACCAGTTTTGGTATCATCCCCGCCTCAGGCGCGTTTGACCGCATGGTCATGCTGCCGGGCAGCGGCATGCGCTTTGTGCTGGCGGAGGATATGATCCATCATTACGCGGATTCGCTGTTCGGCAGCAACAAACCGGTCGATAAGATGATATTCAGGGTAACGCGCAACGCGGACATCATTACAGACAACGCGATGTTCGACGAGGACATGGATTTTCGCTTTACAATGAAGGAACTGCTAAAAAAACGTGTGAAGCTGGCACCCGTCCGTCTGGAGATCAAAGGCGAGGCTAAAAAAGATCTGATACACTATCTGTGTAAGAAGCTTGATTTAGACCACAACCGCGTATTTCTTAATAAAAGCCCACTTGATTTGTCGCACATCTGGAACATCGAACGCATGCTGACGCCCGTACTGAAAAAGAAACTGCTGTTCCCGACGCTGATGCCGCAGGAACCTTCTTCCGTCAATCTGAGCGACAGCGTTCTGCAGCAGGTGCTGAGGGAGGATCTTTTGCTCTCCTATCCATACGAATCAATGAAGCCGTTCATCCATCTTTTAAATCAAGCTGCTTATGACCCGGAGGTCGTATCCGTCAAGATTACGCTCTACCGCGTGGCCCGGCAGTCCGAGATCGTCCACAACCTGATCACGGCAGCGGAAAACGGCAAAGATGTGACCGTGGTGGTAGAACTCCGGGCGCGGTTTGACGAGGAGCAGAACATCGAGTGGGCCACCCGTCTGGCGGAAGCGGGCTGCCGTGTCGTATACGGCGTGGAAACCTGCAAGGTGCACAGCAAGTTGCTGCTCATCACCCGCAAAACGAACAAGAACATACAGTACATCACGCAGATCGGCACCGGCAACTACAATGAGCGCACCGCAAGGCTGTATACCGATTTGTGTCTCATCACCTCCAACCCGGATATCGGACTGGATGCCGTGGCGCTGTTCAATGACATCCTTGTCAACAATGTACAGGGTACTTACAGCCACCTGCTCGTATCACCCACATGTCTGCGGAGTGCGATACTGGAAAAGATCAACGACGAGATCACCCATGCCATCAACGGCCGTCCCGCCTCGGTACTGGCCAAGTTTAATTCTATGACGGATAAAGTCATTATCGATAAACTGATTGAAGCATCTCACGCTGGTGTCGAGGTTAGGTTGATGATACGCGGCATCTGCTGCCTGCGTGCCGGGGTACCGGGCCGTACGGACAACATCACTGTCGTCAGCATCGTCGGGCGCTTCCTTGAGCATTCACGCGTGTATTGCTTTGGATCGGGAGAAAGGCGCCAGGTTTATATCGCCTCTGCCGATTGGATGACACGAAATACCGAGCGGCGCATAGAAGTGGCCTGCCCCGTTCTGGATCCGAATATCGCCAATCGCATCGTATCAATGCTGGAGCTCGGCTTCTCAGACAACGTCAAAGCCCGCCGCCTGCGCCCTGACGGCACGTATGAGCACCCCGTTCCCGCCGAAGCGGAGCCGTTGCTGAACAGCCAGCTGTTTCAATATGAACAGGCCTACAAAGCTGCGGGCAAAGAGATGCCTGTTTAACAAAGAGACCGTGACTGTTTGACAGCAATGCCGTTTGCCTCCAGCATTTCCAGACCGCCGGTATATTCTCCGTACAACAGCGTATCGCCTCGTTGCCTCATTTCCACTTTGAAATGTGCGCTGATGCTTTCACTGATCTGCCGGTCCATGCCGGTGTATGTGGGTGCCTGCAGTTGTCCGAATTCTGTTTCGCCAGCTTCGATAACAAGATGCTGCCCTTTGCGTTCCATCTCCACTGTCACTGTCCCCTCGTTCCTGCTGAACCGCACGACATGCGCACCGTTGTATGTCGCAAAGCGGTATTGCTTCTCACCGATGCGCAGCACGCAGATCACACCGGTGAAACGGATCAGCTTCAGCGGTATCGTCGCAATCGCGCACATTAGTGTCATATCGCGGTTGCCGCACTGCATCCACACCCAGCTGTCGGGAAACACGCCGCCCCAGTCTTTCTCGATATACCCATCGCCTCCGCTGAACGTGAGCCGACGGTTCGAGTATCGCACTTCACCGGATACGCTGTGCCACAGACTCAAGACCCCATGACTGCACTGCATGCCGGGCAGATACGCAAAAGGCCCCATAATGGTCGGTGAAATCAGGCTGCACTTAAGCGGAACGCGTCCCGTGTATTCCATCTCGGCTTCCAACCCGATATCTGGCATTGAGAGCCGTATGCCGTCCATCAAGAATACGTTTGGCCCGACATGCACCTCAAAGCCACTTTGCGCGCAGGAGAACGCCTCTGCCGCATATCGAACAAACCGGCTCTCGGGTGGCGACGAGAACAATATCTGAACGAACGCATGATCCTGCGACCTGTCAGAACCGCGGTAAATGCCGGGTATGGCCGCGAACGCATCCGATCCACCGGAATGCTTGAAATACCAGCCCTCGAAATACGGGCGTTTACGGCTCTGATGCGGCCGCGCGTCATCAAAAGGGTTCAGTCTCATTCATCTTCTATGCGTTCAAGGGGCAGCTGCGCCGGTCCGTCAATCACATCGCCCGTGAGCGAAAAGCGTGAGCCGTGACACTGGCAGTCAAACGTCCGCTCCGCGGCATTGTATTCCACCGGACACTTCAGATGAGTGCAGTTGGCCGAATACATACGGATATGACCGCTATCATCTTTGTATATGGCGCGGGCTTTGCCGTCTATGCGCCTGACTGCGCCTTCACCGGGCCTGATGTCATCAAAGCTGCCCGCTTCAATTCCGGCGCGGCCTGCCGTAAATGCATGCACCGTGTCCGCAGTCTGCACAACAAAGTTCTTCGCTGACGCAGCGGGCGCAACGCGCATGGGGTCGAACACATTGTGTACCTCCTGGGGGATGAGTCTGCTGCCGGTAATCATGTCGCAGAGCAACTGCGCTGCCCCCGCGCTGTTCGTCATCCCCCATTTGCCATAACCCGTCGCCACATAGACGCCGGGACCTTCATTGTACAAGCTTCCGACATACGGAATACTATCCAGTGTCACACAGTCCTGCGCAGCCCAGCTGTATTCCGGTTGCAGGTTTCCAAACCGTCTGAGATATTCCTCCAGCGGGGTGTAGCCCGTATGGGCTTTCTTGTCCTCCTGTCCCGTTTTGTGCCCGAAGCCACCTGCTAGCAGCCAGTCTCCACCATCCATACGGTGTGCGCGGACAGAGTTGACAGGGTCTCCCGCCGTAATACCCATGCCGCCCGTATCCACAGTCTGGCGCACGGCCATCAGGTATGAGCGCTCCTGATGCAGCCGCAGGAAAAACAGTCCAGGATATTCAACCAGCGGATATCCGGTTGCCAAGATGACCGATTTGGCATGCAGCGCCCCTTGTTCCGTTCGCACTTTGACGATCTGCGTATCCCGCTCCGCGTCGATGACGCGCGAGTGCTCATACACGGGCACTCCCATGCCGTCCAGTAAACGCGCCAGTTCGTACAGGTACTTCAGCGGATGCAGGTATGCCTGATCTTCCACCACCAGCGCACAGCGGACCGGATACGGCAAGCCTGCATCGTGCTTCAGGCGTGCGGGCAAACCAATACTCTCATACATATGCATTTCCTTCTCGATAGCATCCGCCTCGCCGTCGTCCCGGGCATACACAAAGGCCGGGCAACGCGTGAAATCACATTCGATCCGATACTCGTCGACCAACGATGCAATCAGGCTCAGGCCAGTCCGGTTGGCAGCGAGGTATGCAGCGGCTTTGCTCTCTCCCAGCCCGTGCAGGCGCACATCGTGCTGCACTGTTACCTTGGCCGTGGTGCGGCCGCTGGTACCGCTGCCCACTTCGTCCGCTTCCACCACAGCTGTTTTCACCCCGGCGCGCGCCAGCAGCAGCGCCGTTGTAATGCCCGTGAGACCTGCACCCACCACAGCCACGTCGCAGCCGTGTGTCCCATTCAGCGCCTGAAATTTCGGCTTATCCGTTTCCGTCCATAAAGGGTATTCTTTTACCATTTCGGCAGCACCTCATTTTGTCAGTTATTCAGGTTTATTGTGCCGCAGAGGCCGCTTTTCCATGCTTTCCAAATGTGCCAAGTTAAAAAGCGCAGCATGTTCACTTCACGCACAATGCTGCGCTTTTTGGTCACGAGGCGATGAATCACGTTAATACCGCCGGTCACTTCAATGATTTGAAGCACCCGTTGAACGCAAAACAATCAAGCTTTATCCAAGGCGATCATCTCCACCAGATTCGCATAAGTCATACGATGGTGATAGCTGACCCACGTGTCTTTGAATAGCAGCAGTTTCCCTTTATTGCGACCCGGGTCGCTGAAGTAGATGATGCTTCCGTCGTATTTGCATGCGACGATGGCATGGGCCCCGCTCCCGCTTTTAAAATAGAGAATCACCCCTTCCGGGTGGAGGTTCAGCGCTTCCTTAATTGCCGCCTGTGCGTTTGCTGAAGGCTTTGTGATATACGTCTTATGCCCGTCAAACGAGGACAGGTATTCAGAGCCCGACCCCAGCGCACATACTGCTTTAACCCTAAAGTTTTTCTTGAGGTTTGTCATGTTCATCGGCGTTCTCTTGCCGTTGGAATCGTATACCGTACGCGGTGTGGCGCTGATGCCCATATTGTTAATGGTGATAGCGTACGACGTCAGTACACAGGCCGTGCTTCTGACCGAAGAAGAAAACCCCCATTTGGAATCCCCCTGATAATAGATGGTATAGAACCGTTCCTTGACCGCCGCCGCTGAATTGGGGGCTGACGACTGCGTCGCGGACCAAGCCCCTATGATATCGTGCCACCGGAGGCAGTAAACGCCCGCATCTTATAGTAGTACGTCTTGTTCGTCGTGAGCCCGGTGTTGGTATAGACAGCTGTCGGCCAGTCAGACGCGGTGAAAATCTTTGAATAGGTGCCGCTCTTTTGCGTGGAGCGATAGACTTCATAGCCGCTGATGCCGGTCTGTACGCTCCAGGTCAGCCGGATGCTCCCAGAAGAGGCCGGGACGACTGACAACACCGGCGCCGCGATTGCGGGTATGGCTGATACTGCAGCGGAGAAGTCCGCATATATCGCGGTGTCGCCGGACCCACAAAAGCTTCGAACCTTGTAGTAATACGTTTTGCCGGTTATCAGACCGGAGTTGGTATAGGACAGTGCCTTTGAAGAAGCCGTGCCGATCTTTAAATAGGTGCCGTATTTGGTGGTGCTTCTGAAGATTTCATAGCCTCCGGCGCCGCTTATTGGGCTCCATGTGATCTGTATGCTGCGGCAACCCGTTGAAACAGCCTCCGATTTGACAGCCATGCCACGTGGCGCAGCAGATGCGGATGAAAAAGTCCCATAGGTCGTCGTTTCACCTGAGACACTAAAGGCCCTGATCCGGTAATAATACGTTTTGCCCGCTGTCAGCTTAATATTTATGAATTCGCATCGATCCGGATCGTTGACCGTCGTTATATTCGAGTAGGTTCCGTTTTTCTGGGTGGAGCGGTATATTTCGTATCCCGACGTGCCTTCGGATGTCGTCCATGTGAGCGCGATTCTGTCGAAGCCTGTGCTCCGCGCAGTGAGCGCTGGTGTGCCCACGGGCGCGAATTCCGCGGTCAACGTGATGTCTTCCTCAGCCTCAAAGGAATACTGGCTGCTGCTGACTTTGGGCTCTTTCCATTGGATGAATCGGTACCCTTCGCTGGGAATTGCCGAAAGTGTAACCGTATCCCCCGCGTTGTAATCTCCCCCGCCAGTAACGGACCCGTAAGCGTCGTTCACGGAGATGGCTGTAATGGTAAATCTTATCGAATAACGCATTAAATCTTCTTTCCTGGCGTATTTGCATATATTGAATTTGCTGTAACAGAATCCATATACACTTTACCATTTTTTATTTTGTATACCGTAAGTGAGTGTGATCAGTTTGTTGATCAGTATAATATATGCATAAGAAGCCAATTCGGAAACAAACAAAAATGCCGTGTGTATTGTCACAGACGGCGTATAAGATCAGTTAAGCTATGTAAGATATTGAGGGTATGTTATTTTCCGAACCGGCGCGTAAACATGTTTTCTCCCGAGATAAGGCTTTCGATCGTTTCGAAACCCAGTCGCGTCAACAGGTCCTGTACAAATGCATTGTTGACAGGCGTGCGGCTTGCGGCCTTTTTGGCATATGCATCCACATTGTTTGCTCCATCCTGTGCAGGAATCAGTGCCCGGGGTCCGCCGACGCATCCGCCGACGCAACCCATCCCCTCTATGAAGTTGGCGTCCAAATGCCCTTCCATCGCGTCTTTAAGCATCTGTTTGCAGGCCGGTACGCCGTTGCCTTGCCGGCTTTTCAGCGGGATCCGGCGGTTCGGCCGCAGTGTCTCCAGCGTAGCCGCCACGGCTTCGCTGACGCCACCTGTTCGTGCATATAATCTCCCGCCAGCAGAGGAATGATCACGCAGATCTTCTTCCAATTCACGAGGATCAATGCCCGCCGCGCTGAATACATCCGCTGTTTCACGAAAAGTCAGTACGTAATCCACCGCGTCCGCAATATCGTCCAGCCTCGCTTCCGCTTTTTTGGCAAGACACGGACCGATAAATACCGTTTTCGCATCGGGGTGCATCTGCTTGATCGCCCGCCCGCACGCCGCCATGGGTGAAACCGACGGCGGGACATGCGGCACGAGCTGGTTGTATACCTTTTGTATCATTGCCACCCACATGGGACAGCAGCAACTGGTCAGCACGAAATCCTCTTCACGGGTGACCGACCTGTCGAATTCCAGCGCTTCCTTAAGTGTCAGTATATCCGCGAACAGCGCTACCTCGATCATGCCCGCAAAGCCCAGCTGCTTGAAAGCCGCCCGCAGCCGTCCGGGCGTCATGTCGGATCCGAACTGGCTGACATAGGCGGGCGCAATAAGCGCATACACCGGCTGTCCGGCGTTTATGGCTTCAAATATCGGCACCACTTCCTTGATTTCCGCCAGATTGTGCGCTCCGCAGGCTTTAACACAGTCTCCGCAGCCTGCGCAATCCTGCGCTGATATGACCGCCTGTCCATTCCCGTCATGCGTGATGGCGTTATAAAAGCAGACGCTGGCGCATTGCTGATCACCGCAGTCGCACGGGCCGAGACGAACAACAGCCGGGTGATTGCGCGGGTTGGTCAGGCAGTCCAGCGCGTGAGCGTCACAGTCAGGCGCATCGAACAGTGCTGATATATCGCCGCCCACCGAAAGCTCCACCGACTTTTTGTACAGATCGTCAAATAGTACTTCGTTCATGGAAGTGTCTCCTCTCTTAAGCAATCCGCCACCCGTACCCAGTCCTTCAGCCGCCGCTCAAACCTGATGGCGTGAGCTGGACTGGTGGACCCCAGCCTGTCATAGCTTATGCCGGGAACCGAAAAATCAATATGCTTTCTATATAGTTCGAAAGCCTTACCGCCGTTAAAAAAAACATGCCTCACCTGCGGATGAGCCTCATAAAAAGCCAAAAAATTGTTTGTGGTCACGGACCGTATGGCCGCGTCGCTGCTGCCTTCGCGCTCACATGCAGCCACGACATCCCACAGAGCCACGCCGTGGCGCAGCAGCATCAATTTTCGCGCCTCGTAGCTGCTCAAATAAGGCTCTCCCAGAATCGCACTGATCAGCGGCCAGAACGCGTTATGCGGGTGCCCGTAATATTCAAACTTAGCAAGCGACGCCGCGGACGGCATGGAACCCAAAATCAGTACTCGGCTGTTTTCATCGGCTATGGGTCCAAAGCCATATAACATGGTCATGGCCGCCTCCGCCCATCCAGCAGTCCCAGGTGTTTTTGTACAATTTTACGGCTTTGCGCGTCATCCTCGTCCAATAGCTCCACACGGAAGTGCCGTATGCCCATGTCCAGCAGCGCTCCGGCATTTTTCTCCGCCGGTCCCCCTTCAAACAGCCTGTTCTCACAGCATTTCGTCGTCATAACCGGTAAACGACGGCCCGCATCGTCCAGCAGAGAGAACCTCTCCTTGCGGCACCGTCCGCAAGCGCTGTCTCCCAACGCATGCCGAATGACACAATGGCGCAATGCCATCAGTTCGTACCGGGCATATAAAAGCGCCTCAACCGGCGGCAGCTGGCCGTATGTCTGTTCAAAGGCCCTCAGCATGTCGGCGGTTTGGCTTTCGTCCAGTTCAGGAGATAACGTTATCCGCCGCGCGCCGCTATGAAAATATACGGACAAAGCGTCCGCGTTCAGCGCGCTCACGGTATAGTCCAGCGTTACGTCGTTTTCTTGGGGATATACATGAAGACCGCCGTGGTCCGTCACCAGCAACCGTTCGCACTTAAATCGTTTCGGCTGCCCGGCAAGGCGGTCTGTTTTCAAGCGCAAGGCCGGGCTGTCCTGCTTTCTTGCAAAATACAGCGCGGCATTCTCCGTATATATATCGCCTGAGACGAGGTCTCGCACCGCATCAAGCTGTACAAAGTTCCTGACCAGCACGTGCAACAAGGGTTTTTCGGGCAAAGCGTCCATCTTCAGCACAGGAGGCTTATATTCAGCCATTTTCTGATAGTGAATTTGGGTCCGCAGTTTCGTCAACTGCTCCACTGCATCTCGCCGCAGTGCGTTAACCGCGCTTCTTGCAACAAAGGCATATCCGTCGGCATCCACTTCCAGCTGTTCAAACTGGTAGGGCGTTCCGCCCAACTTTCCAGCGTTTTCACGCAGCTCCTCTGCGGTGGCTGCCCGGGTTCTGCTTTCTGCCACAAGGTCACCAACAGCCTCGGCTTCATGCCCGTTCGCATCCCATATGACGAACCGCAGCGGAGATCCGACACGAGCTTCCAGCCTGCCAGTAACATACACCTTTCTGTCGGGCGTATCCGCAATCTTTTCAATAAGCTCGGCATCGCTCGTTTTAACGACCGTGTCGTTTGCTTTCGTCTTGACTTTGCAGTCCAGCGTCACAATTTCGCCCGACTGTGCACCGTTCACCAGCAGTCCGTTCTTTATGATACGGTTACAGAAAAAGCCATCGTCGTTACCCTCGAATTTGATACCATCCCCCTGTCGTAAAGGCGCGGTCAACACCAATCTTATTCCGTCTCGCCCCACCGATATCACCTTCCCCAGCGGCACTCCGGCGTGGTTTGGTCTCCGGATACCCATCAGCGCTTCGTCCGTGTCGTCCAGCAGATGCCCTTTTGTAAATCCGCGATTGAACAGCTTCTTCAAATCATCTATATCTCGCTGGTGCGTTTTGAGTATACGGCCAGACTGAGCATCCTGCAGAAGACCGGCGTATATCTTTGTCACATGTGCCACATATTCCGGCGACTTCATCCGTCCTTCTATCTTAAAGCAGCGTATACCGGCGTTCATCAGCTGCCCGATATCCTCCAGCAACGCGATGTCTTTGGGCGACAGCAGATATCGTCCACCGGTATCCACGGCATGTCCTTCTCCGTCCAAAAGCTTATAGCGCATCCGACAGCTCTGCGCACACTGCCCGCGGTTGCCGCTGCGCCCCAATGTCAATGCGCTCATCAGGCACTGACCCGACGCGCCGATACACAGAGCACCATGCACGAACACTTCCTTTTCTATCGGGCTTTGCAGGCTCTTGATCTGCTCCAGTGTCAGCTCGCGCGCAAGTACAGCCCGCACCGCCCCAAGCGAGCGGACATATTCCAGCGCTGCGTCATTATGATTATGCATTTGTGTGGAGGCATGCAGCTCCATTTTTGGCCATCGCCCCCGCACCAATGCCATCATACCGGCATCCTGTATGATCAGGGCATCCGCACCCAATTCGATGACTTTGGAAACATGCCGAAGAAACTCGCCGACCTCACTTTGATAAATCAACGTATTGACCGTGACATATACTCTGACGCTATACGTATGGGCATACGCAACAGCCTGCGCCATATCGTCATATGAAAAGTTGGCTGCAAATGACCTTGCGCCGAAGCTGCGGCCTCCTATATAGACCGCATCTGCGCCCGCCTTCACAGCCTCAAGCAAAGCGCTAAAGCTTCCAGCCGGTGAAAGGAGTTCCGTTTCCATTGACCGATCCTTTTTCTCCCGTCCATTTATTCCATGATCAGTATATCACATAGGCGTATATTGTCATATCAAAAAAGGCCGTCAGGAGTCCGGCCTTTCCGTCCGCGAGTATGCACGGCCAAAGGGAAACTTCTATTCCTTCTCAAAAAACTGGTTTGACCCTGGCGTCGGTGGAAATGAATCTCCTTTGTTCAGCGTAATTCCGCTTCTAATCACCTTCCCCTGGTCGTTAATGATCTTATAATCACCGCCCTGGGGCGCCTTTTGCCCGGATTTGAACCTTTGCATATTTCTCCGCCTTTCACAAGTGTTGTTTCAAAGAATAGTCTTTGCAGCACGGCAGAAATTATGTGCTAAAAATTTTATTAGGTGTTGTGATTTTCCCAACGGTATGATAAAATAGCGTTCGCGCGACAAATATCGAATGTGGAGAGATGGCTGAGCTGGTCTAAGGCGCACGACTGGAAATCGTGTGTGCGGGGAACCGTACCGAGGGTTCGAATCCCTCTCTCTCCGCCAAATAAAGCAAATCCGAACCCCATACCAATCGGCGAGGGATTCGGATTTGTTGTATTTTTCAGTAAAATGTACCCATAGAACTGGACATCCTAATTATCCAGCTGAGATGATCAATCATATATTCGTCGGTTGTTTCCAGCGTAGCTGTTAGATGCCGTGTCTCCGAGTCATATATATCATAGCAGATTGTTTTAATGTCTTTCATTCTCTCGGTAAACTCAACTATCAATTTTTAACCATCTTTTTAAAACTATCATTTCCTCGTTATCTGGACGAATAATTTGATTAATCGTTGTTTTCCAGTATTCAGGGTAATAAATAAACAGTACAGGAAATTCATATTCCAACGCACTTTGTTTTATCAAATCGCTTTTTGTCAAATCAGGAACATTTTTATTACCTTCTGCTGAGCGGTTATTCCATTCTTTTTCGTCATCCGCAGTTACAAATTTGTATCCAACCTTTTTCTCAGCATCATAACCATCCAATTTAAAAATTACTAATTCGTTATCCCCGTACGATACCTCAACAGTAATATCATGTCCATTAGAAAAATCAAGCTTATAAATGCTATCAGAATAGCTTTCTTGAATTCTCTCTTTAACCCAATCTCCATTATATAAGCCTTTTTCAGACCATTGCCTTAATTCAGGCATATCGAGAATTCTATCAAGACTATCTCTAAACAATTGAAAATTATCTATTGCCTGATTGCTATCTTTTTCATCCTGATATTCATATGCACTAATAAAAATTATGGGGAACTCATATAAAGCAGCATTATACTGTATTGTTTCAATTTCTCTTATATCAGGAGAACTTATATCACCATTCTTCCGACTTTGTTCCCACTCTGTCACATCTTTATTAAGAACGGTCTTATATCCGATCATTTTTGAAGCATCATAGCCGTCCAATTCAAATGTAGCAGTTTTATTAGTTCCATCTATTCCAATATAGTCAATAATGATTTCTTCATCTGAATCTGCAAATTCTACTCCATACATATAGTGCAAATTAACTTCTAATTCTCTTTTAAAAGCTTCGCCATTTTTAATCGCACTTTTGTCTACTGGAGCCGGACAGCCAGCCAATATTAGACACATACAAACAAGCAGTATAATTATTAGTGTATGATGTATCATAAATTTGTTTTTCATATATATCCCCCTTACTGTTTTAAGATATTTCTTATCTCTTAGCCAAATATTCTATAAAATAGCTCGTCAAAAAACGGAACATTACCATATGCTGTATTCGGATCCATTACGCTTCCGTTTGCGACAGGTAAATCAGTTCTAACAATCTCATTTGGATTGGATGGATCCAAACTCCTATATAAAGCTCCATTTGGCGCTCCAAGGTATCTTGTGGATGGTAACAAACTGTCCATTCCTGAAAAGGAGTTGTTTCTGGAATCTGTTCCATAAGCATCATACTCTGTTGGATGAGTATGGAAATTCCCTTCATAGTTTAAAAACGGTGTAACCGCACAAGTTAATGACATGATATTTGCTTCAATTGCCATCGGCCATACAGTATCCGGACTTCCAACATAAGTTGGTCCAGCAAAATCAATTCCCGCAATTGAGTAATAATTAATCCCTCTTTCATTACCATCAGCCTGAGTTTCGGATTGTAGTTGATTAGCTGTACTATATACAACTTCATCATGACTCGGGCGGTTTTCATATGCCTCTGCAAGACTCTTTAGTGTATTTCCCACTGCTTTTACCGTTTTCTTGACAGCACTCTTTACAGTTGTTTTAACTACTTGAGCAGTCGTCTTAACAACTGATTTAACTGTATTTACAACTGTTTTTGCTGTATTAACAACAACAGTCGCGGCTTTTTTTACAACTTCCACTGTCTTTTTCACCGTAGAAGCAACAGCCTTAACAGTCGTATCCACAGCCTTAACAACAACCTTAGCAACCTCTTTTACAGTTTTAACCACCGCTTTTGCGGCATTCTTAAAGAAGTTCCCAATGGCGCTGAAGAAGCTGTGTCCTGTAGGGTCAATCATATTCGTGGGGTTATTCCCAGAATAGCTATACAGATGCTGTGTCCACGGGTCGTATGGGTTTCCGGAATAGCTGTCCTGCGTCAGGAACCGCCCTGTCTTCGCTTCATAGAACCGGTCGCCCATGTTCTGCAAGCCGGTGCTGCTGTCATTTACGCTTCCAGTAAACGTCACATCGTTATTGAATGATGACGCGCCTGTCTCGCTCAGGTTGCCAAACTCATCGTAGGTGTACTGCTTCACGCTGTTACCGTCCGGCTTGACGATGGCTGTCACGCTGCCCCGGACATCGTAGTGATAGAAGAAGTACTGATCCTGCCATTGGTTCGGCGTACCTTGGTCATTATCGTCGTCAAAGCGCTTGCTGGCGATGATGTTCCCACTTAGATCGAGTATGTTCTCCGTCAGCATAGTGCCGTTGTTGTCCTGCGTATAAAGCATTGCGCTGCCGCTGTAGAAATACTTCTCGGTGACCCCTTCCTCAGTCTTCTTCATGCGCTGTCCAGCAGTATTGTATACGTTGGTGTTTATTGATGTCGGGTTCGTCAGGTTCGTCACATCCGTCGTGGTACCGACCTCTTCCATGCGGTTTTGGAGGTCGTATGTATAAACCTCTGCATTTGTCGGGTTACCGCTCGTATAATCGGTGTATTTAACGGTCTGGTTTCCCCTCAGGTCATATTTGTAAGACTCGGACGTTTTGTAGCTCTGCGAACTCTCGTCGTATTTCTTAACCGCTTTCAGCTGGTTAAACTGCGAATATTCATAGGCGAATTTGTCTGTGCCGTCGTCCATACTCATCCTGTTTCCGACCCGGTCATAGGAATATTCGGTCAGGAAGTCCCAATTCGTCCAACTTGACGCCTTCTCTTCGCCCCGGCCCGCTTTGACAAGCCGCCCGATGCTGTCGTAATCATATACCTTGTAAGTCGTTGTCATGGCTTCAGTGGTGCTGTAGTCGATATCCAGCTGCTCGCCAATGATATATCCCCTGCCATCATATTCTACCTTATATTGTTCGGTAATACCAGTAGGATTATTTGCGTCGATGAAGTCCGAATCGGAGTATTTGATACTGGTAACCATTCCCGCGCTGTTATAGTCATAATCCGTCTGTATGTAATCCCCAAGGCCAGTAGTGACAGTCGCAAACTCACGGTAATCTCGCAAATAATCCAGATCGCCCGTCGTGGTGTCATAGAAATACTTACGCACAGTGTTGTTGTCCTGTGTGGGAGATTCTACCGGGTCAAGCCGTATTTCATCAATTCGTCCGAAGTCATCATACTTATACACGATGTCATGCTCTGTGGATGACGTTGTGTTGTAATTCACATTGACAACCTTGCCAACCTTGTTGTAAGTATATTCTATGTCAAGGCCGTCCGTGACCTTTTCAGGCTGTCCGTTATCCCAAGTGCCCTCCCAAACGCTGATCGTCTGCCCCAGCCTGTCATACCGGTAGCTGGTATCGTGTGTGGTTGAGCCGACAGTTGAATGCTGGGTCAGCAGATCCCCAAAGTCGTCGTATACATATTCAATATACTCCGTGCTGGTGCTGGTTCCTTCCTCATAGTATTTTATAGATTGAATGCGGCCCATAATATCGTAATCATATTTTTCGAAGGTGCCGTCTGTTCGTGTTATCTTGGTGACCATTCCTCGCACGTCTTGGGTATAATCATACTCATACTGAGTTTTCATATACTCGCCATCCGCGTTATCCCCGTCCGAAGTATCGGCCTTGTTGAAGTCTATCACCTTGCGCCCCATCAGGTCAAAATATGTCTCGCTGACATTCCCTTTTGGGTCTACATAATAGTTCATAATAAAGTTGTCGCTTCCCACGGAGACTTCTTTGTCGTAGTAATACGTCGTAATAAGGTACTCCTGTTCCTCCGGATCAGTTGAATCGGGAACATAGTTCGGGTTCGCTTGCATCACTCGTTCCAGTCTGGAGAGATCGTCATACTCATAATCTGTGATATAGTTCGTGTACGTTTGGTTCGCTTCACTGACGTATGCGACCTGTTTGACTTTCGTTGTATTGCCAAGATAATCATAGGTATACTGTGTCTCAATGTTCATGTTATTAAGCCCATCCGTACTGTTGAACGGGTCAACTATGGTTTTAACCTGCTTATTCAGCGCATTGTAATACGCCCTACTAACCCTTCCTGAGCTATCAACCTGTTCTATCATATTGCCGACATCATCATAATTATACTCCGCCGTCGTTATGTAGGTGTTTCCATCATATATCTGAGTCTTTACGACCCGTCCAAGTATATCATAATACTCGATTGACTGGGTTCCTTCCGCATCTGTGCTCACAATCTTATCCGCATCATTGCCGGGAATTGCGGTTGTGCTGTCCCATTTCAGATACTGCACACGTGATTCAGTATCATCGTTGAGAGTAGTCGGGTCATTCCTGACGAACGTTTTGATTGTCCTTCCCAATACATCATATATATAATCCGTCGAATTCTCCACTTCAAATGAACTTCCGCTCATTTTCCCAACACTTTGTGTCAAAAGCCGGCCAGTATCATCATATACCCATCTCTCGCATGTCCTATCAATGTTGATGGTTTGTTTGAGCCTACCCATCGCATCATAATCCATATCTGTGACATTGGGGTTTTCTGTGACATTTTTATTATAGATTTCAGATACTTTATCCGTCCTGCCGTAATCATCATACGCATATGTGGCAAGCGTTCGGACATAGTTGCCATTAGTGTCGTATTCCTCAGTGTGTATTAACAAGCCGTCAATAGTGCTGTTCTGATTGTCAGTATCGTAAATATACCTGATCTCTTTTCCATATTGATCTTTTACGCTCTTCAACTGCCACTTAAAACCGCCAGGTTCTACACCGTTATAATAGGTATTCGTCGTTGTCTTTTCTATTAATATAGGCGTGCCGTTTGTACTGTAGCTGCCATCTGCAACCGTGGTGCTTAAAATGTTGCCGTTGCTATCATAGTCATATGTTGTCGTTATCGTGTTCGTATCATTCTTCTTAACCGTCATTGACGCTACTTTGTTAATTAAAGTGGAATGATATGTGTATGTGGTTTGCGGCCCAAGGTCTGTAAACGTGCTTCCTCCTGGTTGCGTGCTTTGTACTTTTACGACTTCGATATTGTTGTTTTCGTTGTAATCATATACGCTCTTTACTGTCGTCGGTAACGAGTCTCCCGCCAACGTATTCTCATAGCTCATACTTGTAACAAGGAAATCTTCGCTATGAGTATAATCAATTGAATTACCAACGGCATCCGTTTTTCTGTTCAACAACCCGTTAATATCGTATTCGTAACTGATCCCTACGCCGTAGCTGTTGGTGATAGTGGTTCTGTCCCATGACTGATCATTATCAGGATCAAAATCGAACGCAAAACAATCTCCCAAGTACTCCGCTATTATCGGGTCGGTATCCCCCGAGTCAAATTGAATTGGTTCATAAACTACTGCAACCTCATCTTCATCGCTGACTCCGGGTACTTCATTCGCCAGCTTAACATAGGTGATTCTGTCCTCGGCATCAACAATAACAAAGCTGGGATCATCATCATTAAGTCCATTTCCGTTCGCATCGCTGTCATATTCAAAGCTTTCGATCAGCTCTGTTTGTCCGCCTGCCGTCATCGAGACGGTTTCTAGCTTATCATGATCATTATATGTGTAAGTATAAACAATGCTCTCGGTACCATTTGTCCATGTTACGGTGTCAAGCATGTCAATATTCCCGTTGACATATGTATAATCTTCATTTTCGGGCAGTTGGCACTCAACGAGATACGCCAGCGTCAGTGTCTCTCCGACCGAATTAGTGACTGTCTCAAGGTTGCCGCGGTCATCGTATGAGAAAGTAAGCTCTTTACCGTTCAAATCGCTGAATTTCTGCAGCTTCATCGTTACCGCGTCAAAGTGATATGTGATCCCGTCTTTTCGAGTGATAGTATATCCAACGACTTCGCCGGAAACCTTAACAGCCGATAACTCCATAAACGTGCCTATTGCCGTCGCATAACCATCATCGTCATTGCCAGCAAACCGGTGAAAACTACCGTCACCGTCTTTTAACACCAAGGCAACGACTTCTGTCCCCGCTGCGTTATATTCTTTCAGCAGGCATGTATTGAATGAATAATCCCAACCGTAACCCATCGGAGTCTTCGTTTCGCCAAGCGAATTGAAAGTCCGGCTCATTACCGATGCGTAAAACGGCCCCGAAATCACCATGTCCGTAGACTTGTAGACCAAGTTACCATTAGCGACATTTACATATCCGGTTCCCACTCCCGCTTTAAAGCCAGAATAACTCCAGTAGTTCTGCAGCCCCAGCATTTCATCCAGAGCCCCCTCTGATACCGGGTCAGCCCATGCTTCATTGGATGGCATACTTTCGCGAGGTTCAAATGTATTTTCACTGATTTCAAACTCCTTGACCGCTGTAACCTTGTAATAATACCTGTCTCCAGCCGGTAAGGGATTAATGTTAAAATCGCTCCAGAAGTTATTCATTATATTCTCTTCTAAGGGTTCCATAGAAGAAAGGTCAAAATACGGCGTCGTGCTCCTATAGATGTTGTACGTTACGCCATCCGTTTCACTGTCTTCCCATCTGAGAAGCGTCATATAATTCGCATCGACCAGTGTGGAAAGCTTATCCGGCTCATCAATCAGTTTGATATCATGTGCTTCGCCTGCCATCGTCTGCCTGCATTTAAGGCTCCAACTATTTAATACCGGTGTATGTTGTCCATCCCCCGTCAATTCAGCTTTTAAGACGATCTGATTACCCTTGACCATATTTGTTCCCAGTTCATCAATGCGTATCCATTGCTCAGGATCATTTGAATCTGTACCTGGAACCAAAGCATTTTCATCTGACCAGGTTAAGCCCCCGTCAGTCGATAAATAGTATTGGATATCTGTGCCCTGTGCTGTTGTGTCATCATCAACAGCCAGAAATACCTCATAAACCTCTCCGGGGGTAACTCTTAATGTGCTTTGTACACTACCGCTTGTGGGGTAAGAAACGACCGGAAACTCAATCCCATCCAGCTTAATGCTGCCAGTTGCTTCATCATGCTTCGTGTCAACGAGTCCACAAAATCCCCTTGCGTTTACATCAAAAGTGTTATTAACAACCATTGAATCGCTGAACGGTATTGCCATGACATCCAAATGCCAGGATTCGATGCTTGGAGTAACTAAAGTATCCGATGTCGACATAACCGCTTTTAGATAAGCATCATTCGTTGAGATGTTTAATTCGGTTATATCATTTGGAGATATCTCAATCTGGCCGTTATCGTGTACCAAATAGTATGTAATGTGCGTATTTACAGGCAATGTCTGATCCGACGTTAAATTAACATAGCAAATACGGCCATTTATCTCCTGAGGAACACTCTGGAAACTACCGCTTAAATCATATACGCCGCCTGTATTAGTTAGTTCTATTTTCTTGTTGTTAATTAATTCTGTATTAACAAGCGGGAGTTTTAATCCATCAGTATTATCAAACACATCAACGATTTTATGCATTTGATAGGTTGTATTCGAGAAGTAATAATCACCATTGCTATCCTCGGTCATTACTCGGATAAACGCCTGGCTTCCCTCCGGATATACCCATCCGCTATCGTATTCCAACGGATCAAACGTCAATTCTTCTTGGCTTGTAACCTGCTTATCTTTTTCCTCGTCGTTGACATAAAGGGTTCCGAGCATATCGGCGGTCGGAGTATATTCAGCTATAACATGATCCGTTGAAATATCATCATCCGTACCGATAGTAATACTTTGGCTGTCAAGTAAAGTCATTGTCAGAGACGCCGGTATTTTATCTGTATCAAAGGCATACAGCACCTTATAGCGCTTGACGACGCTGTTACCCGCAGCATCTGTTGCTGTTAGTCGCAATGTATAAAAACGGGTATCATCCAGTGATGACAAGTTCCACGTTTTTAGATTTGTCGTTTCGAGCACGGTTATTCCGCTCGATATATTTGTATAGTCAAGTTGTTCGTCCGGGTCTGTTCCCAGTGCGTAATCAAGGCTCCAGGATGCAAAGTGAGGATCAGTCGCAAATGCTGAAATATCATAAGTGGTATCACCATATAACGGAACCACATCTTCGTTTTCCGGCTTAACTATTCCAGCTTTGGTTTCTTCAAATGGGACGTCAACTATTTTGTAGACAATTTGCTAAGCTACCCTGTCTGACCTCTCCGTTTTCTCTGCTTTCAATGATTTAAGATATTCTTTCGGTGACATATATCCAAGCCTTTTCTGGATTCTCTT
>JAEZHF010000042.1 GCA_023416745.1 Bacillota bacterium
AAGAGAATCCAGAAAAGGCTTGGATATATGTCACCGAAAGAATATCTTAAATCATTGAAAGCAGAGAAAACGGAGAGGTCAGACAGGGTAGCTTAGCAAATTGTCTACAAAATAGTTGACGTCCCATCCAATCCTCTGGGTTGGAGTCAGGATTGTTTTCGTATAAACGCTGCAGGGTAAGGCTGATGAGTAAACAATAATAGTATAAATCTTTGGCAGACTTACAATTATGCTTCATGCGATAAGGAATAACCGTACGATATATTAATCCCCTTATGCTGAAATTGTTTTTCTTCTTGGGCGCTAAAAGTATCCAGGGAAATATCTACGGAAGGCTCCCATGGATTACTCAAAAGTCTCTTAACGTAAGTGGATAAATGCTTTCTGAGTTCGGTTTTAGACTTGGAACTGCCTCGGTAATAAATTGATACGTGTAGCTTTGGTTTGTTGCTATTGATCACAATACCTCCTTTGGTAGTGTCACATATTAGCTCTACAACCCTGTAATATCAAGCAATAAGAAAAAATTTGTGAGGTGAATTATGGGAGAAATACAAGAATACATTTCATACCTTCAAAACTGCCAAAGCGTCAAAACAGCTAAAAAGCCTTACTGCTCAGCTATTAGCACCTATGGTAGATTTGTTGCTTCAAGCAAGACAGATTCTTTTCGTAAGAGTTTGGTTGGAGGGAATTAAGCGTGAAATACATCATCAGTATTGATGTTGGAACAACATCGATAAAAATAGGATTGTTTGATAAACAATTAAAAGCAGTTGGATTCTTAGGTGAAGAGTATACGCTTTTAATGCCGCAGAACGAATACGTTGAACTGGATGCGGACATCTATTGGCAATCAATAAAAAAAGTCATAAAAAAGCTTCTAAAGCAATATGGCGTAGACGGCCAAGATATCGCTTCGATAGGTATTTGCTCTCAAGGGGAGACGGTGATTCCGGTAGATAAAAACGGGAATCCGCTGCACAATGCTATCGTTTGGCTTGATGCCCGTGCAAAAGAAGAAGCCGAGCTTTTAAAACACAAAATCGGTGAGGACTTATTTTACCGAACAACAGGTCTGAACGAAATTTGGGCGGCTCATCCAATATGCAAGTTGTTATGGATAAAAAATAACCTTCCGCAGGTATATAACGAAACGGATAAATTTCTATTGCTCACAGATTTCATTACATACCAGTTGTGTGGAAAAGCGCTAACGGAGTGGACTATGATGTGCTCAACCGGATACTATGATATCAACCAAAAGAGGGTATGGTTTGAGGGGCTGCGTGCTGCTGGAATTGATTTGGAGAAGATACCGCCTGTACACAAAAGCGGAATATCGGCCGGAACAGTGTCGCCGGATGTAGCAAACAGCCTTGGTATATCGGCGGATACAAAAGTCATTATATCCGCAAATGATCAGATGTGCGGAGCGGTTGGCGGTGGGAATATTTCTCCGGGGATTGTGACCGAGACAACAGGTACGGCACTTGTGCTTACTGCATCCGTTGACAAGCCGAATTACGATAGCGCACAAAAACTTGTCTATTATCTGCATGTGAAGGGTAACTATCTGAGCGTGCTGTATTCGACAACAGCGGGGATGATTTTAAAATGGTTTAAAGATGAGTTTTGCGAAAAAGAAGTCAGAGAAGCCAGGGAACTAGGAGTGAGCATTTACGATATGCTTGGCCGGATGGCTGCAGCTATTGCTCCCGGATCAGAAGGGCTTATGCTATATCCACAGTTTGCCGGCAAAGTGTCACCCAATAATGACCCATACACAAGGGGTGTATTCTTTAACGTAGGACTCAATTCCAAAAAAGCACATTTTATTCGCGCTATTTTCGAAGGCGTTGCGTATATGTTATGTGAAAACATCAAAGCAATCGAAGAAAGCGGAATCATTGTAAGTGAAATCAAATCAATGGGCGGTGGTTCAAAGAGCGATATATGGAACCAAATTAAAGCGGATGTGACCGGGAAAACAATTGTGACATTGGAGCATACGGAAACGACATCTTTGGGCGTTGCCATCATTGCTGCGGTCAGCTTAAACTGGTTTGAGAGTATTGAGGAGGCTGTTCGCGATACTGTGCTGGTGGACAAGGTTTTTCACCCAAACGCTGAAAATGCACAAAAATATATGAAGGCTTATGCTGTATACACTCAACTGGACAAAGGCTTTGCAGAATTTTTTTACCAGCTAAATGATAAAAATTCAAACTAGAATCTGACGAAATATTGCAATTGAAAGCTGAGGGAAATGTAAGTGATAAGAAATATCAGCAGGTCGCTTGAAGACATACTTGGCGAGGGGTACTGCCATGCAGTCCGGGAAACTGCAGAAAGATTGCACGGCTTACCGGAGGATTACACAAACAAACTGGTAAAAGAAAAGGTGGAGTTTTATAGCGATAGCTTTCTTTTTCAACAGGAAGAGTATACAAAGATGATCGGCGAACAGATTTTTAATTCTTTTGAAAACAATAATACAGGCGCACCGACGACCTCTTTTGCAAAAGCTGCAAATAAGGATGCATCCCCAATAGGAGGGAAGGGTGCGTATCGTATAGGGGAGGACGGCAGGCTCTACTTAATATCCAAAAGTGAGCACTATCACACACCGATGGGGCATAACTTCCCCGGCTTTAAGCTGATTGACAATGCAAGAGCGCTGGGGATTTCGAACGCCACGCATAATAACACACGCGGCTTCATAACACGGTTGCTGGAACGTGAATTGGTCAGAACGAATAATGGCATCAAAAAAGGTGATGAAACCACACTGCAATCTGTTCTGGAGTCAGAAGAGCCAAAAGTGAAAAACCGCGTCATCAATCTCGAAACGGGAAGCCTTGCAGTGGAAGCGGGGATCAAAATGATGCTCGCGCGGTTCTACAGGCTGGACAGTACGTTTGACACACCCAAGTACAGCGGGAAGATACCGGTGTTCTTTGTGATGGCAGATAACGACGGCGGTATTCAGGCAAACTATCATGGCACGACCACGATTGCGCAAACTTTTCGGGGGATGTGGCCGGAAATCTATCGGGCGTCGGAGAATGAGATCTATAAGGTCGTCGGTATTACCATCAACGATATCTCTGATTTTGAATGCAAGATGAAGCAGTACAATCAAGGCAAATACAAGACGGGGGGTTTCCTGCACGAAATTGTGCTGATGAACTACGGTGGTATTCGATTGACCGAGGCCTTTTTGCATAAAGCGTACGCATTGTGCGCGCTGTTCGATACACCTACACTCGTTGATGAAATACAATCCTGCATGTGGTACGCCGGCATGTATCTGTATCGGCTGTATGACCTGAGACCGGATTTCGTGATTATTGGAAAAGGGTTTTCTGGCGGGGAATATGCCGCATCCAAGATCGTGACCACATACAAAATGGACAGCTTAAATCAGTTCGGTGCGCTGGTGACAAACGGACAAGAGGAACTGGCAAGTCTAGCGTATCTGATCACGATGGAGTTTTCAGAAGAAAACCGGGAATGGATACAGATGTCGGGGCACTATTTTGAAAGTTTGTTATCTGCACTTAAAGAGAAACATGATGACAGAATAAAAAAAATTGAAGGAAAGGGACATTTGGCGGCGATTCATTTCAGAACGGTAGGCGACGCTGTAGAATTTGCAAAGAGAATGAATCAACAGTGTATGGATGTCAGTGCACAAACATATAAAGCGAATTGTCCGCCTGCTGTGCTTCTCAAGATTCCGTTTATTCTCAGCGAAAAAACAATGGATTTTTTTACTAAGAAAATGGATGAAACACTACAGAAGATGAAATAAAAATCTTCTTAAACGCTAAATATTAATTTGATAAGCAACCTGGTAATTTCGGAGTTTTTGCTATGGTAGAAAAAGAATTGGATATTAGAGTAATACGATAAGAGTGCAGGTCGCAAAATACCCTCACATGATAGAATAAATATGATGAGGAGGAAGGGACATTAAGCACATAGCGGCTGTTCAAGTATTTCAGCATCTGATTTCAAAGATGGAAGTGTTGACAATGGCATGCAGGGCGTGTGTTAGCATTATTGATATAATAATACTGGCAGACATGCTCATAAATGAGCAGTAGACTAATCCCGACGCACGTGGAGTACGTGGTATGATGTCAAGGGTAGAGAAACAGGTGTAAAAGAAGCCTTTAATAAGGGCTGGTTTTTAGGGTGTAAATTTGAGCTGAAAATAGTGATTATTTTGCTTTTTGGGAGGATATTAATACAAGCGTTCTTTCATGTGACACAATTTATATTTGATAGCCTTGCAACAGAGCAATAAGCGACAGTTTAGTTAAGAAGACTGATTTTAATCGCTATTTACTCGAAATTTCGAGGTGTTATAGTAGATATATACAGGAACTATAATTAAAATTGGCTCGAAAAGGTTGATGAGCTGACACCATTAAAAATCCTCGAATGTTTTCTTTTTTGTTTTTTTATGATAAGGTAAAGCATATGAATACTTCACAATTCAAAGAAAAATATGGGCAGTACGCGTTGATCGCCGGAGGCTCTGACGGGTTAGGATACGCTTTTGCAGAAGCGATTGCGCGGCGGGGATTGAACCTGATTTTGATTGCGCGCCGTGAAGACCGGCTCAAAGCAGCTGCAGATCGGCTCAAACAAACATATGGAACCGATGTCATTACCATAGCCGCGGACATGGCGGATTTTGAAAACGTGAAAAAATTGATTGGCACTCTCGATGTTTCCATTGGTTTGCTTGTATACAATGCCGCATATGCACCCATTGGCTTGTTCGAAAACATGAGCGAAGACAGGCTGGCTCTTGCTGCTGCTGTCAATGTGAAAGCGCCGCTGCTGCTGACAAAGCTTCTGTCAGAGTCCATGATACAGCAAAAGCGGGGCGGCATTGTGCTGATGTCATCCCTAGCCGGGGCGCAAGGCAGCCCGAATCTTGCGGCGTATTCGGCTACGAAATCATTTAACGCCATACTGGCCGAAGGTCTTTGGAAAGAACTGAAGCCTCACGGAATCGATGTACTGGCCTGCTGTGCCGGTGCTATTCTCACTCCGGGCTATCAGCAGGCAAAAGAATCCAAACCGGCGCCGGGAACGCTGAATGCTGATGAAGTGGCTGAACGAACACTGAACGCTTTGGGAAGAGGTCCGATCATCATTCCCGGAGCCATCAACAAAATCGGCCGTTTTATACTGACAAGGGTACTGAGCAGAAAAGCCGCAATTCGAACAATGTCGAAAAACACCGGAGGTTTGTCATGAAGTTGTTTTTAGGTTTGATTACTCCACTGATCGCATATGCCGTTATCACACTGCTGCACATCATCATCCCGGTAAGAAGAATCAAGGGATATGTGAAGAACGAAATCTCAGGCGAAGTGATGAATTACAGAATCAACGGAAAATTTGTTCTTTGGACGAGTATTGTCATCTGGTTTCTGCTGGGGTATTTCAATATCGTTCCATACGGTTGGCTGTATGAAACCCGCTGGCTGGGACTGATCGGTGCGGTCGTTATCGGACTGGCCTATCCCTTTTACATTGTTCTCAAGCATCCGTCGACGGGCAAATCTTTCTTCGCTGATTTCTGGTTTGGCAGGGTCAAAGACGCGCAGCTTAAGGGCGGCCTTATTGACGCAAAGATGTGGTTCTATTTAATTGGCGCGGTTATGCTCCAATTGAATGTTCTCTCCTTTGCGGCGTATCATATCATGAATGTGCAAAGCATAAACTACGGGTTTCTTCTCGGGTGCGCCATGCTCACATGGTTTTGCTTCGACTATCTGATTTTCGAAAAAATCCATCTGTGGACGTACGATTTTATTGCGGAACGGGTCGGGTTCAAGTTGGGATTTGGTTGCTTGGCGTTTTACCCGTATTTCTATTCAATTTCACTTTGGTTTACTGCTCATCTACCGAGTCCAGGGCATCCTGTATGGGTTACGGTGCTTTTCGGCGCGCTCTTCCTATGCGGTTGGGTGCTGACACGCGGCGCAAATATGCAGAAGTATCTGTACAAAGTGACGCCGGACAGAAAATTTCTTTGGATAAAACCTGAGGTGCTCAGCGACGGCAAACTCAGCCTGCTGGCCAACGGCTACTGGGGCGCCAGCCGGCACATCAACTATCTGGGAGAAATCTTGCAGGCTGTCGCCGTGGCTCTGGCCGCCGGTTACGCTGGCATTTGGATGGTGTGGCTGTACCCCGCTTACTATATAGGTCTTATGTTCACCCGCCAAGCCGACGACGACAAGGTTTGCAGGGCGAAATACGGAGCGCTTTGGGATGAGTACACAGATAAAGTTAAATACAAGATTATTCCTTTTATATATTGAGTGCGGATGGGATAATAACTAAAGCTGAATTCGAAAATTTGGTGGGAGAAAAGACTGTCTTCAATATGATACCCGCAACACTAAGGAAGGAACTAAATTGAAAGACCATATTGTGCGCGCCATGACTGCTGACGGACTTATCCGCGTCGACGCGATCACATCCCGCCATCTGACGGAACGCGCGCGCCAGATACATGGGTGTTCGCCGCTTGCGACCGCCGCGCTGGGACGCACGCTGGCTGCCGCATCCATGCTGGGGTCGCAGCTAAAGGATGAGCAGCATTCGATCACTGTTCAGATTCGTGGCGACGGAATTCTAGGGCCTATTGTCGCGGTATCGGACGGTAATGGAAATGTACGCGGTTTTCTGCAAAACCCCGCCGCCGATCTGCAGCCGCGCCCGGACGGCAAGATCGATGTAGGACGAGGCGTGGGCAGCGGGCAAATGATCGTTATCCGCGATATGGGGCTCAAAGAGCCGTATGTCGGGATGATCGATCTGGTGAGCGGCGAAATCGCCGAGGATCTTTCCTCGTACTTTGCCATCAGTGAGCAGATTCCGTCTGCCTGCGCGTTGGGCGTGCTTGTGGATACGGACCGGTCCGTCCGCGCTGCCGGGGGCTATATCATTCAGCTGCTGCCGGGTGCGGATGACACAGTCATATCGCGGCTGGAGGCATCCGTGCAGAAAGCTGATCTGGTGACGACTATGCTGGATGCCGGCATGTCTCCGTCCGAGATTCTGATGCGCGTGCTCGAGGGCTTCTCCCCTAAAATACTTTCAGAGCAACCTGTGGAATACCGCTGCAATTGTTCCGACGAAAGGGTGGCTAGGGCGCTGGTAAGCTTGGGCAGGGAGGAACTGTTGAAGCTTGCTGGTGAGCGGGAAGACTTTGAGGTGACCTGTGATTTCTGTGACAAGAAGTATCAGTTTTCATCCTACCAGCTTCGAGACATGGCGGCTTCGCTGTAATTGTGATAACACAATATGCATAAAAATGCAAATTCAATTTGTCAAGGAGGCAGGTTATTATGGACGAAAAGAAAAAAGAAGAGTATATGGTTAATAGTGAGGACTTGATGGCAAAGATCAAAGCCATCATCCGGGAAGGCAACGCGAGAAAAATTACAATTAAGGATAAGGATGATAAGGAAATACTAAGCTTTCCTCTGACCATCGGCGTGGTTGGTATCGCGTTAGCCCCTGTTTTTGCAGCCGTTGCAACGATCACGGCGCTGGCAACAGAATGTACAATTGTTGTTGAACGGTAAAGCATTATCTCAACTCTATATACAGTAACATTAAAGTGAATGAACCAGAAGTGTATAGCGAAATAGCAAGGATGAAAAGGTGGATACAGAAATGAGTATATTCGATATCTTCCAAAGAAAAGCAAGATAGGTGCTCAGATAAAGGAGAGCAAAATTGATGCTCAGATAAAGGAGAGCATGGACGATTATTTTCGAAAAACGGAAACATATAAGCATTTCAAGAAAGGCGATTATCCCGACATTACAGATGATACATGCAACTGCTCATGGAAGTTCATACTGTCCGAGGGCTAAAGAAGCTAAAATCATTATATGTTACGTGGTTTACCTTGGCTCCCATATCTGCGAGCGCAGACACCGTTGCCTTGCCCATTCCAGAATTCGCACCTGTCACCAGTACCGTTCTGCCTTTCATGTCCATATCCACACTCCATGCTGTGCCGCAGTGAGGCTCGCGGCAGGCAAGCTTATGAGGAGTTAGCGCAAAGACCCGGACGTGATATATGCCTGATGATTTGCGATCTGGGCAGCATGAGCAGTATACGGGAATTCACGGAACGATACAGGCTGGAATGCGGCCAGCTTGATGTGCTGATCAACAACGCCGGGGTGATTACGCTGGACCGCCGCAAGACCAAAGACGGTTTGGAGCTCCAGTTTGGTGTCAACCATATCGGTCACTTTATGCTCACGCTGCTCCTCCTTGATCTGCTGACAGAATCCGATGACGGCAGGATCGTGGTGGTTGGTTCCGGAGCGCATAAGGCTGGCAATATTCATTTTGACGATATCAATCTCAATAGATACAACGTCATCAAAGCATACGGCCAGTCGAAACTGGCCAATCTGCTGTTCGTAAGGGAGCTGGACAGAAGGCTGAAGGAAAGGGGTATCCCCATTACCGTTAATTGCGTGCATCCAGGCGCTGTGGCAACACAAATGGGCGTCGACCGGAAAACGCATTTCGGCAGAACGATTGTAGGTATGCTCAAGCCCTTCTTTTTGTCACCAGAGGAAGGGGCACGCACATCCGTCTTTCTGGCTTCGGGCGGTGCCTCGGGTGTTTCGGGACAGTATTTCTATAAATGTGAAATTGCGAAATCCTCCAGAAGATCGTGGGATATGGATACCGCAAAGAAGCTGTTTGAACTCAGTGAAAAAATATGCGGCGTACAAATGTGATCAGCATTTAGAATGAACATTGGGCACTAGGCGGCTCAACTTGAAGAAACAAAGAGAAAAAATAGATGAAATAAAGGGAAAAAATATGATATTCAGAAAGGCGAAACCCGATGAGATAGAGGGTTTGTTCGCAGAAGGGTATAAAGTTTGGAGCCGGAACAGGACTTTTGAGCAATACTGTTCAGACAACAGCAAGGAAGATGCCAACGGGACAAGATATGTGCTGGAAAAGGACGGTGAGATCGTCAGCTCGCTGATGCTGCTTAAGCTGAATGACTTTCAGGGCAGGGACGTATACGGTATCGGGTCAGTGCTCACACCCAAACGACATTCGGGGCAAGGTTATGCGTCCATACTCCTTAAGAAAAGCATCGAAACCGTAAGCAAAGAGGCGATGATATTCTTACATTCTGATATCAGTCCTGAGTTCTATTTCCGGTTCGGATTCCGAACTCTGCCAGCCCATTATCAAAAAAAGGAAGCCAGCGCATGTATGCTCCGGTGTACTGAGGACGTTTGGGGGGAACTGATGGCTGCTTCCAGCGTTCAAGTCCCCAGCTATTTCTAACGGAAGAAACGAGGCGGATATGAAAAAGATCGGACTGATCGGCGGTATGAGCTGGGAGAGCACAGTGACTTACTATCAGGTAATCAACGAGACCATCAAGACTGAGCTGGGCGGGTTGCATTCCGCGAAGTGCCTGCTGTACAGCGTGGACTTTTCAGAAATTGAGAGCTGTCAGTCGCAGGGACTCTGGGATAAAAGCGCTGATATACTGCTGGATGCCGCGCAGCGGCTTGAGCTTGCGGGAGCGGGCTTCATCGTTATCTGCACAAACACTATGCACAAGGTCGTGCCCCAGATTCAGGCAGGGATACAGATACCTATTCTGCATATTGCCGATGCGACAGCGGATGCACTGGTACAGAGCGGGATCAGCAAAACGGCATTATTGGGGACCAAATATACGATGACTGAAGACTTCTATAAGTCCAGGCTGGAAAATAGGGATATACAGGTGCTTGTGCCGGAAACAGACGATATTGAATTTGTCAATTCCGTAATATATAACGAGCTCTGCCGCGGCATCACATCGGAACAATCGAAAGCAGGATATCTGAGGATACTGGACTCGCTGGCTCAAAAAGGAGCGATGGGCGCGGTGCTGGGCTGCACTGAGATCGGTCTGCTTGTCAAACAGACCGACACAAAGGTGCCGATTTATGACACAACGCTGATCCACGGTATAAAGGCTGCAAAAATATCAATGGGTATTGACAGCTTGTGATTGACAATCAGGATCTGAGAGCATTAATGAGGCCATGAGTAATCAATTCATAAACCGCTGTTGCTGAAATTCCGTATATTATAAAACCTTTGTGACATACTGAGATTAGAACGACTTTGAAAGAGGGTTCTGTATGAAAAATCTCAGATGTCCAGTGGTTTTATTGCTTTGCTGTATTTTTTTATTTGCGGGATGTTCAAACAGTGAGTCCCAAAGCGCTTCCACACAATTACCCGGCGGCGGGGGGCAGTCTCCTGCTGCAAGTGCGGCGGGAGGGCAGCAGGCTTCCGGCCAGGAGCAGTCCGGCGGGCAAATGATAGAACCGAAGCAGCTTATATCCAAGGAAGAAGCGGCGCAGCTCATTGGCGAAGCGGTTAAAGACGGTACAATTGACGAACAGCAGATGCTGGGTATGAAGGTTTGCTTCTATCCCGCTGAAAACAGCAGCTCTAAGAGCTATCTGTCAATCACTGTGATACAACAAGGATCACTCCAGCAAGGTGAATCCAGCGGCGAGCAGCAGTCGGGTGGCTCCGGCGGCGGGCAATCGGGTGGCGGACAATCGGGTGGCGGCGAACAGTCCGAACAGTCCGGTGGGCAGTCGGGAAGTTCTGGCGGTGGTGGCGGCCAATCGGGCGGCGGGAACCAGTTGACGCCCAAAGGAATATTTGAAGCTATAAAAACCGCAATGGAAGACTTAAATGCGGCGGATACCGGTCGTATCGGCGACGATAATTTTATGTCCGCTCAGGGGATAGCCATTATTTCCGGAGAATACTTCATATATGTGACAGCCGGCAGTAACGATGCGGCGCTTGTACCGCAGATTGTCAAGCAGGCAGGAGAGATGGCATTCAGAAATCTGAAAAGGATTCAGGGACAATAGCTTTCAAAGAGCCGCTATCAACTCATGGCAACAATAAAAAGCGTCCATAACGGGCGCTTTTATCGTTGGTCCGAATTCTATTTATCTTCGCTGTTTTCTTTGCTGTCCTGCGGGTTATCGAGATCAGCCATCATAGCCGCTATCTTCTGTTCAATCGTCGAGGGCTCGCTATTGACATCAGCGGTGCTGGCAGAAACGGCTTCCTCCTTCTTTTCCGGTATCCGGATGGGAAGCAGCGTGCCGTTCTCCACACGTTTTCTATATCTCATGTAAGGAACCAGTATGCCCATGACGAGTATGATTAGAATAACGCCGATAATGATAAGCACTTTGTAGATTTCTGCCAAAGACGAAGCAGTACTTTCAGGCAAATAAAAGATTCTGATCACGTAGATCAGTATACCGGCCAGAATGCCGTTTATCAAAGCAAGGGAAAACAGCCCCAATCGCAGACGGTATTTATTCTCAATGGTGCGCCGTCCGAACGTGATGGCCAGAAAGACAACAACAAAGAGGTAGTTGAGCATGTCCTCTTTGGCAATAATGCCCTTTTGAGACAGAGTGGAAGGGACAAACATTGAAACCACCAGCGCGGCAGCGCAGAGTATGCCGGCAATGACCTGTACGATGCGGAGTTGCTTATCCGTCAGCTTCTTTTTGCCTTCTTCAGGCAAAGAATCGCCGTTTGGGTCGTTTAGGTTGGAATTTTCCTGATTAATATCGCTCATTGACTGCTCCTTTACGATTTTTCATCGAATTATTATGTCACAGTTTTATCCTATTTTCCATACCAAACGAAAAAAATCTTATTTATTTTTACTTGCCTTTCTGTTAGAATGGTTCTTAGTCATTAAAAAGATCAGTTCAATGAAGACTGGTTGTGAATATGTTGGAGGAAATGTATGAAATTTTACAGCACAAGCGACATCAGAAACATTACGCTGGTGGGCCACGGCGGGGAAGGAAAGACAACTCTGGCCGAAGCTATGCTCTTTATCAGCGGCATGATCGACAGGCAGGGCAAAACGGACGACGGGAACACCGTCATGGACTATGACCCGGAGGAGACCAAAAGACATATCTCCATCAGCTCTGCAATTGCGCCTGTGGAATGGAAAGATACGAAAATCAACATCATAGACACACCGGGATACTTCGACTTTATCGGCGACGCTACATCCGGCTATTATCTGGCCGACAGTGCGCTGATACTCGTAGGCGGCTTATCGGGCTTAACGGTTGGCGCTGAAAAGGCATGGGACGCCTGTGTGAAGGCGGGTATAGCCAAAGCGTTCTTCGTCAACCAGATGGACAAGGAGCACGTGGAATTTGATAAAGCTGTGCAGACACTGAAGGATAAATACGGTACCAAGGTCACCGTGCTGCAGCTGCCCATCGGCCAGGGGCTTGGCTTCAAGGGCATATTCGACGTCATTGAAATGAAGGCATACGGCTTTGACGGCAAGAAGGTAAAGGAGATCGACGCACCGGCGGATGTGAAGGCGCAGGCTGAGGAGCTCAGAGAAGCCATCATCGAGAACGCCGCGGAAAACGACGAAGCTTTGATGGAGAAGTTCTTTGAAGGCGAAGAACTGTCCAAGGAGGATATACTCAAAGGTTTAAAGATCGGTATTGCCGCAGGCGATGTCGTTCCGGTATTCCTCGGAGCGGGCGGCCCTCACATGGGCATTTCGCTGCTGCTGGACAACATTGTCGAATTCATGCCGTCACCGGATAAAAAGATAAACGTTAAAGGCAAGACACCCAAGGGCGAGGAAGTTACCTACACCGCTGACCCAAAACAGTCTTTTGCGGCGCAGGTGTATAAGACCGTGGCAGATCCGTTTGTGGGCACTCTGTCTGTATTCAAGATACTGGGCGGCGAGCTGACCACCGGACATTCCATCAAGAACTGCAACGCCGGAAAATCCGAAAAGTTCGGTCAGATATACGTTATGTCGGGCAAAAAGCAGATATCGGTGGAAAAGCTGTCCGCGGGCGATATTGGCGCTCTGGCTAAGCTGCAGCATACCGAAACGGGCAATACGCTCTGCGATGAGAACAAGCCAGTGGTGTTCCCGGAAATTGAGTTCCCTGCTCCGTGCATCTCTCTTGCGGTTACCGCCAAGAAGCAGGGGGAGGAGGAGAAGGTGTTCTCCGGCCTCCACCGTCTGGAGGAGGAAGACCCGTCCTTCCGTATTATCAAGTCCTTGGAGACTCCTGATACACTGGTGAGCGGTCTTGGTGAGCTGCATCTGGAAGTCATCTGCCGGAAGCTGGCGAACAAGTATGGCGTAGAAGCGCAGCTGTCCGATCCGCAGATTCCCTATCGCGAAACCATCCGCAAGAAGGTGGAGGCGCACGGCCGGCATAAAAAGCAGTCGGGCGGCCATGGCCAGTTCGGCGATGTACATATCCGGTTTGAACCTCTCAGCAATTCGGAGGAAAACTTCGAGTTCGTGGACGAAGTGGTGGGCGGCGCCGTGCCGCGCCAGTATATCCCCGCGGTGGAGAAAGGCTTAAGAGAAAGCATCACGAAGGGCGTGCTGGCGGGTTTCCCGATGGTTAAGCTCAAAGCGACGCTGTTCTTTGGTTCCTCGCATCCGGTTGACTCGTCAGAAATGGCATTCAAGGTCGCTGCGAACCTCGCATACAAGCAAGGGTGCGCCGATGCCAGCCCGACGCTGCTCGAGCCGATCTACCGCCTTGAAGTCACGATACCCGATGAGTACATGGGCGACGTCATCGGCGACATCAACCGTCGTCGCGGCCGCATACTCGGTATGAACCCGCAGGGAGGGCTGCAGCAGGTCGTCGCGGAAGTGCCGCTTGCTGAAATATTTAAATATGCAACCGACCTTCGTTCCATGACACAGGCAAGAGGCACGTTCACCATGACTTTTGAACGTTATGATGAGTTGCCTGCAAACCTCGCGGATAAAGTTATCGCTCAGGCCAAGAAGGACGCGGAGGAAGAATAGCAGCTTCTGGCGCGTTATGCGTTTGCCGGCGCTGGAGCATACTTAAAGTATCGATCAATGCCGCCGGGCAAGTTCCCGGCGGCATTTTTACACCAGTCAGATGTGTTGTTTACGAAAGGGGATTGCTATGTCGTTATATTTCCAAAAGGACGAGGAAACGAAAACGGTACTGGAGGCTGCGCGGCAGATTGCAAACGCGGCGCGGACGGCTCCCAAAGCGCGGGGAATGGATAATCTGGTAATCGCGTTGGCCGACGCAGAAGAGCTTCCTGCAATTGCGCAAACGATGATGCGTCTCTACGAGGAAGGAAAAGCAGCGGATTTCTTTGTGCGGGACGCACACAATCTAATGGTATCACAGGCGCTTTTGCTGATTGGGACAAAAATCAAGGTACTGGAACTAAACTGCGGCCTTTGCGGCTTTGAGACATGCGCCAAGAAAAAAGAACATAAGGCTGTTCCGTGCGCGTACAATTTGAACGACCTTGGAATAGCGATAGGCAGCGCTGTCAGCCGCGCTGCTGATATGCGCCTCGATAACCGTGTGATGTATTCGGCGGGAACGGCCGCTCGGGAAATGAAACTGCTGGGTGAGGATGTTGCAGTGGTGTTCGGGATTCCGCTGGCAGCCGCCTCCAAGAGCCCGTTCTTCGACCGGAAAGCGACCGTATAACCGGCGCGAGGTAAACTTCCCGCCGGTGATTAAAGCCTGCAATGAGCGCTCATGATTTCTGATGATGTGATTTCAGACTTGTTTTTTTGGTGCTTATCGTTTAGAATGTGACGCGTGTGACTTGAAAATATTATAGTTTTATATAAAGGAGTAGCCAATGACGAAGGTAAAAATGCCGGTTCCGTTGGTTGAAATCGACGGCGATGAGATGACACGGATCATCTGGAAGATGATCAAGGATTTTCTGCTGGAGCCGTACATCGAAATGAATACCGAATACTATGATCTGGGGCTGACGGAGCGGGATGCCACTGACGATGCAGTGACTGTTCAGGCCGCTGAGGCGATCAGAAAGTTCGGCGTCGGCGTCAAATGCGCCACGATAACACCTAACGCTCAGCGTGTCGAGGAGTATGATCTCAAGAAAATGTGGAAGAGCCCCAACGGCACCATTCGCGAAATTCTTGACGGTACCGTTTTCCGTGAGCCTATTTTGGTCAAAGGCATCCTACCTTCCGTGAAGACGTGGAAGAACCCCATCATCATCGCGCGTCATGCTTACGGTGACATCTACAACGCGCAGGAGTGCGTGGTGGACGGTGAAGGCAAGGCGGAGCTGGTGATCACGAGAAAGGACGGCAGCGTGGAACGCCGCAACATTGCGGATTTTGACGCAAAAGGCGGCGTGGTGCGTGGCATGTTTAATACCACCAAGTCCATCGAAAGCTTCGCGAAGAGCTGCTTCAATTACGCATTGGACTGCAAGATGGATCTGTGGTTCGCGACGAAGGATACGATTTCTAAGCAGTACCACCACCGCTTTAAGGATATTTTTGCGGAAATATTTGAAACTGTCTATAAGCACAAATTCGAACAGGCAGGCATCGAGTATTTCTACACACTGATCGATGACGCGGTGGCGCGCGTGATACGCAGTGAGGGCGGCTTCATCTGGGCGTGTATGAACTACGACGGCGACGTGATGTCTGATATGGTGGCAACGGCATACGGCAGTCTGGCGATGATGTCGTCGGTGCTGGTGTCGCCCGAAGGCCTGTATGAATACGAGGCGGCACACGGCACAGTGACCAAGCATTATTACCGTCATCTGGAGGGCAAGGAGACATCCACCAACTGTATGGCGACGCTGTTCGCCTGGACCGGCGCGCTGCGCAAGCGCGGCGAGCTGGACGGCAACGACGAACTGGTGGAGTTTGCGAACAAGCTCGAAGCGGCATCTATCGCGACAATTGAAAACGGCGTGATGACGGGCGACCTATATATGCTGAGCGAAGCGGAGACAAAGCAGAAGGTAAGCACGGAAGCGTTCATCAAGCAGATAAAAGTAACGTTGGATAAGATGCTGGGGGAAAATAAATGAGTCTATACAGTCAATGGCAGGGCATAGCGGAGGCGCAGCGGTCTCCGCAGGACAATCAGGCATTTTGGAATGAGTATTTCGATATTGAAACTGAAGCATACAAGAAGATTCTGGAGCGCAAGGAGAACTTCTACGAGGATAAGCTGGCGGCCGTCGCAGACGAGTTCGGCATGAGCCCCGTGGTATTCGCAGGCTTCATGGACGGCATCAATACCAGCCTTGCCAAAGAAGTGGACTTAGAGAAGCTCAAAGAGGACAGCACGGTATCCCTGAAGGTGGATTTCGACAAACTTTATTACAACATGCTGGAAGCGAAGGCCAAATGGCTCTATACGCTGCCGGGCTGGAACGGCATACTCTCAGAGGAACGCCGCCGCGAGATCAGGGATCAGTGGCGGCAGGACCGGCAGGCTGTTTCCGAAAAGGTGGGACGCAACGAACCATGTCCCTGCGGCAGCGGTAAAAAGTACAAAAAATGCTGCGGTGCAGGGGAATAGAAGACACCTCAAAAAGCATACAATTCGATATTGACTAATGGGAATCGAGATGTTAGAATACCAAAGTGCCCAAAAACGGGGGCGCTGCTAAAGGGCGCGTAAACAAGCGGGCGTGGCGGAATTGGCAGACGCGCCAGACTTAGGATCTGGTGCCGTGAGGCGTGGGAGTTCAAGTCTCTTCGCCCGCACCACGCACATAAGCGGGAGTGACTCAGTGGTAGAGTGCGACCTTGCCAAGGTCGAAGTCGCGGGTTCGAATCCCGTCTTCCGCTCCATTGACCGTAAGCCTTCGGGAAGATGATTGTCTTCCCGGGGCGGCATGCGGGTGTAGCTCAACGGTAGAGCCCCAGCCTTCCAAGCTGGTTGCGTGGGTTCGATTCCCATCACCCGCTCCATTTTCAAGAGGACAACAGTAAGTTTGTATTGATAGTTTAACGTGGGTGATTAGCTCAGTTGGTAGAGCACCTGACTCTTAATCAGGGTGTCCGGGGTTCGAGCCCCCGATCACCCACCAGAAAGCACCAGAAAATCGGTGCTTTTTCATTTTCGTTTTTTACTAAATCGCTGTAATAACCAGCAACGGATGCAAACGATAACATTCATATCGGAGAAAATAATCTCATACATAAACTTTTTGTGAAAATTACCTCTTCCATATCTCATTATTTATTGTATAATGTGAAAGGGTTATTAAAATGGGGGAAAAGGTTTTCAATTCCGGTTCCCTGTTCCCATAAAATATAAACGGCAACGTTTATATATACTTTATTTTTTATCATAAAGTTATATTCTAAGGAGGTATTATGGATTTAATGATTCTCGCGCCTATCGGCGCTGTGGTGTCATTGCTCTTTGCGGGCTTTTTGGCCGTACGTATTAAGAGCTTTTCCACCGGCACGGAGCTGATGACGAAAATCGCCGAGGCGATCAAGAAAGGGGCCAAAGCCTACTTGAAACGCCAGTACACAGGCGTCGGCATATTTTTTGCCGCCATGTTCGTCGTGCTGCTCGTTCTGTCTTTTATGGGGTTGGTCAATACTTTTGTGCCGTTCGCCTTTATAACAGGCGGATTTTTCTCTGGTTTGTCCGGCTTTATCGGTATGAGCGTCGCGACATCCGCCAATTCCCGTACGGCTTTTGCGGCCAGTGAAAGCCTCAATAAAGGCCTTCGTGTGGCGTTCTCTTCCGGCGGAGTTATGGGCTTCACCGTTGTCGGCCTGGGATTGCTCGATTTGTCCGTCTGGTATTATTTCTTACTGATATTTTACCCGTTGTCAGTACCACCTGAAAGTATGGAGTATATCGGCAACCTGCAGCAGATTACATCAGCCATGCTGACATTCGGAATGGGCGCGTCCGCAATGGCACTGTTCGCGCGCGTAGGCGGCGGCATATTTACCAAAGCTGCTGACGTCGGTGCTGACCTTGTGGGTAAAGTGGAAGCCGGTATCCCGGAAGACGATCCGCGTAACCCTGCCGTTATCGCTGACAATGTGGGTGACAACGTGGGCGACGTAGCCGGCATGGGTGCCGACCTCTATGAATCTTATGTTGGCTCCATTGTTTCAACGGCTTCGCTGGCTGTTGCCGCAGGCCTGGCAGCCGGTGTTATGATACCGATGGTCATGGCCGCAATAGGCATACTCGCTTCCATCGTCGGTACGTTCTTTGTACGATCGGGCGAAAAAGCCGAGCAGAAGGCGCTGCTGAAAGCATTAAGCCGCGGTGTCAATATCAGTTCAATCCTCATTGCAGTTGTCGCTTTTGTGCTCGTCTACTTTGTGTTGGGAAGCCAGTATTTAGGCGTGTTTTTCGCGATTATTTCGGGACTCGTTGCGGGAATACTTATCGGCAAGGTTACGGAATATTATACATCTGACACTTACAAGCCTACACAAAGAGTGGCCGATTCTTCTTCGACTGGGCCTGCGACGGTCATCATCGGCGGATTGTCTTTGGGCATGCGTTCCACCTTCCTGCCAATACTGATCGTTGGTGTATCCGTGTTGGTATCGTTCTTCGCATCGGGCGGAGCAGCCAGTTTTCAGATGGGCCTTTACGGAATCGGCTTATCGGCGGTTGGTATGCTGTCGACTCTTGGCATAACGCTGGCGACGGATGCTTACGGCCCTGTTGCCGACAACGCCGGCGGTATCGCTGAGATGAGCCACCTTGGCCCGGAAGTGCGCAAGCGCACAGATGCTCTTGATTCTCTCGGCAACACGACTGCCGCTACGGGCAAGGGGTTTGCGATCGGGTCTGCGGCGTTGACGGCTCTGGCGCTGCTCGTTTCGTATATGAATGAAGCGCATTTGACAGCATTGAACCTTCTTGAGCCTGCAACGCTGATCGGCTTGTTCATCGGCGGAATGCTGCCGTTCCTGTTCTCAGCACTGACCATGAACGCCGTGGGGCGCGCAGCCCAGGGCATCGTGGTGGAGGTGCGCCGTCAATTCCGTGAGATCGTCGGCCTGATGGAAGGCAAGGCGGAGCCGGACTACGCGCGTTGTGTGGACATCTGCACCCGCAGCGCACAGAAGGAAATGATATTGCCGGCGCTTGTCGGTATTCTATCGCCCATTGCTGTAGGTCTCATTCTTGGGCCTTATGCGGTGGCTTCCATGCTGGCCGGAGCTGTTGTAACCGGCTTCATTCTCGCTATCATGATGGCCAACTCGGGTGGTGCATGGGACAATGCAAAGAAGTACATTGAAGCGGGCAATCACGGCGGCAAAGGCAGCGATGCCCATAAGGCTGCAGTCGTGGGCGATACTGTGGGAGATCCCTTCAAGGATACATCTGGTCCCTCCATCAACATACTTATCAAGCTGCTGTCGATGGTTTCCATCGTGTTTGCGGGGCTGTTCATGAATGGATCGTTGATTGATCTGTTCAAATAAGACAAAAAGGTAATATTGTAAGGCCGTACGGATTCTCATCGTGCGGCCTTATTATTTTTAAGTAAATTCGATTTTGTTGTTGACAGAATGCTTGTTCAGCACATATAATAACCGCATTAAAGGCTGTGAAGGAGAACAGTAGTTGGCTCTGGCCTCTCAGAGAACCGTCGCTTGGTGAAAGACGGCAGGCTGTAGATCAACGAAGCTCGCTCCGAAGCCGCTGTGCCGAAGGTTTCTGTAGGTGCAGACGTCGTGACTCAACGTTATACGAGGACGGGCATCATGTCGTGCCCTGTTAAGCTGGCGGTTTGTTAACCGCAAGCAGAGTGGTACCGCGTAGGTCTTACGTCTCTGTAGATGTAAGGCTTTTTTGTTTCTCTGAAGTCTCTGGCCAAGGCTTGAAAACAATGCGCGCGAACCGCAGACAAATACAATTTGAGGAGAGAAAACTTCAATGGCAATCATTAAGATTTTTGACACGACACTGCGTGACGGCGAACAGTCGCCAGGATGCAGCATGAATCTGCAGGAAAAGATAGAGGTGGCAAAGCAGCTGGAGAAGCTCGGAGTGGACGTCATCGAGGCGGGCTTCGCCATCGCGTCGCCGGGAGACTTCGTTTCCGTTAAGACCATCGCCGAGACGGTGAAGAATGCGACGATCGCCAGCCTGTCGCGCGCGCTCAAGAAGGATATCGACCGGGCTTATGAGGCAATCAGAGGCGCGGTGAGCCCGCGCATCCACACGTTCCTCGCCACGTCGCCTATTCACATGGAGTATAAGCTCAAGATGAAGCCCGAAGACGTATTGAAGCAGGCTGAGGAAATGGTGCGCTATGCCAAATCTCTGTGCAGCGAAGTCGAGTTCTCAGCGGAGGATGCATCACGGAGTGAGCCGGAATTTTTATACCGCGTGTTCGAGGCGGTGATCAAAGCGGGCGCGACCTGCATCAATGTTCCGGATACCGTGGGCTACGCAATGCCGGAAGAGTTCTTTGAGCTGGTGCACGGCATCAAGCAGAATGTCCGCGGTATAGAAAAGGTGGACCTCTCGGTGCATTGCCACAACGACCTGGGACTGGGCGTGGCGAACACCCTGGCAGCGATTCGTGCGGGCGCGACGCAGGCTGAATGCACGATCAATGGCATAGGCGAGCGCGCGGGCAACGCGGCACTGGAAGAAATCGTGATGGGCTTGTCCACCAGACAGGATTTGTACGGGTATACGACGAATATCAATACGACGCAGATATACAACGCGTCGCGGCTTATATCCGCGATTACCGGCGTATCTGTGCAGCCCAATAAAGCCATCGTGGGTGCGAATGCGTTTGCGCACGAGGCGGGCATCCATCAGCACGGCGTACTCGCCAACAAAAAGACTTACGAGATCATGACGCCCCAGTCCATCGGCCTGCCGGAAAATGTGATCGTGCTGGGCAAACACTCGGGTAAACACGCATTCGCTGAGCGTTTGAAGACGCTGGGTTACGCGCTGGACGATACGCACATCGAAGCCGCGTTTGATAAGTTCAAGGAACTGGCAGACAGGAAGAAAGATGTCTCCGATCTTGATCTGCGCGCGTTGGTCGAGGTGGATTCTTTCGATATACCGAACGAATATGAGTTTGATACCTTTGTCATCAACAGCGGAAATCGCATGACGGCAACGGCAGTGGTCAAGCTGACTCGCGAGGGTAATACGATGGAGGAAGCGGCGACAGGCGATGGCCCGGTGGATGCGGCGTTCAACGCAGTCGAACGCTGCGTCGGCGAAAGCTTTACGCTGGAGGATTACATTGTCCGCTCGGTGACAGGCGGTAAGGACGCGCAGGGCGAGGTCATCGTCAAGCTGGATAAGAACGGCAAGAAGGCACGCGGGCGCGGCTTGTCTACCGACGTTGTGGAAGCAAGCGTCAAGGCATATGTGGACGCAATCAATAAATACTACTATGAGATGAAGTTGGAGGGATAAGCACGTGGGCATGACAATGACGCAAAAAATACTGGCAAGCAAGACCGACCTCGAAGAGGTGCATGCCGGTCAGTTTATCGAGGCGCGGCTCGATTTGGCACTGGGCAACGACATCACGACCCCGGTCGCCATACGCGAGTTTAAGCGCACCGGACGCAACGAGGTGTTCGACAAAGAGAAGATCGCCATCGTGCCGGACCATTTCACGCCGAACAAGGATATCAAGGCGGCGGAGCAGGCTAAGATGCTGCGTGATTTCGCGAAGGAATACGGCATCGTGAACTACTTCGAGATCGGTGAGATGGGCATTGAGCACTGCCTGATCCCGGAGAAGGGTCTGGCAGTACCGGGTGATGCCATCATTGGTGCGGACTCGCACACCTGCACCTACGGTGCGCTGGGGGCGTTCTCCACCGGTGTAGGCAGCACGGACTTAGCGGCCGGCATGGCGCGCGGCACCTGCTGGTTCAAGGTTCCCTCGGCAATACAGTTTAAGCTCAAGGGCAGGATGCAAAAGTGGGTGTCCGGCAAGGACCTGATACTCCACATCATCGGCATGATCGGTGTGGACGGTGCGCTCTACCAGTCGATGGAATACGCAGGTGATGTTGCCAGTCTCACAATGGACGACAGGTTCACCATCGCCAATATGGCTATAGAAGCGGGCGCGAAGAACGGCATATTCCCGGTGGATGCCCAGACGATTGAGTACCTCAACGAGCACGCCACCCGTCCATACACTGTATTCGAAGCGGACGCGGATGCTGAATACGCCCGCGTGATTGAGATCGACCTCGCGGAGCTGCGTCCGACGGTCGCGTTCCCGCACCTGCCGGACAACACCCGCACGATCGATAACGTGGGTGATGTGATGATCGACCAGGTGGTGATCGGCTCCTGCACCAACGGGCGCATCACCGACCTTCGTATCGCGGCGGACATACTGCGCGGACGCCGTGTGAAAAAGGGTGTACGCGTGATTGTGTTTCCCGGCACGCAGGCCATCTATCTGCAGGCGCTTAAGGAAGGCCTGATCGCGGATTTCATCGAAGCGGGCGCGGCGGTTTCCACACCCACCTGCGGTCCGTGCCTCGGCGGGCACATGGGCATTCTCGCGGCGGGCGAACGCTCCGTCTCCACCACCAACCGCAATTTCGTGGGACGTATGGGCCACGTGGAGTCCGAAGTGTATCTCGCCAGCCCGGCGGTGGCTGCGGCTTCCGCGCTCACGGGCCGCATCGAAGACCCCGCCAATATATAGTTAAGGAGATTCAAATGGGTAAAGTATATAAATATGGAAGCAATGTGGACACCGACGTCATCATACCCGCACGTTACCTTAACACGTCGGACGAAAAGGAGCTCGCGTCCCACTGCATGGAAGACATCGACAAGGATTTCGTGAAAACGGTGCAGCCGGGCGACATTATCGTCGCTGAGATGAACTTCGGTTGCGGCTCTTCGCGTGAGCATGCACCTATTGCCATCAAGGCGTCCGGCATTTCCTGCGTCATCGCGTGCACGTTTGCCCGTATATTCTTCCGCAATGCCATCAATATCGGCCTGCCGATTCTGGAATGCGAGGAAGCGGTGAAGAACACGGATGCAGGCGACGTGCTGGAAGTGGAACTTGCGAGCGGCGTTATTAGAAACGTGACCAAGGGGTTGAAGTTTCAGGCGGAGCCGTTCCCACCCTTCATGCAGCGCATTATCGACGCGGGCGGCCTGATCGGAGATATTTCCAGCCACTGAGAGAATTCATCAAATCGCAAACAATGATAATCCGCCGGTGGAACAGGCGCTCCGGCGGATTTAATATTCTTATCATTAAATACTCACAGTCTGATTCGAGGCTAATAAGTAAATGTAAATTTCTGATGGAATTCTGTAATAAATAATGATATGACATGATGAATATATTTTCAGTGCATGAAAAAAAGCTTGATTCAGGAGAGGTTGGTGTGTTAATATGAAACAAAGCATACGGCTTCAAATGTGGTGGTATCACCCAAAAGCGGTCGGCAAAGCTGACAAGGAGTATTGAGGAATGGAACTGGAGAACCTGAAAATAAATGACATCAATTCCATGATACGGATCGCCAAGAAGTACTATGAACTGAACATGTCTCAGGAAGAAATATCGCTTGAAGAAGAGATATCCAAATCGTCGGTATCAAGAATGCTCAAAAAGGCAACAATGCTGGGCTATGTCCGGCATGAAATCATATACCCGGTCAAATCGGTCGCTCAGCAGGAACAAATGATCAGAAAGATGTTTGACATAGAACATCTTTTTATTGTGCCTAAAATGGTGGACGACAGAGATATTCGCCTGAGTGATACATGCCGTACCGTGGCGCAGGATATGAACCGGTACATATCGGATCATGATATTATCAGTGTATCTTGGGGTCGTACCGTGGAAAAGCTGTCCGCTATGCTGGTAGCGCCAGTTCCGCCCAAGAAGGGAATCAAAATTGTACAACTTAACGGTTCCATCGCCACAAATGTGCTGTCCACCAAAACGGCGGGCATTCTGGAGCGGTTTACGGAGGCCTATTCCGGCGTTGGATATGTGCTTGCCGCTCCCACACTTGTAGACGATGAAGAGATCGCAAACGCGATCAAAAGAGATTCCAGGATTCGCAATGTTTTGGAGATGGCCAGAGCCTCAACCATCGCGATATTCGGCATCGGCCAGCTGTCAGAACAGTCAGTGTTGATCGAGCGAGGGGCTATTACAACGGACGACGTCAAAAGGCTCTCATCAAAAGGCGGCGTGGGTGACGTTTGCTCAAGGTATTTTGATATCAATGGAAAAATCGTTGATCAATCATACGAGACCAGAACGATTGGGCTGGATCTTAATGATCTCAGGAAGAAGAAGCACCGTATCGGCATCGCGGTGGGCATAGAGAAGGCAGATGCTATCGTCGGCGCGCTGGCCGGAAAGCTCATGACGTCGCTCTATATGGACGAAATGACGGCTTCCTATCTGATCACGCGCGCACAGGAGCTTGGTTATTAGCTTTACCAGCTTTAAGCTGAAAGTTATGATAAGGAGGAATATATGGAAAAGCGTTTTATTATGGCGATAGACCAAGGGACAACCGGCACGCGAGTTGTGCTTTTCAACCGTGATGGCCAGATTCATGCGTCTGCCTACCGCGAAATCAGACAGATATTCCAAAAGCCCGGCTGGGTGGAACATGATCCAAAGGAATACTGGGATACAACAATGGAATGTTCCGCTGAGGTATTTGAAAAGGGTAATACGAGCGCCGCTGAAGTGGCCGCCATCGGCATTACCTGCCAGCGCGAGACGACGATACTTTGGGACCGCGACACCGGCGAACCGCTGTATTATGCTATTGTCTGGCAGTCCCGTCAGTCGGCAAGCATCTGTGAAGATATGAAGGCAATGGGTCTGGAGGATTATGTCCGCGAGCGGACCGGTTTGCTGATCGACGCGTATTTCTCGGGCACAAAGATCAAATGGATCGTCGACAACGTTCCGGGTGTCAAAGAGAAGGTGAAAGCCGGAAAAGTGTGCTTTGGCAATATCGACAGCTGGCTGATGTATAAGCTGTCCGGCGGCGAGCATGTGGAAGATTACACCAACGCCTCACGCACGCTGCTGCTGGACATCCACACGCTAAAATGGGATGAGAAGATCATGAATGCTCTTGAAATTCCTGCCCATATACTGCCGCAGCTTAAGCCCTCCAGCGGTGTGCTGACGATGACGAGCAAGGATGTATTCTTCGGTGAGTCGGTGCCGGTGGCGGGTGACGCGGGCGACCAGCATGCGGCCACATTCGGACAGACCTGTTTTGAACCGGGTATGGCGAAGAATACCTACGGTACGTCGCTTGCGCTGATGATGAACATTGGCGAGGAACTCAAACTGAGCAAGAACGGCCTGACGACGGACCTTGGCTGGGTATTGCCGAACAAGACGGAATACGCATTTGAAGGCGTCATATTCGTCGGCGGCGCGACCATCCAGTGGCTTCGGGACGGGCTCAAGATCATCAAGGATTCTGCTGAGGTCAGTGAGCTCGCAGCGCGTGTGGAGGATACCGGCGGTGTATACCTTGTGCCCGCTTTTGTGGGGCTGTGCGCACCGTATTGGGATATGTATGCCCGCGGTACCATCATCGGCATCACGCGTGGTACGACGCATGAGCACATTGCCCGGAGTGCTCTGGAAGCCATCGCTTATCAGACGCGTGACGTGCTGGACTGCATGGAGAAGGATTCCGGACAGAAAGCCACCGCACTGCGCGTTGACGGCGGCGCAACAAAGAGTGACTTTTTGATGCAGTTCCAGGCAGACATACTGGGTATTCCGATACAAAAGCCGGTCGTTACCGAAATGGCGGCGCTGGGCGCTGCTTATCTCGCCGGTCTGGGCGTCGGCTTCTGGAAGGATCAGAAGGAGATCGCAAAACAGTGGAAGGTGGCACGTGTGTTTGAACCGAATATGAGTTCAGACAAACGCGAATCTCTCTATGCGGGATGGAAACGCGCTGTGGAACGGTCGTTTAACTGGGCCAGAGATTAAGTATGATATTTATTGAGAGATCCCACGGCAAATAATATAAGTTCATAAAGCAGCTGGCTGCATCGAAATAATCGTTGCAGCCAGCTGCCAAACAATATATTATTTATGGGGAATGGTGATTCCTGAATTTATTTTATAGCCAATCGGGAAATATTTCAATACATATTTGTTACTTAGTTATCTATTTTATTTATTTTTATGGAGGTTGAAAGCTTTTATGGATCTGAACGAACTCATCAGACAAGTCACTGAAGAAGTGTGTGCCCGGCTCACCGTGAACGGACAAGCTCAGCAGTCCGGCGGCAGTGAAGATTATTCGCCGTCGTCGCTGGCTAAATATGTTGATCACACGCTTCTGAAGCCCGACGCATCCGAAGATCAGGTACGCAAAGTCTGCGATGAGGCGAAGAAGTATCATTTCGCCAGTGTCTGCGTCAATCCGAGCTACATCAAGTTTGTGGCTGAACAGCTTGCCGGCAGCGGCGTCGCGCCCTGCGTTGTGGTGGGGTTCCCATTGGGAGCCACCACGCCTGAAGTGAAGGCGGAAGAAACGAACAACGTGATATTAAACGGCGCGAAGGAAGTGGACATGGTCATCAACGTGGGCGCTGTGAAGTCGGGTAACTGGGCGCTCGTGAAGCGGGATATCGAGGCTGTGGTCGGAGCCGCGAAGGGCCGCGCGCTGGTTAAGGTCATCATCGAAACCTGTCTTCTGACGGACGAAGAGAAGGTAAAGGCCTGCACCATTTCCAAGATGGCCGGTGCAGACTTTGTCAAAACCTCTACCGGTTTCTCCACCGGCGGCGCGACTGTGGATGACGTGCGGCTGATGCGGCAGACGGTGGGTCCCGTAATGGGCGTGAAGGCATCGGGCGGTGTGAAGGACTATAATACCGCTGTGGCTATGATTAAAGCAGGTGCAACGCGCCTGGGTACCAGTTCCGGCGCTGTGATCGTGGCAGGCTCGGCTGAGAAATCCAGCTGCATAGCCTGCGGACGCTGTCAGTCTACTTGCCCCACGGGCAATGTGACAATAACCAAGTCTCAATATTGATAAATTTGGAGGATTTGAATAATGACTAAAGAAGCTTTGGGTATGGTGGAAACGAAGGGTCTTATCGGCGCAATCGAAGCGGCGGACGCGATGGTGAAAGCGGCGAACGTGACGCTGATCGGCAAAGAAAAGATCGGCAGCGGCCTGGTGACTGTGATGGTGCGCGGTGATGTCGGCGCGGTGAAAGCATCTGTGGATGCCGGCGCAGCAGCGGCGAAGCGCGTGGGCGAGCTGTACGGTGTTCATGTGATACCGCGTCCCCACTCCGATGTGGAAGGTATTCTGCCTCAGAAATAGAAAATAAGGCTTCGTACAAAGCCGATGATTCACAACAAGGGTCATCGGCTTTTTTATTTTGTCTGTTAATAAATCCATTTACGTTTTCATATACATTACCATGAAACAAATGATTGATTGGACGAAGGTCCTTGAGAAGTATCTGCCATCCCATATCAACACTGCTTTAACTGCCGTCACTCACAGTATACTGCCTTTTGTAGAGGAACTGAGGCTGCGCGCGAACAGGCCGTTGATGGTTTATACCAGCGAAAACGGATATTGTGTCTCTGCTGACGGAAGGACAAGCGGAACAATGGGGCTGAAAGTAACGGAGACAGATATTGAGCAGACATTCAGTGCCATTACGGGCAAATCGCCATATGCCTACGAAGACGAAATTCGCCAGGGTTTTCTGACGCTCAGCAGCGGTATAAGAGCCGGACTGTCAGGCAGCGCGATGCTGACGAACGGGCAGCTCAAGACTTATAAAAGCGTGAGCGGCATCAATTTTCGTATTCCCCGGGAAGCGGCAGGAATAAGCTTCAGACTGATTCCATATATCTCGAATAACGAACGGCTTGTCAACACGCTGCTCATCTCCTCGCCCAAGCTCGGCAAAACCACCATTGCTCGCGACATATCAAGGAGTGCGGGCAGCGGCATCGGCCTTATGCCCTGCAAGGTGTCGCTGATCGATGAACGGCAGGAACTGGCTGCCTCGCTGTATGGCTATCCGCTGTTTGACGTGGGGCGCGAAACAGACGTGATCTCCGGCGTGCTCAAAGCGGACGGTGTGTTTATGGCGCTGCGTTCACTGTCTCCCGAGGTGATCGTCACGGACGAGATCGGCAAATCTGAAGATTTGGAAGCGCTCAGGGAGGTTGCCAACAGCGGCGTCGTGATGGTCGCAACGGCGCATGCTCCTGATCTGGATTCGCTGCTGCGACGCATGTTCTTCCGGCAGCTGTTTGACGCACGTCTGTTCGATGCTTATGTGGTGCTCTCTGCTGAGCTGGGACGTATCACGGTAGCGCAGGTACACGACGCGGAGGGAAACGAGCGGTTGACTGCGCCCATAAAACTGTCAGCAACTGAGGCGGTGGCGGTATGAAGCTGGTATTGTGTCTGGTTATCGTTATCATCAGTGCGTATATCGGACGGCTGATGTCTCGAAAGATGGCTCAGCGCCTGGACTTCTTCCGAGATTATCAGTCCGCAATGACGCAGCTTTCGGACAAGGTGGTGGGACCGGGTCTGGAGCTGTACAAAGCATTGTTAGAATGCCGCATCGACACCGTCAGACCATTGCTTGAGCGGAGTGCAGTGATGCTGAGGCAGCATCCGCAGCTCAAGCTGGATGCGATCTGGTCTAAAAGCCTTGCGCAAAGCGGAGATGCGCTGTCTGCGCTCAGCAAAGCGGACGTGCTGTTTCTGAAGGAAGGTGGCCATGCGCTCGAGGCGCTTTGCGGCAACCCGAGTGAGAAACAGGCCGCCATATATCTAAAGCAGCTTGCGGTATATATTGCCGCGCTGGAATTGGAGAAGAACAAAAAAAGCAAGCTGTACAACACAGCTGGCGTGCTGGCCGGTCTGATGATTGCGCTGCTGGTCATATGAAGGAGGGGACACCTTGGACATTGATCTTATTTTCAAAATCGCCGCTATCGGTATACTGATCGCGATACTGAATCAGCTGCTGGTGCGCGCGGGGCGTGAGGACATGGCGACAATGGCAACCATAGCGGGGCTCATCATTGTGCTGCTGATGGTGGTGGACCTCGTCGCCAACCTGTTTGACAGCGTGCGGCGAATATTCAACCTGTACTAGCCATGGAGATCATCAACATCGCACTGATTGGCATCGTGGCAGGCGTGCTGGTGGTCACGATACGGCAAAAACAGCCGGAGCTGGGTATGCAGGTGAGCCTGATTGCAGGCATCGTGATATTTATCTATATACTGGACTACCTTGTCGTCGCTGTCGAATATCTGCGCGACATCGTCAACCGCTATGAGATACCTTACGAGAGCATCGCCATCGTACTTAAGATCGTGGGCATCGCGTATATATGCGAATTCGCCGTTCAGGTGTTGAAGGACACCGGAGAGAATTCTCTGGCTGCCAAGGTAGAGATCGCGGGCCGCGTGTTTATCATTGTGCTGTCGCTGCCGGTGATCACATCGTTCCTTACAATGGTGCTGGGAATGCTGGGATAAACGTATGAAAAAATTGTGTATCATTCTGGCTTTGCTGTTGTGCATATTAGTTATGCCGCGATTGTCGCTAGCGGATGATGAGCTGGAGCAGGCCATTGAGGATGAGATTGAGGAAGAGATCAACGAGAATATAGAGCATGCGCTATCTACAGCGGATCTGCACGAGCTGGAGGAATACTACAACGAGTATGCCCAAACGCTATCGCCTGTTACGGACGGAGTGAGCCTGTCCGGTTTTATTACGACGCTGGCACAGGGAGGAGCCACTTTCAGCGCAGCGGATGTGTATGGAATGGTATTGAACGCTCTGTTCGCGGGGCTGAAGCAGAGCATCCCGGCTGTGGTGCAGATCATCATTGTGGCGCTCATATTCAGCATCATCTCGCACTTCAAGCCATCGTTCGGGGAATCGGGCGTGAGCAAGGCCGCGCAGACGGCACAGTTTGTGATCGTGGGCACAATGACGCTTGGGATACTTTCTTCCGCGTTTTCCATCGGTGCCGGAGCTGTGGAGAAGATGACATCATTCACGGGCGAATTCTTCCCGCTGATGATCACGCTGCTGACGGCGCTGGGCGGCATCACATCCGCGGCAATATTGAGTCCGGCTACGGTGTTTCTGACGACGGGGGTCACGATATTTTTCAAGGGTTTTGTGCTGCCGCTCATCATCGTGCTGACGGTGTTCACGATCATCAACCACTTCTCAACGACGATAAAGCTCAGCGGCTTTTGTTCTTTGCTGAAAAGCATCGTGAAGTGGGGGATCGGCATCGGCCTGACGGTATTTATCGGCGTCATCGCGATACAGGGGCTGCTTGGGTCGTCCTTCGACGGTGTATCCATCAAGACGGCGAAGTTCACGATCGATAAGTTCGTGCCCATCGTGGGCGGGTTGTTCTCACAGACAGTGGACGTGGTGATATCGTGTACGCTGCTGATCAAAAATGCCGTGGGCATCACGGGCATTATCATCATCGCGGCCATTGTGATATCCCCGGCGCTTGCAATACTGGCGCACTACTTCTTATTCAAGCTGACGGCTGCAGTGCTGGAACCTATCGCCGGCGGAGAGATGGGCAAGTTTGCTCAAGACGCGGCGGATGTGCTGATGCTGCTGTTCGTCGCGGTGCTGGCAGCGGCCATCATGTTCTTCGTGACCGCTGCCGTCATTATCGGCGCGGGGAACGCCAATATCATGTTAAGGTGAGTGTATGCAGGAATTGGTAAACACATGGGCTGTGGCCGTCACGATGGCCATCATATTCAGCGCTGTCATTGGCATGCTGCTGCCCGATTCGGCGATAAAGAAATACGTTTCCGTCGTCATCGGCATCGTGGTGACAATCATTATACTATCTCCGCTGATATCGCTGTTGGGTGGCTCGGATGTGGAGGCGGAGCTTCAAAATGCGCTGCAGAATGCAGGCAGCAGCGAACCGGCAGTGCCCCAAAGTGGCTCGTATAAAGAGTACATTTACCAAATCTATGAGGTATATATGGGCGATGAATAAAATAAATATGAGTATTGAAAAGGGTGATACAAATGAATGAAACGCAGAATATTGCAGCAAATGGCGAAGCTTCAGAGCCAAAAAGTAAAACAGGTCTGTTATCGCGCTTTATGAAGCTGGACATCAAAAAAAAGATACAGTATCTGGCGATACTGCTTGTGATCATTGTGATACTGACAATTTATTTTGCGTCATCCGGGGGTATTGCAAACAAGCGGGAGGACAGCACATCCCAAGCTGCAGCGCAGGAGCCTGCCAGCATGCAGGTAGGGTCAAGTATTGAGCAGCAGCTCAAGTATACGCTTTCGCAGATACAAGGCGCTGGCAATGTGGAAGTAATGATCACCTATGAAGCCAGCAGCGAGATCGTTCCGGCCATCAGCGTGGATAAACAGACCTCAACGACAACGGATTCGGGAGATAGCGGAACAAGCACGACAAACACTGAAAACACGCAGAGCGAGGTTGTGACAATTGGCGGAAGCGGAGGCAACAGCGCGCTGGTGCTCAAAGAAAAGAGCCCGGAAATAAGGGGAGTTATCGTGGTCGCCGAGGGAGCGGACAATATAATGGTGAAGCTGAATCTTCTCAGCGCAGTGCAAACATTGCTGAACGTCAGCCCTGACCAGGTTGATGTATATAAAATGAATGAGTAAGGGAAGTGAAATTGTATAATGAACAAGGGAAATGGTATAATGAAGAATAAGAAAGTTGGTCGTTATCTGCTTCTAGGGGCGCTGATCGTGGTATTAATAGGCGTGGGCTATCTGAACTACGCGCTGGGCACCAGTCCGGGTATTGAAGACCAGTCAGCGCAGGCGGAAGATCTGGCGGATTCCGAGATTGAGGGTGCAATGTCGGCGGATGATCTGGCTGTGATGTCAACCGATAACTATTTCGCGGATTATAAGACAAACCGCGAGAGCGTCCGCGGCAAGGAGGTCTCGTATCTCGACAGCATCATCGCCGATGAGAACAGCGACGCGGAAACAATTAAGGATGCTCAGGATCAGAAAATTCAGATTGTACAGCAGATGGAGAATGAGCTGACAATCGAAGGGCTGCTGATGGCGAGCGGTTTTGACGATGCGATTGTGACGGTCCAATCAGGTTCCGTCAACGTCGTGATCAAGGCAGAGGAGATCAGCAAGGAGGACGCTGCGAAGATTCTGGAGATCGTCAGGCAGGAAACAGGGGAACCTGCACAGAATATCAAAGTGATACTTCAGGGATAAGCGCCGGTTTTTCAGTATCGATTTTTCCTTTCAGATTGTAATTGGCTGCCCTGTCTGTTATAATTTAAGCATTAATTGAAGAGGTGAGATGTTTGAGCACAAACGATATGAACACTCGTGAAGAGCAGAATGGCAGCATATCCTTTGCGAACGACGTGGTGGCTACAATTGCAGGACTAGCGACGGTGGAAATTGAAGGCGTTGCTGGCATGAGCGGTGGTTTTTCAGGCGGTCTTGCGGAACTACTCGGACGGAAGAACCTGACCAAAGGCGTTAAGGTGGAGGTTGGCAAGGAAGAATGCGCTGTTGATCTCTTTATTGTGGTGGAATACGCCGTTGAGATACCGCTGATGTGCGAGAAAATTCAGGCTAATGTCAAAAAAGCCGTGGAAACGATGACAGGGCTGCGCGTGGTGGAGACCAACATACACATACAGGGCGTCAGAATCGCGAAGGATCCTGTGGAGGACACAAAACGCGTCCACTAACGCTGGATAAAAAAAGGGGCCTTAATACATTAAGGATTCGGGGGATACAAAAGAAAAATGCGTATTTTTATGAGAATACTGCTGACGCTCTACATAATATTAATCCTGTTCATAGCAGGCGTTACGTTATGTTGCGCGTGGGGGATTATCAGCTTTGATTATCCGTCCTGGTGGCTGGATCAGCTCTACGGCAACGTAGCCGTGATGTGGATTGTATCGGTTGTCGGCGTGGCGGTGGTGATTGTCAGCTTCATGCTGATGTTTTCCGGGATCCGCCGCCGCAAGCCCAAAGCGGCAATCGTACGGCACACCGATAAGGGCGTCATTTCCATTACCGTCACGGCGCTGGAAGAGATGTCCATGCGCTTTATCGCAGCGCATGATGCGGTTCGACACGTCAAAGCTGCAGTAACCGTGCGGGACGCAAAGCTGGTTGTAAACGCCAGGCTGGCTGTGGCGGAAGGAACGAATATTCCCGATGTGCTGCAGGAGCTTCAGTCTGGTTTAAAAGCGAATATCGAGCTGCTGGCGGGTATTGAGGTGAATAAAATAGTGCTGCTTGTCGAGAAGACAACGCAGGTTGTAAAGGCGCGTGTCGAATAGTGTCTGATCCGCACAGCTTTTTCAGCTATGTAAAAGAACATAAAGGCGTGATTGTTGGCGTTGGGCTGGGGCTGCTGGTCGGCATACTGATGCTGTCCATTGGTTTTTTCTCGACGCTGTTTCTCGCGCTTTGCGGTGCCGTTGGCGCTTTTTTGGGGACAAAAAACAAGTACCGTAAAAAGCTTTTCGAGATTTTGGACAAGATATTACCGGATATATTCAAATAGGCGGAGGATAGATGAGCAGAAGAGCGGCAAGGGATACAGCGCTGCGTTTGTTTTATGAATATGCAGTCACCGGCGAGTTCAATCCCGCAACGATGGACGTTATGCGGGATTGTTTTGATAAGGGCATGAATGAAAATGCATGGACTTATGTCGGACGTCTGATTGATCTTTACAAAACAAATACCGATGAAGTGGACGCTGCAATTCAGGTGAATTCAAAGAACTGGAACATTTCTCACATGGCAAAGGTGGAGCTGTCGATACTTCGGATCGGCGTCAGTGAACTGTTCTATTGCGACGACATACATGAAAGCATTACCATCAACGAGTGCGTGGAGCTGGGCAAGAAATACGCAACGGACAAATCCGCGCGTTTCATCAACGGCGTGCTGGCCGCGGTGCTGACTGCCGCGCAGACATCACATGCACAGCCCCAATAGCGCGGCAGCTGCTTTTGACACCAGCGCGTACACAACGTCGTTCGCTATGGTATCAGGCGGCAGGGTGGTGATGGACAAGCGCTCAATGCTGGCGGTGGCACGTGGCAGCAGGGGTCTTCGGCAATCTGAAGCGGTTTTTGCGCACATCAAAAACATGAGTGCGCTTTTTTTGGGCCTGGAAAAGAGCTATAATGTTAACACGGTGGCGTACAGCGAAAAACCCTGCCCGGCGAACGCGTCTTATATGCCGGTATTCTGTGTAGGGGCGTCTTACGCGACGGTGTACGCGAGGGCTCTTGGGCTACAGCCCATCGCGCTGACACACCAGCACGGACATTTGTATGCCGCGTTCTTTGGCAATGATGTGCCGGATGGTCGTTACGGCGCGATACATGTGTCGGGCGGCACGCTGGAGCTGCTGGAGGTGTTGATAGACGGCGGCATCGTCACGCGCATCGAGTCGCTTGGCGGGACGCTGGACATTACCTGCGGACAGCTGATCGACCGCGTTGGCGTGGCGGCGGGACTGCCGTTCCCGTCGGGAGCGCATATGGAAAAGCTTTACCGCCCCGGTGCGAAGAAGCTTGCGGTCCGGGTTGATGGCCTTCACGCCAACATCTCGGGCGCAGAGACACAGGCGATGCGGCGCATTGAAGCCGGAGAGGATGCGGCGGATGTGTGCAGCGCGGTGTTCGACTGTGTGGCGGATACGCTGTCCCGGCTGGCCGGCAATATGGTACAAACGCTGGGCGTGAAGCACGTAATACTGTCCGGCGGCGTAATCGCGGGCGCTGTGATACGCAAATGCCTGAAGGAAGCTGCTGGGAAAGAGGGTGTCAGGCTGATACTGACACAACGTGAATACTGCGGCGACAACGCCTGCGGACTAGCTCTGGCGGCGGAACGCCTGCATGATAAAGGAGTTTTAGTGTGACGATTATTGATGGAAAAGCCATATCGGCGCAGATCCGGGTGGATCTGAAAAAGCAGGTGGAGGAACTAAAGGCCCAAGGCATCACACCTGGCCTTGCGGTGATACTGGTGGGTGACGACCCGGCGTCTGCGGTGTATGTACGCAACAAAGCGCGTGCATGCGATGAACTGGGCATGCATTCTGTGGTGCATACGCTGCCTGCTGAAACGTCTAAAGAGGAGCTGATCGCGCTGGTGCACGACTGCAACGACGACAAGTCTCTGCACGGCATATTGGTGCAGCTGCCGCTGCCGGGGCACCTGGATGCACTGGAGATACTGCGCGAAGTGGACCCGGACAAGGATGTGGACGGCCTGCACGTGGTCACAGCTGGTCGGCTGCTGGTGGGCGAGAAGGGCTTTATACCCTGCACGCCCAAAGGCGTGATACGGCTTATCAAGAGCACGGGTACCGCAATCAGCGGTAAGCGTGCCGTGGTGGTGGGCCGCAGTAACATGGTGGGCAAGCCGGTATCGCTGCTGCTGATGAACGAAAACGCGACGGTGACCATGTGCCACTCGCGTACGCAGAATCTGGCCGGCGTCTGCGCCGAGGCGGACATATTGGTAGCGGCGATCGGACGGCCTGAGATGATAAAGGGCGACTTTGTGAAGCCGGGAGCGGTGGTCATCGACGTGGGAACATCCAAGGTGGACGGCAAATTGAAAGGCGATGTTATGTTTGATGAGGCAGCGCAAAAGGCTGCGTTTATCACGCCAGTGCCGGGAGGCGTTGGGCCGATGACGATCACGATGCTGATGGAAAACACCATTGAGGCGGCCCGCATCTATGGCTGACGTCGTTTTCACCGTCTCGCAGATCACCGAATACCTGTCGCGTAAGTTCTTTCAGGATCCCTTCATCAGCGCGGTAAATGTGGTCGGCGAGGTGACAAACTTCTCAATGTCTTCCGTCGGGCATGCGTTCTTCTCCCTCAAGGACGAGAACAGTATGCTGGGCTGCATCGCTTACGATTTTGATAAACATCCGGACAGGGATGCGATTGCGGACGGCGCGCTGCTCCGCGTGGGCGGGCGCGTGACGTTCTACAGAAAGAGCGGCTCCATTCAGCTGGCCGTGGAGTCGGCGGTGCTTCAGGGCGTGGGCGATCTGTTCGTCCGTTTTGAGCGCACCAAAAAGCGGTTGGCGGAGGAAGGGCTATTCGATGCGGCTCATAAAAAGCCGCTGCCCTCGTTCCCGACGCACATCGGTGTGGTTACCTCCACGTCGGGTGCGGTGATGTACGACATCATCAACGTGGCAACGCGCCGCTTCGATGGCATTCGCATCACGGTGTATCCGGTGCCGGTACAGGGTACAGACGCGGCCGTAAGAGTCAGTGAAGGTATCGCGCATTTCAACCGCACGCGCAGCGTGGACGTGATCATCGTCGCACGTGGGGGCGGTTCGTTCGAAGACCTGTTCGCGTTCAACGAAGAGACTGTAGCCCGTGCCGTATACGCGTCGGATATCCCCGTGGTATCGGCGGTGGGGCACGAAACGGATTATTCGCTGTGCGATATGGCGTCGGACCTACGTGCACCCACGCCCTCTGCAGCGGCTGAGCTGATTGTTCGGGAGAAGAAGTCGATCATCGATGTACTGGAGGACAAGAAGGCGGCGCTGGGACAAGCACTGCTGGCGGTGCTGCGGTCAAGGGAACAAAGGGTGATTTCGGCAGCCGCCTCGCTTACACCCTATCCGCTACGGTTAAAAATAGACGGGATGTATGAACAGATAGAAAGCCGCCTTGTGCTGATGCGTCGAAACGCCACTGCCAAACTGCAGGCTTGTACGTTGCGCATCGAACAATATCAGGACAGGCTGGAGAGCTTAAACCCCAGAAATGTGCTGGCACGCGGCTATGCGTTGGTGTACAGCAATGAAGGCCATGTGGTCACGTCGGGCGAGGCTGCGCCCCAGCGCATGGAGATTGAGTTTGCCGATGGACGTGTGGCGGTGGAAAGGACAGAACGCTGATGGACGATTTTGAAAAGGACCTGCGCAGGCTGGAGGAGATATCCCAACAGCTGCAGTCGGGCGAAACGGGCATCGAGAAGAGCATGGAGCTGTATGCTGAGGGCGTGAAGCTGGCTGAGCTGCTCCAAAAGCGTCTGAACACATACAAGTCGAAGATAGAGATTCTAGAGAACGAGGCGAAAGATGCATGAACACGGCTGCCGGAGAGCTTAACAGATACGGAGCGCTGGTGAACACGCGTCTGAAAACGCTGATGGAGATCATGTGCGAGCCGGGCACTCTCAAGGACGCAATGGGCTACAGCCTGGCAGCGGGTGGCAAGCGGCTGCGTCCAGCGCTGTGCCTGATGACGGCAGAAATGTTCGGCGATGCAATGAAAGCGCTGGATTTTGCCTGCGCGCTGGAGATGATTCATACCTATTCGCTGATTCATGACGACCTGCCGTGCATGGACAACGATGTGCTACGGCGCGGCAAACCCACCAACCACGTGGTGTTCGGCGAGGCATACGCACTGCTCGCGGGCGACGGGCTGCTGAACTGTGCTTATGAGGTGATGCTGGAGTGCGCAGGCCGTAATGCGGGCGATGGACTGGACTATCTCGGTGCGATGAATGTGATCGCAAAAGCGGCGGGTGTGAAGGGCATGATCGAAGGACAGGCCTGCGACATTGCTTTTGAAGGCCATGATAAGGATGAGAAGGTATTGGAGTATATTCACCAACGCAAGACTGGCGCAATGATCAGCGCATCAGTCATGAGTGCTGCGATATTATTCAGAGCCACGGATTATGAAACAGCAGCACTGGAGACTTATGGCAGCCGCATGGGGTTGGTTTTTCAGATCGTGGATGACATTCTGGATGAGGTGGGCGACGAAGCACTGATCGGCAAATCGGTGGGCAAAGACGCGGATACTGGTAAGCAGACCTTTGCACGGATTTACGGTATTGAGGCGTCAAGGAGCATTGCACGAAGGCTAACAGGGGAAGCAGAACAGGCATTGAACGTTTTCGGTGACAGGGCCTGTGCTTTAAAGCGTTTAGCTCAAAATATGCTGATACGGGACAGATAAAAAAAGGCAGATTGAAATGCGGCAAAATTTTGCTGCCTTTTTTATTTGTTCCATATACGATTAACCTTGAAAACCCTTCCTTTTATTAATGGAAGGGTTTTGTATATGCTGATTTCAATGATAGAATACAAGGAATAAAACGTTGCAAATGCAACAATTTGGGCAGTATAAAAGAAATTTGGCATGGTAAAGCTAGTCATATCAAAGCATCTAAGGAGATATGACATGCTAACGAACAAGGTTGAGATCTGCGGCGTTGACACATCCAAGCTGCCCGTGATGAAACCCAGGCAAATGAAAGAGACGATGCTGAGAGTCAAAGCCGGAGACCGCGCCGCCAGGGAGGAATTCATACGGGGGAATCTTCGTCTGGTTTTGAGCGTCATACAGCGCTTTACCGGGCGAAGAGAAAACATGGATGATCTGTTTCAGGTGGGGTGCATCGGCCTAATCAAAGCGATAGACAATTTCAATATCGAAATGGGCGTTCGCTTTTCCACATACGCCGTTCCGATGATCACCGGTGAGATACGGCGTTATCTGCGCGACAACAACAGCATCCGAGTTTCGCGTTCACTTCGGGATATTGCGTATAAGGCCTTGCAGATACGCAATACGATGGCTAAGAAGGATTGTAGCGACCCTAGCGTGGAAAAAATAGCCGCTGAAATGGGTGTCAGTGTGGAGGATGTCGTGTTTGCGCTGGATGCTATTCAAGACCCCGTTTCGCTTTACGAGCCGGTGTATCATGACGGAGCGGACGCCATCTATGTGATGGATCAGCTGCAGGATAAAAGCAGCGCCGATGAGAACTGGTTGGAGGGCATCGCACTCAAAGAAGCAATTGGCAAACTGGGTGAACGTGAACGCAATATCATCCGTATGCGCTTCTATCAGGGCAAGACACAGATGGAAGTTGCGGATGAAATCGGAATTAGTCAGGCTCAAGTCTCAAGGCTGGAGAAAAACGCACTCAAAAGCATGAAGCGCAGCATTTAGCAAAGCTGTGAAAATGTCAGTTGCCGGGATGCATCAAGCGGGCATCCCGGTCTTTTTTATATGGTCAGCATAATATGATATATAAAGTGAGGTGATGACGATGACACGTTATGCCAAGCTGCGGCAAAAAGAAGTCGTCAATGTGCTGGACGGCGCAAGGCTCGGATACATATGCGACCTGGTAATCGACATGCCCACAGGCAAAGTGACAGCTATAGTAGTGCCGGGCCCCACGCGGCTTTCATTTCTTTTCAAGGGCGAACGGGACAGCATTATACCGTGGCAGAACATCAGGAAAATTGGGGAAGATGTGGTGTTGGTGGAAATTGACGTGAACTGCATGCCAAACTATCGCGAATAATTGTATTTCTTCATAATTATGCTATAATAGTAGCAAATAAGGCATGGGGGCAGATTATGAAGTGCATTTTTTGCGGTTATCTGGAGAGCAAGGTGGTTGATTCAAGACCGACAGACGAAGGCAGCTCCATCCGGCGGCGCCGCGAATGCCTGTCCTGTAAAAAGCGGTTTACAACATATGAAAAAATAGACAGCCTTCCGCTTCTTGTCGTAAAGAAGGATGGAGAGCGTGTACCCTTTGATTCGGACAAGATCAAGATCGGTATTATCAAAGCGTGCGAGAAGCGTCCGGTGGCCATTCAGGAAATCGAGACCTTGGTGCTGAATGTTGAAAAGACGATCTTCAATTCCTTGCGCCAGGAAATTTCGACCAAGGAAATAGGCGAGCTGGTGATGAAAGGCCTCAAAGAGCTGGATGATGTGGCATACGTGAGGTTTGCTTCCGTTTACAAGGAGTTCAAGGACGTGGATACGTTTATGCAGGAATTACAGCGCCTGCTGGAAGAAAAGTAGGATGCAGCAAATACAAAAAGGTTTTACACTTTGGAAGAATAACGGAGTTCGTTTTTTAACGATACCGGCGTTTGAAAGAGCCGGAGGTGTCACATGCGCGTTCTCCACGCGGATCGGCGGTGTCAGCCCCAAACCGTTCGACACGCTGAACTTCAGCCGTACAAGGGAGCAGAACCAGGAAAACTTTCTTGAGAATATGCGCCGTTTCGGGGATGCGGCTGGATTTAACAGCCGTGAGGCGGTGCTGGATAACTATGAGCATGGCGTTCAGCTCTATCGGGCTAAGCGGGAGGATGCCGGCAAAGGTATATGGCGCGAAATGGTGACGGAACCTTGCGACGGCCTTTATACCGACGAAACAGGACTGCCCCTGATATCGCTTCATGCGGACTGTGTTCCGCTGTTTTTTTATGACCCCAAAAGGCGCGCTGCAGCAGTGTGCCATGCCGGCTGGCGTGGCGTGACAAGCCACATTATCCGCAACACTCTCAATGCGCTTATGGGCATTGGTTGCAGGCCGGATGACATGCTGGCGGCGGTGGGACCGTGCATCAGCGCCGAGAACTTTGAGGTGGGTGAGGAAGTGCGCGATGTATTTATCAGTGAGTTCGGAATGCAAACTGTACAATCAAGAGAAGGACGGCTGTACGCCGATTTGAATACTGCCTGTGTGATGGATTTGCTGGCAGGGGGGGTCAGCCCAAAGAACGTGACGGTGGCGGAAATGTGCACTTACGGTAATCCGTATCTGTTCTATTCGCACAGGCGCGACAAGGGGCAGACGGGCGCTATGGCCGCCGTAATTTTGATAAAGGATGAGTGATCAGCTATGAATGAGAAGGTGCTTGTAGTAGATGATGAACCGAACATACTGGAACTGCTCGAATATAACCTGAAAAAAGAAGGCTATGACGTGATGCGGGCTGAGACAGGAGAGGCGGCGGTATCAATGATATCTAAGCAGCGCCCCGATATCGTGCTGCTGGATCAAATGCTGCCGGGCATCGACGGGCTGGGTGTGCTCAAAGCCATCCGTTCGAGTGAGGCTCTGGCGGACATGCCGGTAATCATGGTGACGGCGCGTGCTGAAGAAGTGGACAAGATCATCGGCCTCGAGCTTGGTGCGGACGACTATGTATCCAAGCCCTTCAGTGTGCGCGAGTTGTGTGCACGGGTCAAGGCGCTGCTGCGGCGTTCCAAGAGGCTCGACATCCAGTCCCAATCAGCTGTGAACTACAAAAGACTGAACGTGGACAACGCCAACTACAAGGCTTATATCGACAGCGAAGAACTCAAGCTCACCCTCAAGGAATTTGAACTGCTGGTGCTGCTGATGTCAAGCGGCGCGCAAGTACTGACAAGGGATATGATACTGAATAAAGTTTGGGGATATGATTACTTTGGCGAAACCCGGACCGTGGATGTGCATATCACGAATCTGAGAAAGAAGCTGGGCGAATACGGCGAGCGCATCGAGACCGTTCGAGGCGTGGGCTATCGCTTCAACATGAAAGATGAACAGAGTTTATAAGAAAATCGCGCTCAGGATCAGCCTGCTTTTTCTTGCCGTGATTTCCGCGGCCAGTCTGATTACAATTGTCTATCTGGATCGGACGTATAAAGACGAGAGCAGGGGCCAGCTGCTTAAAACCGCCAGAGTCGTGGAAAGCTTTTTACTTAATGATGCTCAGGACTCCGAAATGCTTTACAATATTGATTACATTAGGAACATGCGCATTACGCTGATCAAATATGATGGAACGGTGCAGTTTGATTCGCGTACTGATGCATCCGAGCTGGAAAACCACGGTGACAGGCCGGAAGTTGACCAGGCCCTAGAAAAGGGATCGGGAAGCAACATTAGGCGAAGCAGCACGCTCAATGCGGATATGATGTATGTGGCACTCCGTGCAGACGAGCTTGACCTTATCATTAGGGTATCCTATATGCTGGAGGGTGTCTCGGCATATTCCACATCTCTTTGGATTCCGCTGCTCACAATGCTGATCGTCGCGTTTTTGCTCTGCCTTGGCATTGCATTGTTTGTTTCACGGGGGGTTACCCGGCCTATTATTCAACTGAAGCAGGAAACAGTCAAAATTGCTGAAGGCAGATATGATGAGCTCAATGGAGTTCGGACCGGCGACGAAATTGAAGACCTGTCCAACGCGCTGACCCAGATGGCCAAAAGGCTCAGGCGCAACATTGAAGCCATCACAGAAAACAGCTCGAGGCTGGAGGCTGTGCTGCGCGCCGTCCCAGGCGGCATCATCGCGGTGGACAGCGGGATGAATGTGATCATGGCGAATCCTTCCGCGCGCAGTATGTTTTCCATAACTGACAAACCGGAAGGCCGTCATTTCCTTGAAGTGACGCAAAACATGGGCCTGGAAACGGTAATTCGTGAAGCGCTGATGAGAACGAGTGTGGTAGAGCGAGAACTGAACATATCACACGGCATGGAAACGCTGTATCTTCAGGTGTTTGCCGCTTCGATATACAGCGAAGGAAAAGGCTATGGTGTCATACTGCTCATACAGGATATTACGCATCTGCGCAAGCTTGAAAATTTAAGGAAGGACTTTGTTGCGAATGTGACGCATGAGCTCAAAACCCCGCTGACCGTCATTCGGGGCTTTGTGGATACGCTCAAGGATCCGGCGATGCCGCGAGGCGATATTTCTCGATTTCTCGATATTATCGCACTCGAATCTGAACGCCTGACGCGGCTGATCAATGATGTTCTGCTGCTGTCGGAGATAGAGAACATTGCAGAAAGCCCAAAGACAACGGTTGATCTGAGAGACGGAGTTCAGGAAGCCATCCAACTGCTGGAAGGGGCCGCGCGTGAGAAAGGGCTTGTGCTCATGGCGGATATTCCCGATGTGGGCTTCCAAGTGGCCGCGGACAATGACCGTATTAAACAGCTGGCCATCAATCTAATCGATAATGCCATTAAATATACGCCATCGGAAGGGCGAGTGCGTGTTACGGTTCGTACTGAGGAAACCCAGGCAGTGCTCAGCGTGGAGGATACCGGCATTGGTATCCCTGAAGCCAACATTCCCAGATTGTTCGAGAGGTTTTACCGCGTCGATACCAGCCGGTCCCGCTCGCTTGGCGGAACAGGACTGGGGCTTGCAATCGTCAAACATATCGTGAGTCTGGTAGACGGACACATCACGGTGAATAGCCGTGTGGGCGAGGGGAGCATTTTCACCGTATATCTTCCTCTGACGGCAGGTAAAATATAAAAATATTTGCTTCGATGCTTGCTTAATTACCGCAATTGTGCTATATTACGCAAAGAAGCAAGATTTACTGACTAGGAGAGTGGGAGAAACCCACTCTTTTAAATTGTAAGGTCCGAAAAGCGCTTAATGGATATGCATAGCGCAGCATCGGGAAGCATATTGGAAGGTGTAACAGAATTTCCGTGAAAGTTGAAAAGATTATCGAAAATATCGTCATGCCGGTTATCGAACAGAATGGCTATGAATATGTGGGCACCGAATACAACAGGACGGCCGGTGCCAATGAACTGATCATATATGCGGATAAGCCGGGCGGTCTCGGTCTTGAAGATTGCGAGAAGATAAGCCGGCTGATCGATCCGATCATCGATGAGAAAGACCCGATAGAAGAATCGTATTGCCTGTGCGTCTCGTCACCGGGTCTTGACAGACCCCTCAAGACGCAGCGGGATTTTGTGCGCAGCTTAGGAAAAAAGGTTGATGTTCGTTTGTACCGTCCGTCAGACGGCAGGAAGGAATGGATCGGCTTGCTCAAAAGCCACGATAATGACCGTGTGGTGATTGAGACGGAGAGCGGCGAAAAATCATTTGAAAATAAAGATGTGGCTATAACCAGGCTGCATGCGGATATAAATTTCGGAGGTAATAAAAAATGAGCACAGAGTTCTTAAGCGCCTTAGCGGCACTGGAAAAAGAAAAGGGGATAAACAAGAGTGTGTTGATCGATGCGATTGAGAACGCTCTTGTTTCGGCATATAAGAAAAATTATGGCACAGTGCAGGACGTACGGGTGGAGGTGGATCCCGACACAGGCATGTTCAAGGTATATGCCAAAAAGACGGTAGTTGAGTCGGTGGTGGATGAAACTGAGGAGATTTCCCTGAAGGATGCGCATAAAATTAACATTGCTTATGAACCGGGCGATGTTATAGAAATGGAAGTGACGCCGGGTTCATTCGGGCGTATTGCGGCCCAGACGGCTAAGCAGGTGGTGGTACACCGTTTGCGTGAGGCAGAACGCGGTGTGATCTACGAGAAATTTGCGGAGCGGGAAGGTGAAGTGATGACCGCTACCATCCACCGCGTGGATAAGGGCAGCGTTTTACTTGAGCTGGACGGCGTGGAGTGCATGATGCCAGCGGCGGAATGTATCCCTGGCGAGCGTTATAACATCAACGATCATATCAAGGTCTACATCATGGAGGTTCGCAAAACCACCAAAGGGCCGCAGGTTATCGTCTCGCGAACGCATCCGATCCTTCTTAAACGGTTATTTGAGATTGAGGTTCCTGAGATAATGCAGAATATCGTCCATATCAAGAGCGTGGCGCGCGAAGCCGGTTCGCGGACGAAGATAGCCGTTCATTCGGACGATGAGAACGTTGATCCGGTCGGTTCCTGTGTGGGACAAAAGGGCTCACGCATCGACCGGGTGGTTGCCGAGCTGGGAAATGAGAAGATTGACGTGATTCCATGGAGCCCGGATCCCATTGAGTTCATAGCGAACTCTTTGCGTCCCGCCAAGGTTCTGATGGTGCAGATAAACGAGAATGAGAAGGCAGCCAAGGTTGTGGTACCGGACTATCAGTTGTCGCTGGCAATCGGGCGCGAGGGCCAGAACGCGCGTCTCGCAGCCAAACTTACCGGCTGGAAGATAGATATCAAGAGTCAGTCACAAATAGAAGCTGCGTTATTTGACAATCAGGAAGAAACGAAGGATAATGATTTCGATCCGTACGATGACGATATGCTGGATATCGAAGACGGCTTTGATGGTGACAGCGGTCCGGATGAAGGCTATGACAACGAGAACTTTGAAGAATAGTTATATTTGAGTGAGGCGTTATTTGCTTGAAAACAAAGAAAGTTCCCGTACGCATGTGTATCGCCTGCCGGGAAGGTCGGCCTAAGAAAGAGTTAGTGCGCATCGTGTCGAACGAAAACGTCTTAAGCCCGGACGAGACGGGCAAAGCACATGGGCGCGGCGCATACTTGTGCCCCAGTGTGGAATGTCTCGACAAGGCGAAGAAGACAAAGGCTTTCGAGCGGTCGCTCGATACGCCTTTGAGCGAAGAAGCGTACAATACGATCAAAAGGGTGATATTGCGGCGTGGCATCAAATAATCTCTCTATGGCAGGTCTTGCTTTTCGGGCTGGTAAGGTTATGTCCGGAAGCATGGCATGTGAAAAAGGCCTGCTGCAACAGCAGATATGTTTGTTGCTGGTCCAGCATGGGCTGTCCGAAAACAGCTTGAAGCAGTTCACCGGTTTATGTGAGCGCTCCGGTGCTGAGTGGCTGATAATTAGTGAGGACGATGATCTGGGTGCGGCAATTGGAAGGCCAGGCGTGATGCTGGTGGGCATCACAGACGCTGGATTCGCGAAAGCGATAAAGAACAATTATCATGGTGGGAGTGGCATTGAATGAGTAAACTGAAGATTATTGACATGAACAAACAGCTGATGGACAAATCAAAGCAGACTGTTTCCCGAATGGAGTCGCTCCAAACGAGCGTGCAGTCTCATTTGTCTACGCTGAAGCGTATTGAAGCAGATTTGATCAAGGTAGCCCGTGCTGAATCCGAGGAAAAACGTTTCCGTCAGGAGCAGGAGCTTATCAAGGCCGAGACGGAAGCGCGCGCAGCAGAAGCAGCGAAAGCCACCGCCCAAGTGCATCCGGCTGAAGTCAAAACGCAGCCAAGCCAGCCTGCTGTCGAGGCTGATAAAAATGAAGAGCCCAAGCATCAGCCTGCTAAAGCTCCCCAAGCTGAAGTCTCTGTTTCACAGGCACATGTCAAAGCCCCCGCCAATAACACCAATGACAACATAGCGGAAGCCGAACCTCGGGAAGTGAACCCGCAGACCCCTGCAGAGACGGCTCCGCCTGCAGAAATAAGTAGGCCCCAGGAAGGCCGCCCAGTCTCACAGGACAACCGCCCGCCCAGACCCGACGGCGGCAGACCGTACGGACAGGATAACCGTTCGCCCAGACCCGACGGGAGCAGACCGTACGGGCAGGATAACCGTTTGCCCAGACCCGACGGGAGCAGACCCTACGGACAGGATAACCGTCCGCCCAGACCCGACGGAAGCAGACCGTATG